>JAVBOX010000078.1:0-29209 GCA_031550095.1 Eubacteriales bacterium
TCGGAATTTGGCACGGATCTTTTTCCGTCCAGTGGCGTCGCCCTTCACTCAGCGTAGCGCTGCTACGCCTCGTTCCAGCTCCTTGCTGGGCGAAAAAATCTCTCGTGCATCTCTTCCGACTTTTCGATGCCGGAGTAATAACTCGCCAAATTCCGCGATCCCTGACACATATTGGTAAACACATCATATCCAAAGATGGGCCCAAATGCAATTGTTCATTGACAACAATTTGAGGATCGTGATAAAATACATCAGTAATTTACTAAACAAATAGATTACTGGAGGAAATCCATGAACATCCCAACAACCCTGAAGCATAAGCCCGTCTTCACCGCGCCGGAGTACCAAAGGATTGACTGGGCGGACGGCTATGATCCCGCCCAAGGCCTCTCCCTGGGACTGGCTCAGTGGAATGACCGGGGGAAGGTGGACGTCTCCGCGAAGATCTGGCGGTATACCGGGGAAAAGTGGTCCCGCCAAAGCGAGGAAATGCCCCTGCACCGGGTGCTCGACCTGGCGCTGCTCATCCTGAAAGCCAAGCAATACCTTGGCGAGGCGTATCACAGGCCTTATGATCCGGAGCACCCGGTGCTGGAGCGAATCGGTTTGCAGGGCGATGCCATGACGGTGCAGGTTTGCACGGACAACGCCCATATCGACGAGGACATGGCCCTCTTTGACGCCGCTCTGCGCAAGCAGGACGAGCGGCTCAGCGAGCGCCTCCACATTCTGGCCCAAACTCTCCAGGAAATGGGCTATGGTCGGAATGGCAATCAGCCCTGATGAATGTCCAAAGCTGTATGATACAGCCTGGCATAGGCACCCCCCTGGGCCATCAGGGCCTCGTGGGTGCCTTCTTCATGGATGCCATGATCCGTCAGCACCAGAATGCGCTCCGCGTTTCGGATGGTGGACAGCCGATGGGCGATGACCAAGGCCGTCCGGTTCTTGGATAGGGTTTCCAGGGATTCCCGGACCACCTTCTCGCTTTCGCTGTCCAGGGCGCTGGTGGCCTCGTCGAAGATGAGGATGGCTGGGTCTTTCAGGAACACCCGGGCGATGCTCAGACGCTGCTTTTGCCCGCCGGAGAGCCGAACGCCCCGCTGGCCGATCTCGGTGTCATAGCCATTGGGCAGGCCCATGATGAACCCATGGGCGTTGGCCTTCCTGGCGGCCTCCATGGCCTCCTCCCGGCTGGCTCCCGGTTTGCCGTAGAGAATGTTCTCCATGACCGTTCCCGCGAAGAGATACACGTCCTGCTGCACCACACCGATATGCCGCCGCAGATCCTGGAGGCGCAGGGTTTTCACATCCTTGCCATCCACCAGCACCTTGCCCGACTCAGCCTCGTAAAAGCGGGGGATGAGGGAGCAAAGCGTCGTTTTGCCCACGCCGGACGTGCCCACCAGGGCCACGTATTCCCCCGCCTTGATGGAAAGGGAAAGATCCCTCAGGACATACTCGTGGCCTTCGTTGTACCTGAAGCGGATGTTCTCAAAGCGTATATCGCCATGGGCTGTTGTAAGCGGGAGGGCGCCCGCCCCGTCCTGTATGTCCGGCTGAATGTTCATGATGCCCATGAACCGCTCGAAACAGGCGACGCCCTCCTGGAACTGGTTGGTCAGATGGGCCAACTTCTGTATGGGCTCCACCAAATACCCCACATAGAGCAGAAAGGTGATCACATCCGCCAAATCCAGGGAAGCCTTTAATATCGCCGCGCCGCCCACCACGGCCACCGCCACGGTGATCAGCTGGGCTAGGGTGCCGATGCCCACATAGCATATGGCCTCGCTCAGGTAAACCGCCTTGCGGCTCCCCAGGAAGCGCCGGTTTTCCCGCCCGAATTTTCCCTTTTCCAGCGCTTCATTGGCAAAGGACTGGACGATGCGGATGCCGGAAAGGTTGTCCTCCACCTGGGCGTTCACATCGCTAATCCTCTCCCGGCTCTTGCCCATGGCGATCTTCACTTTTTTGCTGAAATGGAGCATGTAGACGATCATCGCCATGACAAAGGCAAAGACCACCAGGGTCAGCCAGCCGTTGATGCCCATCAGGATGATGAATGTGCCGATAAACCGGACCAGGTAGATGATGTAATCTTCCGGCCCGTGATGATAGAGCTCCGCCAGGTTGAGCAGGTCCCCTGTGATGCGGGAGAGAAGCTCTCCTGTGCGCCGCCCATCGTAGAAGGCGAACGACAGCTTCTGATAATGGTCAAAGAGCTCCGCCCGCATGTCGCTCTCCATCATGGCGCCCATGCAATGGCCTTGCCCATCCACATAGTAGCCGCAGACGGCTTGGAGGATGACCAAAACCACCATGATGCCGCCGGTCCTCCAGATCCGCTCCATGGCGTTTGCCATGCCGCTCTCTAAAATATCCTTGGTGATATGCCGCACCAAGAGGGGCAAGGCCAGCGCGATGACTGCCACGACGGATGCGCTGAGCAGATCGGTGATGAGCATTTTTTTGTAGGGCCTATAGTAAGAAAAGAATTTGCCAAACTGAAAACCGTTGCGCTTTGTACGCATGCTGTTCCTCCCATGCTTTGATCGCTTCCGGCCCTCCCGAATGGGCATGGAAATGCCGCGGAGGGCAGATGAATCGTCCACACCGCGGCAGAACAGCACACAAATCACACGGTGGATCCCATCGTGTTCATGCCATTTTCATTCTTGCCGATTCGGTTTAGACGAAGGCCACAGTATCGATTCTTCTTAGCATGAGAATCACCCTTTGCGCGAGTATTGATCGCTCCCGTGATCCGATCATGGGATCATTATATGGCATATGGCGAAAAAATACAACGATTTGTCCGTATCACTCAATGGAGACGATCCGCTGCTCCCGATGGGAGGCATATGCGTTTTCCAGCAGCTTTGTCAGGGCTGTGCCCCGCTCCGGGGTGAACAGGGGCGCGGGAACTCCCTTTTCGATGCTGTCCAGCCAATAGCGCAGCACAACCGGCAACGGCTGGGGCAGCTTGGATGGAATGAACCAACCCTCGCCGAACTTCGTTGCCCGAACCCGCACTTCCTGGCCAACCTGTATGATGGCGCCCTTTGTGCCCAACAGCTCAAAGCAGCCCGCCTGGAAGGGGGAGATGAAGGAGGTTTCCAGCACAGCGATGGCGCCCTTTTCAAACTCCACTACGGAAACCGCGTTGTCCTCCGCGGGAGGCGGGCAGTGGCTGCTGTTGAACATGGAGGCGATACGAGCAGGCTTTCCTAAAAGATAGGAAGCCGCGTACATGGGGTGGCACCCCAGATCCATCATGGCGCCGCCGCAGGACTTTTCGGTGTCATACCAATAATCCGGCAGCCAGCCCCGGGAGGCGCCATCGTGGGCCATTCGCATGCGCATGTAATGGATGTCGCCCAGCCAGCCTTCTTCGATGGCCTGCTTGCAGTACTGCACCAGGGAGGTGGTCAGGTGGGGTAGGGAGACGCACATCTTCACCCCGTTCCTGGTTACGGCGGCCTCAATGCGCTTGCACGCCTCCACCGTTGGAGCCATGGCTTTCTCGGTAAAGATGTGCTTTTTGGCGTTGGCCGCCATCAGGATCACCCGCTCGTGGTCGCTGGTGGGGGCGTCCACGATTACGGCATCCACATCGCTTCGGGCCAACGCTTGAAGGAAATCCGGCTCGAAAGCGACGCCCAGCTCCGCCGCCCATGCCTTGCCCCGCTCGATTTCGTCGTCCCAGACGCAGGTGATCTTCGCGTCTGGCTGCTGGGAAACGACCCGGGCGTAATCCGGCGCGTGAACATGCCATTTGGACGCCATGAGGATATTGACCATGATAAAGCCCTCCTTGGTGTTTGTGTCATATGGCGGGAATTTTGATCTCAATTTCCCGGCCCAGTTTGGATGAGCGATAGATGCCGTCGCAGATGGCTTGATTGTACAGGATTTCCTCCCCTGGAATGGGAGCAGACCCGCCTGTCCGAATGGCGTCCACAAAGGCCCGTACCTTGCTGTCAAAGGCTTTGTGGTAGTCCTCCTTGCCACCCCAGTAAGGGCTAAAGCCCCGAGAGGGGAGGATGCAAGAATCGATCTGCAGGCCGTTCACGTCCGTGAAATACAACACGGAGGACGGCTGGTTCAGCTTGTCAAAGCCCTGCGTTACTTTGATCGCGCCTTCGGTGCCCAGCCACAGATAGTCCCCCAGGGAGTCGGCGTGCATCGCCCAGGATTCCTTAAAGACGAAGGTGGTGTCGTTTTCAAGCCGGACGAAGGCCACGGAGAAGTCGTCCACATCGAAGGTGGCCGCCCCCGGCCAGTACTTGGGATTTTTGCCGAAATGGTTGGTGGCCATTGCGGATACGGTTAAAGGCTTGGGATATTTTACCGCGTGAAGGCACTCGTCAATGGCGTAGCAACCGATGTCCCCCAGGCATCCAAAACCGGCCTTTTCCTTTTCCACAAAGGTGCCGCCGGGAATGCCCCGCCTGCGCCCGCCGCCGCTTTGAATGTAGTATACCTTCCCCAAGGTGCCGGAAGCAATGATCTCATCCACCTTTTGGCGCATGTATTCATACCGTGGCTGGAAGCCGATGGTGAGGATCGTGTGGGCCTTCCGGGAGGCCCGCACCATGTCCACGGCCTCCTGCAGGGTGAAGGACATGGGTTTTTCGCACAGCACATGAATGCCCGCCTCCAGGGCGGGGATGGCGCAGGCCGCGTGGGTGGTGTTGTAGCTGCATACGCTGACGCCGTCCATGGCCACGTTTTTGATGAGATCGGATACATCCTCAAAAGCGGGCACGCCGGCAAGCCCATACTGATCCAGGTAAGCCCTCGCTTTCCCGGGAACGATGTCGCAGGCCCCTACAATCTCCACATCCGGGAAGCTAAGATAAGGCTTGATGTGCAAGTGCGAGATGCCGCCGGTGCCGATAATGGCGATGCGCGTCTTTTCGGTCAATGGAATCCACATCCTTTCTTCATTGCCACATAGGGCATCCGCTAAAAACTCCCCTCACCCGCCCAGAGGCGAAATGAAGGGAGCAAAGAGGGCCAAACCCTCTGGCGGGGGTCAAGGAGGCGGCTGCCTCCTTGCGTTTCTCCCCATCAGAGCCTTTTTCTTTACTTGTACAGCGGCATCAGCTCGGCGATCCTGCCATCCATGTAGACCTGCAGCTGCTCAATGCCGGTTTTGGTGGCGTTTGTCACGTACTCGTTGTATACCGTCTCAAACTCGGCGTCATCCTTGGCCATGATGATCTTCCGCTCATAGGTCTTGACCATCTCCACGATCTTGTCCAGGATGACCTTCTCATCGGAGGATCCCTTGGGCAGGGCGGCCTGGATCCAGGGCAGGTTGTCAAACCTTTCGCGGATGACCTTGTAGGCATCGGCGACCAAAGCCGGATCCGTGGTGGCAACGCGGGCGTTAGCCTCTACGATCTCCGAACCGCCGAAGTAGAACCAGGGGTTGAAGACTTGGTTGTGGGTGCCGTCCGCGATGGCGGTTTTCCATTCCTCGCTGAATTCAGGCAAGCCCTTGTCGTTGAGGGTGTAATCGATGCCTTCGCGGCCCATCTGGCACAGGGCCTGGGCTTCCTCTGTGAACATCCACTGCATGAACTTGATGGAAGCTTCCGGGTCCTTGTTATTCTTGGTGATGAACACGCCGGACCAGCCGATGTCGGAGTTCAGGTAGTTGGACTGCTCAAAGGGCACCAGCTCTGCGGCGGAGTAGGAGGGATCGATCTTGGCAAGCTCGGTCAGGGCGCCGGGGAGCATGTTCTGGGTACAGCCCGCGCTGGCAAACCAGGTGCCGGTGGGCACCGCCGTACTGCCATTGACGAAATAGCCTTCGTCCGGGGAGATCAGGCCCGCCTGCCAGCACTTGTTCAGCCAAGCCAGCATTTCCTTGTAGCGGGGATCCATGGTGTAGTGGAGGTAGTGGCCGTCTGGCTGCTCGATGAAGTCCAGCTGGCACATGCCGTACAGATACCGGAACGTGAGGGTATTCCAGTTCTGGTTCAGCTTCAGGGCCGCTTCCAGTTCCGGGAATGTCTCCTTGGCCTTGACAAGCGCGTCGAAAAGCTCGTCAAAATTGGTCATGGGGGGGTTGCCCATCTTTTCCCATAGATCCGTCCGATACATCAGAGAGCCGGACATGGGCACCGCGTTGGAAGTCTCCCAGTCCGCCTTTTCCGAGTAGTGCATCAGGACGGTATAGGCCTTGCCATCCTCGGAGAGGCCTCGGGCGATGCCCAGCTGTTTGGCGGGGATCTGCCAGTCCAAGCCGTACTCGGCGATCAGATCCTCATAGGAGTAGCTGATATCCTCGCTGGACATCTGGGTGACCATGTTCTGGGTGAACACCAGATCCGGCAGGTCGCCGGAGGCGATCATGACGCCGAGCTGGTTGCCGTCCAGGGCGATGGTGGGCTCCAATATCACGCCGGTGAGCCTGGTGATTTCCTCGGGGATGATGCCCGTAAAGGATTCCACGGGATACCAGGAGTGGTCGATGAAAACCGATAGGGTGGTGGGCGCTTCCGCATGCGAGATGGGCATCAGGGGCACCAGCATCAGGCAGCAAAGAAGAAGGGCGATGATCGATTTCTTCATGGGGGTTCCTCCTCACATATTTCCACCGCTGCCCATAGGGCATCGGCTGGAGTTCTTTGTCCGGATCATCCTTTTACGGAGCCGATGGTCAGTCCGCTGATGAAATACCGCTGGAAGAAGGGGTAAACCACCAGGATGGGCGCCACGGCCACCAGCATGGCCGCCAGCTGTACCGACATGGTGGTGGAGGTGGCGGCGGCCAGGGCTTCCGGGGTCATGTTGCTGTTCATGGTGGCGTTGGATTTGTTGATGATGGCCATGAGCTGATAGCCCATGGTGCGCAGTTCCTTGCGCTGGACGAAGAAGGCGCTGTCATACCATGCGTTCCAATGGCCCACGGCGGTGAAGATGGCGATGGTGGCCAGAAGGGGCTTGGAGATGGGGATGATGATCCGAAGGAAGATGGCCAGCTCCCCAGCCCCGTCGATGCGGGCGGATTCTCCCAGTTCCTTTGGAATATCCTCGAAGAATGAGATGGACACCAGCACATAGAACATGCTGAGCATCCCCGGGATGATGTACACCAGAAACTTGTTGAGAAGCCCCAAGCTCCGCAACAAGGTGTAGTAGGGGATGATGCCGCCGGAGAAGTACATGGCGAAGATGATCAGGGTCATGTAGACCTTCCGCCCCACCAGCTTCCGTTCGGACAAGCCATAGGAGACAAACGTGGTAAAGAGGGTGGTGAGGCAGGTGCCCAGCACCGTCCGGGAGGCGGTGATGAAAAGCGCCCGGCCCCAGGCCGCGTCCCTGAGCAGCATGGTGAAGTTTTCCAGGGTAAAGGCCCTGGGCCAGAAGTAGATGCCGCCGAACGCCGCGTCCTTGCCCTCGTTAAAGGCCAGAACGATGGAAAGATAGAACGGGTAGAAGCAGATGAGAAAAACCAGCGCCGCCACGGCATAGACCACGGTATCCACGATCCGGTCCTCCGGGGTGCGGCGGATTTTGTTGTTGATCCTTGCGCTCGTCATCTCAGAACAACCCCTCTCCCGTCACCTTCTTGGAGGCAAAGTTGCTGGTCAGAACCAATGTCACCGAGACGATGGACTGGAGCAGACCGATGGCGGCGGCAAAGGAATACCGCTGCTTGGATAAGCCCACCTTCATGACATAAGTCTGGATGATCTCTGAAACGTCAATGTTCCCCGATGTGCCTAGCAGATAGCTCTGCTCGAAGTTGGAGCCGGAAAGACCGCCTCCCAGCAGGTTGCCCAGGGCGAGGATCAGAACGATGGTGATGGTGCTCTTGATGCCCGGCAGGGTGATGTAGCGGATCCGCTTCATCCGGCCCGCCCCATCAATGCTGGCCGCCTCGTACAGCGTGGGATCGATTCCCGTGATGCTGGCCAGGAAGAGGATGGCCCACCAGCCCATGTCCTTCCAGATGGAGGTGAAGACCACGATGGGCAGAAAGTACTTGGCGGTGGTCTGGAAGGGGATGTTGGCCTGGGAAAGCCCTGTGGACATCATGAAGCTGTTGATGACGCCGTTGGCCCGAAGGAAGATCTGGCAGAACCCGGCCACGATAACCCAGGAGATGAAGTAGGGCAAGTAGCTTACCGTCTGCACCGTCCGCTTGATGGAGGAGACCTTGATTTCATTGAGGATCAGGGCCAGCAGGATGGGCACGGGAAAGGTAAAGACCAACTTGGTGACGCTCATCACCAGCGTGTTGCGGATGATACTGGCGCTGTTGTAGTCGTTGATGAATTCCTTGAAGTACTTCAGCCCGACCCAGGGGCTTGTGAAGATGCCCATGAGGCCCGAGGTGATCTTGTAGTCCTTGAAGGCGATGAGGATGCCGAACATGGGGATGTAGTGGAATACGATGATAAATGTGATGCCGGCCAGCGCGAACAGCTGCAAATACCGTTGGCGCCAGAACAGCTGATACCAGGGTTGCTTCACCATGGCGAAGGCGCGCTTTTTTTCCATGGCTTGGCTCATGCGCCGCCCTCCTTCCGTATCCTTGTTCCTAAAGTGAGCCTATCAAACCACGGTTTGTCTGTAAACTGTCAGATCGTATGATGCGGTGTCCGATATTGCGGGAGCTTATTCCCGTTTTGTCAATGGACATCAGGAAAAGTGAGAGGTATACATCGGTATATGGTGGATTTCACCATAAGATATGACACGCTTATGAAGATCGGACGCTTCCCTCTGGGAACGGGAGGCGTTACGATGCTGCCATAAGACTCAATAGAAGGGCAGGAGGATTGTTTTCATGGAAAACCGTTCCGCCACAAGGCTTAAGGCGTTGTTCGCGGCGCAAAAGCCCCTGAAGGATATGGCCGCTAAAAAGACATTCGCCCGCGGGATCATCGAAACCTATCCTGGCGTCACCTTTGACCGCCCCATGGGCAGGTCGCCTAGGATCTACACCCCTGCCCTGAAGGGCTCCCTTTGGGGCTCTCCCGACAGGATGACCTTGAGCATGCTCAAGACCGACGTGTTTGACAGGCGGTATTTCCGCACAAAGCCAGTGACCCTGGATGAGGTGATGAAAGGCGCCTATTCGGAAGCCAACCGGGCCTTTGACGACATGCCCAGGGTGGGCCTGACACGGCCTAAATACGGCACCTTGCTGGAAACCGGCGGACGCATTGACAAGCAGGCCTGGAGCGAGTCCTATCCGTTTCCCTGCCAAAAGTCCGTAGGACAGATGATCGTCCTGGCGGAGGATTTGAAAGGGGCGGAACAGCCGGAAGCGGTCATGTCCATGGCTGATGGAACGACCCGGGTGGCTGTGAAAAAGGGCGGCGCCTCCCTCGCCTTGGAGTACGCCATGTGCATGAAGCGCAACGTGGTGGCGATTCGCACGGTCTACGCGGGCCTTACCAAGCCTCTGGCTTTCCGCCTTCACCGCCATCAGGACCAGGGCCACAGGCGCTACATGGATGCCAACGGGAACTACGTTCCCAAGGAGCAGCGCAAGGTGGTCTATCACCCAGTGAATCCCCAGGATCCTGTGGGTTATTATGACTACGAGGCGGACGCCGCCTTCAACGGCCCATTCGAGCCACCCGTCAGCGGGATGGACGGCCGTTTTTTCTGGATTGAACAGCGCTTTCCCGGGGAAGCCACTTTCCCGGATGGATTCCGGTACGCCCTGGTGGGGCTGGTGTCCGGGCACGCCGTTCTGGTGGAGCGGCAGGGCCTTGCCAAGAATCTGGGTACCCCTCAGCGGATGCCCCGGGACGCCCAGGGGCGACTGATTCTTCCCTTCAAGTCCGTGGGCCATGACGATCTTTATGAGATGATCGACCGGGCGTTTGAGCTGGTTCGGGAGGCCCCGGGGGTGGCGGGGACCGGGACGCTGGAAGGCGCGGGGGATGGGGAAGCCGTGTTCTACGCCGCCGTCGTGACCCTGAATGAGTCGCCCACCTTCCTTCAGGACGCAAAGGAAATGCTGCTGGAAGCGGAGCGCCTTGGCTTTGAGGGATTGAAGCGGGAGAACAGGGACTGGTACGATACCCATTACGATGGTCGGGAGAGAGGCCGAGTCGTCATCGAGGGCAACAAAAAAGAGGAAGCCGATGGGAAGCTGCTGGATGACGCCTATCTGAGCTGGTCCTATGGGCATGGAGGCTTCTGTCGCCCCAATCCGGGGAAGAACGAGGGCAGTGCCAGCTATGCCGCCTTTGACGTGGATACCCAGGCTTGGCACTCCCTGCCCTGCTATAACGAGCTGTTTACGGAAGGGCCTTGGTTCGTCCGCAACCGGTCCGAGGTGATGCTGCAGTGGCCCCAATTGGTGTGGCGCTGGCGGGAGGCGCTGAAGGAAAAGGCCCAGGCCATCTACGGCCTGCCCGGCCTGGTCATGGGGCATGGGTATCTGCCTCCCGTGGTGCCGGATCCCTGGTACATCGAGAACCAGACATTGGATTTCTGCATGGAGGTTCCTGGCCAGGTGATGAAGGTCATTTGGAATTTCTGGGACTATAACGGAGATGAGACGTTCCTGCGGGAGACAGTTTACCCGCTACTTCGAGAGCTGGCCATCTTCTACGAGGCGTTTGCCCGGCGTGGCTGGGATGGGGAACACTATCATCTCTACCCCACGGTGGAGACGGAGAGTTACGGCATTTCCTACGGCCTGGAGTTTGCCAAAGACACCACGGGCGCCATCGCAATGTTCCGCAAGGTCCTCATGAGCGCGGCGGATGCCGGGGAATACCTGGGCCTGGATGAGGATAAAGTTCCCGGCTGGCGGGAGGTGGCGGAAAAGCTGCCGCCGTATCCCACATTCCAGATGGGCATGGGGGAGATCTTCGCCGGAAACCCGGGGATCATTCCCCGCTGGTCAGCCGGGGATCATGAGATCAACTCCGGAAACTACCCGGCCACCCTGGCGGATGAAATCAACCTGGACAGCGAAAGGGAGCAAAGGGAACTGATCATTCGCACGGCGGATACGGTTCGCAACAACCATAACACCGAGCCCTATATCCTGGCCGGGGCTTTTGCCGAGCATACGGTGGTGGGCTACAACATTACGCCTGTGAAGATCGAGGACGCAAGCCTCCTGGCGGGGGAAGTGATCCGCGCCCCGGAGCGGCTGCTCAACAGCCGTTCTGGCCGCATTTATCTGTTCCCTGTGGTGCCAAAGGACAGCACCATTGCCTTCCGGGACTTTCTTGCACGGGGCGGATTTGAGGTTTCGGCAAGCAAGGACAAAAGCGGCGTCCTCGCTGTTGCGATAAAAGCCCGCCGGAGCATTCCCTGCCAGGTGATGAACCCCTGGCCCGGACGGGCCGTCGCGATCACGGATGAGACGGGTGGAACGGGGATTCCCTACCAAGTTGACCGAAGCAACGGAGAATGCCTGGTGTTTGAGGCGAAAGCGGGGCATACCTATAGCCTTGACCAGGGCTGACGCCGCTTTCCAGAGCAATCGGGCTGTCCCGCAATCGCGGGGCAGCCCGATTCTCTGTTCACTTTCGTTATAGCGATACCGTTTCCCACAGGCACTTCGTTCCTGTCAACATCTCTGTTCGCGGGTCAGGCTGGCCGCCGCCCACATAGACCGTCACGCTTCCTCGATGGGCTGTGGCTTGGCCTTCCAGGTCATACACGGCCAGCTGTTCCGGAGTTACCCGCAGGGACAGGCGGCTTGATTCCCCGGCTTTGAGAAATACCGGGGAGAAAGCCGCCAGCTGGCGGATGGGGGTCTCAAAGGCCGGGTTGTTCCAGGACACATAGACCTGGGCGATTTCCTTGCCGTCCCGGTTTCCCGCGTTGCGCAGGGTGACCTGGATGTCAATGCCGCCTTCCTGGGCTTTGGCGGAGAGATTCTCATAGGTAAATTGGGTATAGGACAGCCCGTAACCAAAGGGATAGGCAGGCTCCACCTCCATAAAGCGGTATGTGCGGCCCTTCATGGAATAATCCTTGAAATCGGGCACCTGCTCCATGCTTTTGTAGAAGGTGACCGGCAGCCTGCCGCTGGGGTTCGCCTCCCCAAAGAGGGTGTTGGCCGCGGCGACGCCCCCCATCTGCCCTGGATACCAAACCTGCATGATGGCCCCAAAACGATCCTCGTGGGGGAATACGGTGGCGGAGCCCGTCATGTTCAGGAGCACCATGGGTTTTTTCACGGTGGCAAGGGCATCCAGCAGCAGCCTTTGGGATTCGGGCAGCAGCATGGTGGTTCGGTCGCCGGAACCTATGCCCTCCTCGCCCTCCTTGTCGCCGTTGAGGCCTGTTACAACGATGGTCATGTCCGCCAGCCTTGCGGCGGTCATGGCCTCGGCGATCCTGTAAGAACCGCCTTCGCCCCACTTTTCCTCAATAGAGCCGCCGGACAGTGCGCATCCCTCCGCCAGAATCCACCGGATTTCCGGGGCATGCTGCCTAAGCCCTTCCAGGATGGTGTAGGTTTCCGAGGGCGTGCCCGTGTAGTTGCCTTTGAGGGCATCCCGGCTGTCCGCGTTGGGGCCGATGACCGCCACGGTCTTGAGCGCCTTTCGGTTCAGAGGCAGAGTTCCATCATTCTTCAACAGAACTAGGGAGTCCTGGGCCATCCGGAGAGAGCGGGCGTGATGCTCGGCACAGTCGTTGAGCGTGTAGGGATAACCGGCATAGGGCTGGCCCTCCAGGGGATCAAAGAGGCCTAGTCTGAAACGGGCCAGCAAGAGCCGGTAGGCGGAACGGGTGATGACATCCTCGCTGATATAGCCCTTCTTTGCCGCCTCCACCAAATGGGGGAAGATAAAGCCGCAGCATAGGTCCATGCCGTTATTCACTGCCAGCGCCGAAGCCTCGGCGGCGGTTTCTGCCAGCTTGTGATGCTCAAAGATATCCTCGATGGCGCCGCAGTCGCTGACCACATAGCCGTCAAAGCCCCACTCATCCCGCAGAATTTTCCGCAGCAATACCGTGGACGCGCAGGCCGCTTCCCCGTTGACCCGGTTGTAGGCGCCCATATAAGAATACACATGGCCTTCGGCAAAGGCGGCCTTGAAGGCCGGCAGATAGGTCTCCGCCATGTCCTTTTTGGACGCGATGGCGTCAAAGGTATGCCGGTCCGCTTCCGGGCCGCTGTGGACGGCGTAGTGTTTGGCCGTGGCGACGCATTTGAAGTACTTGGGATCGTTCCCCTGGAGCCCTTTGATGAAGGCGACGCCCATCCGGGCGGTGAGGAAGGGATCCTCCCCATAGGTTTCATGGCCCCGGCCCCAGCGGGGATCCCGGAAGATGTTGATGTTAGGCGTCCACATGGTCAGGCCCTTGTAAATGCCCCTGTCCTCCTGGCTGGCCGCGGCGTGATGCTTAATCCGGGCTTCTGTGGCGATGATATCGGCGATTTCCTGAAGCTGCGCCTCGTCGAAGCTGGCGGCCATGCCGATGGGCTGAGGGAACATGGTGGCCACCCCGGCCCTGGCGACGCCGTGAAGGCACTCGTTCCACCAATTGTATTCGGGGATGGCGAAGCGGGATAGGGCGGAAGAAAAATAGGTCATCTGGCTGACCTTCTCCTCCAAGGTCATTTGGGAGACGAGAATTTCGGCCCTTTCCTCAAAGGGCTTGGACGGGTCCTTCCAAGCGTCGTTCATCCTGTCTATATCCTCCTCAAATGGATTGTTGCAGCGTCTCCTGGAACCATTTTGCCGCGTCCGCAAAAATTTTCTCCCGCTGCTTATCTCGGGGCATGTTGTGCTCCACGCCTTCATAAAGCCGGATCTCCTTGCGTACATCCTCCGGAATGGCGTCGTATAGCTTCCGCGCACAAGCGCAGGGAATGGCCTTGTCGGCGGCGCCGTGCATGATGAGAATGGGGCAGCGGATTTCCGGCGCGTAGTCCAGGGGGTTCAGGTTCATCATGTCTCGAACGCTTTCCAGGGTGGCGTAGGCGCTGTTGCCAGGGAAGAGCAACTCGTCGACGACGCCGATGGCTGAAGCGGCGCCCGCGCCGGCCGCCCGGAGGCTCTCCCGGTTGATAATCCTGGAAATCCCCGTGGCCGCGTTGACGCGGGCGTCCTCATAGAGCATTTCCATGATGGCGTCTGTTCGGTCGCCCCAGCGCTTCTGGGTGTCATGGCGGCTTCCGGCGGGGGAGGCCATGGGCACGGACGACCGGATTCGCTTGTCCATGGCAGGCATCTGCACGGCCAGGGCGCCGCCCAGGCTGATACCGGTGATGCCGATACGGCCCCGGTCGATGAAGGGCAGGCTTTCCAGGTAATTGATGGCGTTAAACACGTCATAGGGCATTTCGGAGCTGGGCAGAAGCCTGTACCTGGTTGGGGAGTCCACCCCATGGCCCCGGATGTCAAAGCGGAGGCTCACCAGCCCATATTCCCCCAATACTTCCGCAAAGCGGTCCAGCCCGTCATTCCGATCCCTGTAGCTGCCGTGGCATATGACGATGGCTGGGTACTTCGTTGTGGCGACGGCGGCATCCTCCGGGAAGCGCTCCACTTCCCGGGCTAAAATGTTCTCGTTTCCCTTATCCGGCAGGAAAATGGTGGCCCGAAGGGGTAGCCCGGCGCTATAAAACTTGGTTTCCAGGTGCATTTGGTTCCCTCCTAACGCTTGTCTTCCGCATAAACAATGGAACTGTCCCCGCAGGAGAGGAACAATCCCTGGCCTATGAACGTTTCCAAGGGCTCGCCCTTCTTTTCGCCCGAGGCGATGGCCTCCACCATGGCGATATAGGGCGTGAGCACCCCGGCGTCGATGAAACCGTGCTCCCCGTGGCCTGAAAGCATCCGCCTCGCGCCGGAGGCGGCCATGTGCCGAAGGCTCTCCAGATACACCGGAAGCCTTGTGCTGTGGGAGATGTGCAGCCACATGGGACCCCAATAGGCGTGGGGTACATAGGTGTCGCCGGTGAATAAGGTTTTTGTGTTTTCATCCAGCAGGCAGATGGACCCGGGCGTGTGCCCAGGCGTCATGAGGAACCGGACGACGCGGCCGCCCAGGTCCAGCGTGTCTCCCTCCTGAACGGCAAGAGTCTCCTTCCGGGCGGGTGTGCCGGAAAGGCTCGTGGGCATCTTGCCACTCCCCTTGGGGACGGAAATGTCCCGGGGCAATACATAATTGTCCGGGAATGTCCGATTTTTCCGCACATTGTTCCGCCTTTCCTCAATGCCCTCCTTGGAAAGTCCGGCGATATCCTTCGCTTCCCCATAAACGGTATCGAAGAAGTCGTTGCCCCCCGCGTGGTCTGAATGCGCATGGCTCATGGCTGCGATCATGGGCAGGGAGGTGAGGGTGCGCAGAAAGCCCGTCAGATCCCCGGCCCCATGGCCGGTATCGAATACCAAGGCCTTTTCCCCGCCAAGGATCAAATAGAGGTTGTCACTTCCGCAATCGCTGATCCGCCAGATGCCCCCGGTGAGCTCTTTGGCGTAATACCAGCCGTCCGTCCGGTCGAAGTCAAAAGTCAATGAAAGCCCTCCTTTCCGCATGGGCGTCCGCGGGAAACCCGTGCGGCCATTCGATTGAGCTGGATTCAATTCCCCCCTCTGTATATACCGTTTTTGAGAATTGATGTATACCGTCACATCCACCGCTGATGCGTCCGATTTTCCACTGCGAAGGAACACCCCCCCATCCAAAGGGGGAAAACGTGAAGTGGCATGAGGCGTCCCGGGCGCCGGCTATAAAATATGAGACGCCGCAGATGAAGATATGACAGTTGCCATTGTGCGGAATGATTCTATATGATACCCGTAGGGTTATCCGGGCACAAGGCATTTGAACGCCCATTGGCCAGGAAACCGGCGGAAGGGGACGGTTCTTTGACCGGCACCGAGAGAAATCCCCGCTGGACGCGGGACCAGATCAACTATGCTTGCATCGTCATGGAAGGGCTCTTCAACACGCTGGGCCAGGATATCATCGGCATGACCACCATCGTTCCCCTCTTTTTGTCTGAGCTGGGCGCGAGCCTTGGACTTATCGGTGGCCTGAGCACCATGCGCTCGGTGGTCTCCGCCGTGGTGCCGCTGCTCTTTGGAGGTCTGGTGGCGGCGGCGCCCAGCAAGCGCAGGCTTACCCTTGCCCTAAACGGCGTTGGCCGGGGTGGGCTGCTGCTGATCCCCCTGGCGCTTCTGCTGGGCATGTCGGGCGGCTCCATGATCGCCCTTTTCTTCGGCATCATGTTCGTTTTCTCCCTCTGCCAACCCATTACCGGCATCTCATGGAATTACCTGTTGGGCAACTGCGTCGGCCCGGAGAAGCGGGGCCGCCTGCTGGGCACCCTCTTTGGCCTTTCCGGCGTGATCACTTTTTTCTCCAGCATGATCATCAAGGGGATCCGCGCATCCTCCTCTCTTTCCTCCATGGGCCAGTATACGGCCATCTTCGCCTTGGGCGGCGCCATGGTCACCCTTTCGGTTCTATGCTTTTTGCCCCTTCGGGAGCGGAATGTGGTGGTTTCCCCCCAGGAGGAGCGAAGCCCGAAGGCATATCTGGCCATGCTGCTCTTAAGCTTCCGGAATCGGGACTACAACTGGGCCATTATCACAAACGGCCTTGGGAATCTATCCATGGCGGTCAGCGCGTTTTTCTTCCTCTTCGCCAAGGATGGCCTGGGCCTTGAGGCGGACGCCATTTCCAACCTGCTCATCGCCCAGACGCTGGGCATCATGCTGGGGGGATTCATCACGGGAAGGGTCTCCTCCCGCTTTGGCATCAAGCGGATGCTGCTCCTGGTGGAGGGTACCGCTGCCATGGTGCCCCTGTTCGGCTTTGGCGCCCTGCATCTGGGGGCTCCATTCGCCTTCGCCGCGGCCGCCGTGTTCCTCATCGGCTTTTCTCGCAGCGGCATGGTAGGGTACCAGGCTTATATCCTGGAGGTGGTGGAGGAAAGCCGCAGCATTTACTCCATTGTGGCCAAGAGCATGGCGCTCCTGCCCCTTTCTTTCGCTAGCGTGGGCATCGGCGCGTACCTGGAGGCTCGCTCCATGGAGCCCTTGTTCATTTTTCAGATGGCCGTTTCCATTCTGGCCGTGCTTTCGGCCACGCGGCTGAAGTTGACCGTCTATCCCCGCCCGAAGCGGGAGAGCAATGCATAGGAGGGCAAAGGATGAAGAGGATCGCGCGGGACTACCGGATGATCTATGGAAGCGCCGCTGAGCGCTGGATTGATGCGCTGCCCATGGGCAACGGGCGACTGGGGGCCATGGTGTATGGACATACGGGCATTGAGCGGATCCAGCTCAACGAGGACAGCCTCTGGTATGGCAAGTTCATCGACCGGAACAACCTGGCCACCCGGGAGAAGCTGCCCCTCATACAGGAAAAGGTTCTCTCCGGGGACATCAAGGGGGCGGAGGATTTAATAGCCCAGTACATGATCGGCGCACCCAGCACCATGCGCCACTACGAGCCCCTTGGAGAGTTGGACATCGCCCTGAACCGGCAGACTCCCTTTGTCATGGGCTGGATTCCCAACAGCGAGGGGGCGGAAGATTACCGGGCGGAGCTGGATCTGATGCGGGGCATTCAGACCATCACCCATACGGAAAACGGCGTCGCCTACACCCGGGAGATGTTCGTCAGCGAGCCGGATCAGGTGCTGTGCATTCGGATACGGGCCAGCCAAAGGGGGGCCATCCGCCTGGGAGTTCAGATGGACCGCTGCCGCATTTTTGATGAGAAGAGGCCCGACGACAGGCGGCCCGGCAAGTTCTCCCGGGGTGGCGGCTGGGCGGGCATGCTCCTGGATGAGAACCATACGGTGGATGACCGTACTCTGATCATTCGGGGTCACGCGGCGGAAATCAGCTTTGCCAGCGCTGTGCGCCTTGTGACGGACGGCGCGGTGGAAAACCCCTACAGCCAGCTTCTCGCCCATGGAGCGACGGAGGTTTGCCTGTATTTGGCCGGGGCGACGGAAAACCGGGTTGCCGATCCCCTTGCCACTGCCCTGGGAGCTGTGAGCAAGGCGGAACAAAGGGGATATGACGCCCTGAAAGCCCGCCATATCGCCGACTTTGAGCCCAGAATGCGCGGCTGCCAGCTGGATCTGGGACCAGGGCCGGACATGGCGGTGGATCATCGAATTCGGCTGAAGAAGGAAGGTGCCGCAGACAATGACCTGGCGGCCCTGTACTTTGCCTTTGGCCGGTATCTGATGGTTTCCGGCGGCCGGGAGGGTTCCGCCGCCTTGAACCTGCAGGGCATCTGGTGCCAGGAGTTTGTGCCCTCCTGGGACAGCAAATATACCATCAATATCAACACCCAGATGAACTACTGGCCTGCGGAGGTCACCAACCTGGGCGACATCCACGCCTCCATGTTCGACCTCATTCGCCGCATGTGGGAAAAGGGGAAGGACACCGCCCGGATCATGTACGGATGCCGGGGTGCCGTGTGCCACCACAACACGGACTTTTACGGGGACTGCGCCCCTCAGGATGTGTATATGGCATCTACCCCTTGGACCACCGGCGGTGTTTGGATGGCGTTACACCTTTGGGAGCACTACCTGTTCACCCTGGACAAGGACTTCCTCAAGGAATGGTATTCCGTTTTGCGGGATTTCGCCCTGTTCTTCGTGGATTTCCTTGTGGAGGACCGGGACGGGGCACTGGTCACTTGCCCTTCCGTGTCGCCGGAGAACCGCTACCTCCTGCCGGACGGCCACGACACCCCCATTTGTGCCGGGCCGGCCATGGACAGCCAGATGCTTCGGGCCTTGTTTGGCGCTTGCGCTCAGGCCAATGAGATCCTGGGGTTAGACGACCCCCTGGCGGAGGAATTCCAAAGGACGGCGGAACGCCTCCCGAAGGATAGGGTGGGTTCCAAGGGACAGCTTCTGGAATGGCGCGAGGAGCTGCCGGAAATGACCCCGGGCATGGGGCATATCTCCCATCTGTGGGCCGCCTATCCGGGGGATGAAATCAACTGGAGGAACACCCCTGAGCTGCTTTCGGCGGTGAGAACCTCCCTGAGGCTTCGCATGGACAACGGAGCCGGCCGGGGCGGCTGGCCCCTCGCATGGTATATCTGCCAGCATGCCCGCATGCTGGATAGCGCCATGACGGGCCGGAACATCGATACCATGCTGCTCTCCAATGGCACGAGAAACTTCCTAAACGGCGGCTGGCATGTGTTTCAGATCGACGGTAACCTGGGGGCCACGGCAGGCATCGCGGAGGCGCTGCTCCAGAGCCACACGGGAATTCTGCACCTGTTGCCCGCTTTGCCTCCCAGTTGGCAGCAAGGGCAGGCAACTGGTTTTGTGGCGCGGGGTGGTACAACCGTGGATATGGTTTGGCGGGAGGGCAAGCTAACTGAGGCGACCCTGTGCCCCGCTCATTCCGGCCGGATGGAGCTTCGGGCCAGTTTGTCCACCCTCACCCGGGAAGGCGTGCCCGTGCCGGTGGAAAAGACTCCTTGGGGCATTGCCTTTGAGGCGGAAGCCAGGGCTTTGTATCAGCTGTCCTGACGGGTGCAAGAAACGGCAGAGGCGCTTCGTCGATTTCATATAGGCGCGGTCTCGCGCGGCGAGGGAGGCGGGAGGATGCGGCGTTTCATGGGATTATTTCTGGCCCTGCTGTTGGCTGTCCATTTTACGTGCATGGGGGTGTCCGCGAAAGGCCAGGATGTGGTCACCCTCACATGCTTAATCAACCATACTTGGTATCCGGTGAACAGCTTCACCGGCATCATCCCTGAGGAGATCACCCGGCGGACAGGTGTGAAGCTGAATGTGATTGTGGCAAAAGACTCCCGAAAGATCAACATGATGCTTGCCTCTGGGGAGCTTCCGGACCTGATCTACACCAGTTCCCAGTTCGATACCTTGTCCGATCCTCGGTTTTGCTATGACTATGACGCTCTCATCCAGGAATACGGCATCCCCTGGGAAATCGGGGAGGATCTGCGCTCCAACGGGCTGCACTATTCCCGGGATGGAAAGCTCTATACGGTGATCAACCATTACACCAAGACCGAGGATTGGCAGGCGACTGCGTCTGTGCCAATGACCGCCTCCCTGCTGGTCCGGCAGGATATCCTAGGCGCCATGGGGAACCCGCCGATTCGGACCATCGAGGATCTGGAGGCCGTTTATCTTCGGGTTCGGGACGAATATCCGGAGATGGTGCCCCTCACGTTTGACATCACCCACCGCTTCAACATCTTCCGGATCTATTTCGGATTGGGCCTCGCGGATTTCATGGAGAGAGGGGAGGGCGGGTACGGTTTTTACGCCCGGGATTCCCGATATCATGCAATGCTGGCCTTTCTCAATCGGCTGTACCGCGGCAAATGCCTGCTTCTGGATAACTTTGCCGCCACCTCCATGCAGGCCAACGCCCTGTACAAGAGCGGCAGGGCATTCTCCCATAGCGGCTGCACCCAGAACTATAACCTGGGCATGAACAACGACTTGAAGGAGATCAGCCCTTCCTATCACTCCGTGGAACTTCCCCCTCTGGAAGGCGCGGCTTTTACGGATTCCAACCTGGGCTGGTCCGGCCTGTTCATCACAAAGAATAACAAGGACCCAGAGACGTCCATCCGGTTCATCGCCTGGATGTTCACCCCGGAGGCCCAGCGGTTGACCCAATGGGGCCGGGAGGGCATCGACTACCAGCTCAACGAGGATAACCTGCCCGTCTTTTCCAAGACGGTGATGGATGCCATTTCCACTGGAACCCACAATTATGTCTACAACCCGTGGTTTTACTTCGGGGCGTCCGCCATCGTGGAGTCCGAAGGCCGATGTGCCTTTTTGGACTTTGTGGACTATGAAAAACCCTATACCCTCATCCGGGAGCAGTATCGCAATCAGCCTTGGGTGGTGGCGGCCATGCCCCTGGAGGGCAGCCGGGAAAAGGAGATCTATGACACGGCCATGGCCATGGCCCAGAACTTCGAGACAAGGATTATCGTTTCCGAAACCGACGAGGCCTTTGAGACCCTTTATCAGGAGTACATGCGTCTCCTGGAGTCCTTGCCCATTGCCCAGTTGGAGGCCTATGTGACTGAGCAAATTCCCGTCATGAAGCGTTTCTACGCGGCGGAGGGGGATTTATGACCGCCGCGCATGGACAAAAAAAGGTAGGAAAGTGGTCTCCAAAGCGGTTTTTTCATAGGTTGACCACCCGCTTTATCATCCTGTATGTGGTGCTGATGTTCATTCCGACGGTCTCGTTTATCGCCATCTATTCCAACACCCTGGCCAAGCAGGTCCGGAATGAGTCCCAATACAAGGAGCAGCTCATGCTGAACCAAACGGCGGCTTTCCTCAGCAGCAGCCTTTCCGGCGGCGAGGCCATTATCAATTCGTTTCAGACGGAGAACATGCTGCTCAACCTTCTGGAGGGGAGCTATGGCTCCGCTTCCGAGGAGTTGCTCGCCTGTGTCACCTACGTACAGCCCATGATGTCCTCTATCCTGGCTACGAATCCCTTGATTCGGGATATCTTCGTGTACAGGTATCATGAAACGTTTTTGACCAACTCGGACATGGTCTTCAACCTGCCCATGATCAGCGAGTTTCCCTATGGGGAATCTTCATCCTCCCCGCCCTGGAACGCCCGCGGGTTCTTGGCGGTGGCTCCGGATCTGGTGCGTCATTGGGAAACGGAAGCGCCGGTTTCTTCCCAGTATGTGTTTCTTATCCCCATCTATAACCGAGGCTTTAATAAGGTGGCGGGCCTTTTAGAGGTTCAGATGGATATGGACCGAGCTTTGACAGCCCTGGAGCTGGCAGTCAACGGCGGCAGGCTCTATGTGTGCGATGAGGGGGTTTTTTACCCGGTCGTCCGGGCAGCGGGCGGGGCCCATCTGGACTGGCGGGGCGGCGCCATGGCTCCGTCCTTGGAGGAGTATGACCAGATGGTTTCGGCGCCCGTGGAGGGGACAACCCTATCGCTGCTATACGCGTACCGGGACGCCGCCTCGGCCAACGCTGACCGGGAGCGGAATGTGGTGCTGGCGGCGCTGATTCTCCTTTTGCCCACATCCATTGTCTGCGCGTATGTTTTTCAAATCGTCTCCCGGCTGGTTCGCTTTGGACAGCATATCCGGGCCGCTGAGGAAAGCGCACCCATGCCATTCCTGGAAAAGGCGGGCAAGGATGAACTGGGGGATGTGATCCGGGAGTACAACGCGATGGCGGCAACGATTGAGGGCCTGATCGCCCAGGTGACCCAGGTGGAACAGTTGAAGAACGCCGCCACCTATTACGCCATGAGCTCTCAGGTAAACCCCCACTTCATGTTCAATACCCTGGAGAACATTCGGATGCAGATTGAGATGGAGCGGTATGAGGACGCCAGCCGAATGCTCTTCGTCCTGGGGCGGTTTCTCCGGTATAACATCTCCCTTCGTCGGGAGAGCGTGCTCAAGGATGAGCTGACCCATATCGAAAACTATCTGATGATCTATCGATACCGGGTTCAGAATCTCATCGACTTTTCCATTAAAGCGCCGGAGACCTTGCCCCTTGAAAGCATCCGCTGTCCTTTCTGCATGCTGCAGCCCATCGTGGAAAACTGCCTAAAGCATGGTATCCGGGACGGCGTGTCTCTCACCATCGCCATTGAGATCCGGGAGGAAGGGGAGAATCTTCTGGTCACGGTGACGGACAATGGGACGGGCATGCCCAAGGAGGATATCGACGCCATGAACGAATCCTTTTTGTCACATGAAAGCAGAGAGGAAGCCGGGGATGTCCATGTAGGCCTTGGCAACGTGAATGCCCGGCTCAAATACTTTTTCGGCCATGGTTATGGGCTGCGCCTTATTTCCAATGAGCCCGTGGGGCTTATCGCCCAGATCCGAATTGCCAAAACTCCAAAGCAGAACGCGCCTGGTGCGCAATAGGGGAGGAGGGCTTTCAATGAAAATCCTTGTCGTCGACGACGAACAGATCATCGTACAGGGAGTCACAAGGCATCTGTCGAAGATGCAAGGGGTTGATCTGCAGGTGATGGGGGCTTGTTCCGGCAAGGAAGCGCTCAAGGCCATGGAGTTCTTTGTGCCGGATTTGCTGATCACGGACATCCGTATGCCGGACATGGACGGCCTTCAATTGATTGCCGAGGTGCGCAAGCGGGGGCTATGCGGGGCATTCATCATCCTGACGGCCTATGAGGTGTTCGAGTATGCGCGCCAGGCGGTGGAGAACCGGGTGCTTAGCTACCTTGTGAAACCCATTGACTTTGACGCGCTGGAGGAGCACATCCGGAACCTGGCCATGGCCCAGACCATTCAGGTGGATGTGAGCCAGGTCCTTTCGCGATATGAGCCCTTATACGCCCATATCTCCCGAAACGACCTTTCCCACGCCCTGACGAAAATTGTCCGCTATATCCGGCAGAACTTCTCCAAGAACCTTTCCCTCGTCCATCTGTCCGTCTACTCCGGCCTTTCGGAGAATTACATCTGCGCCTTGTTTAAAAAGGAGCTGGGAATCACCTTTTTGGACTATGTGTATGAACTTCGGCTGAAATGGGCCATGGAGCTTCTCCTGACGGAGCCGGAAAAGACCATCCAGGAGATCGCTCAGAAGGTGGGTTACCATAGCGACCGGCAGTTTTTTCGCCTCTTTCGCGATCGGCTAGATATGTCGCCCCAGAAGTTTCGGGAGCTGCACATAAGACAGTGGGACGCGCAGCCGGTTTAACCTTTTTCTACAAAAGGAGGGAGTCCCCTGGATTTTACTTTTGACGGAGGCATCTCCAAAGAGGTGCTCAATCGCTATCTTTCCCATGCCGTCACCCATACGGGCATCGGGCAGGACTGCTTTTCCCCCAGCCAGACCATCGACGACGATCTGCGGATGCTTGTCCGGGAGGGGGCCAAGCTCATCGGCCGGGCCGCTTTCGCCTGGAGCGAGACCAACGAGGCGGAGCACTTTGCCGTGGCCCGGGAGCGGGCGGAGAAGGCCCACCGGATGGATCCTGACTTTGTTTTGCAGGCTTGTGTGTTTGAGTGCGTCACAAAGGCGTTTATCGATACGGTGCCGATTCCTCCCTGGGTGTTTGAAGCCTTTTCATTGCCTCCGGAGGAGCGCAATTTCTCCTATGACCGAATGCTCAACCCAGACGGCCTATACGTAAACCACTGGCATCAGGGCTGCTCGGTTCAGGACATCACCCAGTTGGAGAGCCAGCTTTGGATTTATTACCGGGCATGCGCCTATATCGCGGCGGGATATGAAGGCATTCACTTCGGTCAGGTTCATCTCATTGGCGGCGCGGACAAAGGATTCCGCTGCTGGAAAAAGGTTGTTACCATGGTGAGGGACTTTGCCAGGAAACATGGACGGCGGCATTATGCCCTCTTTGACGCCCACACCCATGGCATAGAGGTGGATGGCGTCATGCTTTTTGACTATAATGCCTGGCCCCTCCGGCTAAAGGAAGTGCTGGTAAAACCTATGGATTGCGTCCTGGAAGAAGGGTATTACGACAGCATATACGGCCGCAGCAAAGGCGGCACCTCCCCAAGCGGATGGAAGGCCGATTCCATGCCCTTCATCGTGGAGTTCGACAACTTCGGCAGGAGCCGGTTCCGGGGCGAACCACGCCATGACAGCCATTTTGCCTGGGGATACGATGAAATCACCTGGTTTGCCCTCCAAAGCGCTTCATACAGGCATGCTTTTCTTCGGTATGTCTGGCGGTGGGTGAGGGACCGATATCCGGATGGCTGGGTGCAGATGCCTTCCCGGCGCTGCCTCACAGAGGAAATTGAGTTTCTTTGGGATAAGCCGGATACGGATTGGCTGGGCCGGGTGGCGGTGGACGAATTCCTTCGCTACTCCCTGGATGGGAAGGGCGCGGCCCATATCCTACGGAGCTATTACAGCGCAAACTTTGCCTCGGACGCCTGCCCCTTCGGGTATGGAGATGAGGAGATCATAAGGGAATGCTTCGCCAATCCATGACGACAGTGAAAGCGAGGGAACTAAATGAATTCCAAACAAAGGCTCACAGAACGCTTTGGGCGGGAACCAGCCCTTCGGGAGATCGCCAAGGGAAGAACGTTTGCCCGGCAGATTCATCCCCATAACCCGGGCGGCATGGGCGGGCCCATCATGGGCAGTTATCCAAGGATGGCCACCCCAACGACCAAGGCAGCCCTTTGGGGAAGGCCGGAGAACCTGACGCTAAGCCTTTTAAAGACCGACGTTATCGACCGCCGGTATGTGGACAAGGATCATTTCTCCCTAAAAGACCTCGTGGAAGGCGCATACTCCGAAAACAACAAGGACCTGAACGATATGCCCATGGCGGGCATGACCCGGCCATCGTTTTCATCCCTGACGGTGGAAGGGGGGCGCTATAACCATGGCCTGTGGAGCGAGGTCTATCCGTTTCCATGCCAAAAGCCCGTGGGGCAGATCATCCTCAAGGCGGAGGAGATGCGCGGCGCGGCCCAGCCAGACGCGGTGCAGCACATGAAAAATGGCACTGTGACGGTGGGCATGCGAAAAGAGGACAAGCGGGTGGATTTGCGCTACGCCATGGGCATGCGACGGAATGTGACCGCCGTTGACGTGGACTTTGACGGCTTTCTGAAGCCGCCGGCCTTTCGGCTGTATAGAAATTTGGATCAAGGCCACCGCCGCTATAAGGATGAAACCGGGGCGTATCTGAAAGTGGTCGTAAACCAGCCCGCGGACACCGAAAAGCCCCTGGAGTACTATGATTTTACGGCGGATGAGGACACCAACATGGAGTTTGAGCCCCCCACTTTCGGGACAGAGGGGCGGTTTTTCTGGGTACATCAGGTATTTCCGGGAGAGAGGACCTTTCCGGAGGGATTTCGCTATGTGATGATGGGCCTCGTGTCCGGCGCCATGGCGGACGTGACCGAACAGCCCCTGGCCAAGGGGCTTGGCTCCATGCCCATGATTCCCCGGGATCACCAGGGGATGCTCATGGTGCCCGGCATTCGCACTATGACCCACCCGGAGATGTTTGAGCGGATGCTGTTGAACTATTCCTATGTGTCCGGTGCGCCCGGCGTGGCTGTGACGGCACAGCTTGGGAGCGAGGGCAAAGGACATGCCACCGTGTATATCGCGGTGGTGACAATCAACGAAACCAAGGACTACATGGGAAGGGCCAAGGAGATGCTCCTGGAGGCCGAGGCCATGGGGTTTGACGGGATTGCCGCCGAAAATGAGGAATGGTTCCAGGCCCTCTTTGACAAGCGGGAGCAAGGGCGTGTGCTGCTGGGGCGGACGGAGGCGGATCGCCGCGAGGCCCAAGATCTTTTGTTTGAGGAGGTTTACCAGAGCTGGACTTCGGGCCACATGGGCTTTTGCAATCCCGATCCGGCCAAGCTGGAGGGAAGCGCCAGCTACGCATGTTATGATGTGGACACACAGTCCTGGCATTCTCTTCCCTGCTATAATGAGCTTTTCACCGATGGGAAGTACTTCACCCGCAACCAGTATGAGCCCAAAATGCTCTGGCCCAACTTGATTACCACCTGGCATGAAACCCTGAAGGAAAAGGCCCGGGTGAAGTTCGGTCTGCCGGGCATGTGTATGGCCCACGGGTACTTGCCCGCAGCGGCTCAGAGCCCTTGGTACGTGGAAAACGCGGTGTTGGACTTCTGCATGGAGGTGCCTGGCCAGATCATGAAGGTCATTTGGAACTTCTGGGATTATGCCGCCGATGCGGGGTTTCTCCGGCAGACTGCCTACCCAATCCTGAAGGATTTGGCCATCTTCTATGAGGCCTTTGCTCGGAGAGGTTGGGATGGCAGACAGTTTAACCTGGAGCCCACCGTGGAGACAGAGAGCTACGGCATTTCCTACCGGCTGGAGTATACCCGAAACGCCACAGGCTCATTGGCCCTCTTCCGGAAGGTGTTGAAGATGGCGGTGGAGGCCGCCGAATTGCTGGGGGTGGATGGGGAGCTGATTCTGGGCTGGCTGGAGGTGGCGGAGAAGCTGGCACCCTATCCCCGCTTCCGAGTGGGCGGCGGCGATGTGCTGGGGGGCAACGAGAAGGCGTTTCCCCGCTTTACCCGTGGGGATCACTTCATGTTTACCGGCTTTTATCCCGTGAACCAGGCGGACGAGATCAACCTGGACAGCCCACAGGAGCTGAAAGACCTGATGACCCGGACGGCGGATGTACTGGGCGGCGGGCGTAACTGGGAGCCCTATGTGCTTACAGGCGCTTCTGCGGACTATATTCCCTGCCATTATGCCCATGGAGCCGTTAAGATGGAGGGCTATGGCATGCTCACCAAGGAGATCATCGAAGCGCCCGAGCGCCTTATGAACAGCCGGTCCGGCCGCATTCACCTGTTTCCGTCGGTGCCGGCCTGGACGTCCGCGGCCTTCCAGGGGTTCCTGGCCCGAGGCGGCTTTGAGGTGGGCGCTATTCGGGAGCCGGAAGGGGTAACGGCCGTAACCGTGAAAGCCCGGCGGGACAACCGATGCCGCTTGATGAATCCATGGCCCGGGGCCGCGGTATCCGTCACCGACGTGTCGGAAGGGCGGAGGGTGGAATTGGCGCTGGATACCACCAACGGGGAGTGCCTGGTGTTTGACGCGCTGAGTGGCCATGAATATAGCGTGGATCGCCTGTAGAAGGGGGGAATTAGCCATGGATTTTTCAAGGATGAGCGCGTATCTTGATTCGTTCTATCAGCAAAAGAATATCCCCGGCGTGGGCTGCGCGATCTATTGCCATCACCGGCGGGTCTATGACCATTATGCGGGATTTTCCAACGTGGAGGAGGAAATTCCGTTTGGACCGGACACCCTGTTCAACCTGTATTCCGCCACAAAGCTCATTACCTGCGTTTCTGCGCTGCAGTTGATCGAGTGGGGCAAAATGCGCCTTTCCGACCCGTTGTATGCTTTCCTGCCGGAATACCGGCATATGGCTGTAAAGCATGCGCTTCCGGATGGGGGAGAGGAGTTGCGGGACGCGGAAGTTCCCATCACCATAGAGCACCTGTTTACCATGGCCAGCGGCATCAGTGGCAACCGGGATACGGACGCGGTCCGCCGGGTGATCGAGGAAACCAAGGGCAAAGCGCCGACGGTTGCCGCTGTGCGGGCGATGGCGGCGGCGCCTCTAATTTTTGAACCGGGAACTCGTTTCCTGTACGGCTATTGCCATGACGTGCTGGCGGCGGTGGTGGAGGTGGTTTCGGGCAGAAGGTTTAGCGAACAGATTCGGGAGAGCATCCTCGCGCCTATTGGCATGATGAATACCGCTTTTACGGTGCCGTCTGAAAAAATGAGCCATCTTGCGCTTCAATACGAACATTTTGATGCTAAAGTGGGGAAAGCGGAGCGGATTGGAGAGTGCTATTCGCTGAAAGTGGGGGAGGACTATGAATGCGGCGGAGGCGGGCTCTATTCCTCCGTGGGAGATTATATCCTCTTCGCTGAAACCCTTTGCAATGACGGCATATCTCCAAGCGGGGCGAAGATCCTCTCTGGAGAAGCAATTGACGATATGCGGACAAACCGCCTTCATGGAAAGGCTTTGGAGGACTTCCAGATCTTTGGCGGGTGGAGCAAGGCGGGCTATGGCTACGGCCTTGGCGTCCGCACCCTGATGGACCGGGAGCGGAACAATTCCCTAAGCGAGAACGGTGAGTTTGGCTGGGACGGGGCAAAGGGCTGCTATGTGGTGGTGGATCCCAAGGCGGAGCTTGCGCTTTTCTATGCCCAGCAGGAGGCCGGCTCCCGCTGGTATGAGTGGCACGGAACCGTTCGGAACTACGCATACGCAAGCGCTTGGTCGTAATGGGTGTAGGAAGTGCCTATAGGACGCAAATTTGGGACGCTAACAAATTCGCCCACGCTGGTTCTTGACAGTGGAAAATAAATGTGATAAAGTAACAAAGCCTTGAAAACATTGTGTTTCAAGGCAACGTGTGCCCGTAGCTCAGCTGGATAGAGTGACAGACTCCGACTCTGTAGGCCGCTGGTTCGAATCCAGTCGGGCACACCACAATCCGTCTCAAAAGAGACGGAATTTTTCTTTACACATGCAAAAAAAAACAGGCGGATTTCAAGCAAAAGGAGCCTGTTTTGACGATCGAAACGCATATTCACCCCGTCAATTCCCGCATTTTTGCAAACTTCTCCCTTGGTAGAATTCTATCAGCTTTACGACCCCAAGCAGCGTGAACGCCCGCCGGAAGTCGTAGCTGAGGTAGGCCAGCG
>JAVBOX010000027.1:0-30550 GCA_031550095.1 Eubacteriales bacterium
CATTGTTCATCTCACGATGGGTGGTATTTTAACAAGAAAAACAACCTCCCGCAGGCGACACCGCACAAAGGAACGTCGCTGGCATCGTGAGAGATTTTCGTGCTGATCAAGAAGCCTGGAGGAAGCCGTAGCAGCGCTACGGCGACCGCAAGCGCGACATAGAGCAGCGCGAAAAGATCCACGAGGACAACGTGCGCGATCTGTGCGGTGAGCCCTTAAGTGGGGATCCAAGGGGTGAAACCCCTTGGCGCTCCTTCTTTCCTACCGCGACAGCCCCGACCGTAAGAGCGACACAGAGCAGCGCGAAAAGATCCGCAAAGACGGCGTGTGCGATTGTGCGGTGTTGCCTTAGAGGCGATAGCCGGGAAGACCTTTGGGCGCTATGAGGAAATCCCATCCATTCAGCTGGTGTATGGCAGCCTGCTGACGGATACGATGAACTTCTTCGCCAATGTGGGGAAGCCCTATTTTGAATCCATCATGTTCCTTCCGGGATGTGAAACCGCCCGAGGAATCCGCATAGGTTCCACCCGGGGAGATCTGCTGGCCGCTTTCGGAGAACCGGATATGGATTATCTGGAACATGATTAGTTTGAAAAGAACGGGTTAACATTGCACAGCAAAACCGTCACTGCCCAATGATGAAAGGAGAGCCTCTCGTGAAAAAGGTGTTTATCGCGCTGCTGGTGTTATCCATGTTAATTTTTTCCTCGGCTGGGGCGGACGCGTATAAGTATGTCAACGATTACTGCGGCATTTCCATAACGTTCCCTGAAAACTGGATCGAAACCCATGATGATAAATCAGCCAGCTTTTACGCGCCAGACAAAGAGGCCTCCGTTGTCGTCACTGTCAGCGGGACGCCGGTGAACCGGGAGCTCTTCGACAGCATTACAGCGCAAAACCTTGTGACCTGGACCAGCATGGACGATGATTATCAGGACTTTCGAATAAACGCCATGGCCAAGGTCATGGATGAGAACGGGAACCTCTACGCCATTGGCATGGGCGAGTACATGGCCGGTGAGCAACCCATGATCCATAACCAGTACCTGTTTTCCAACACGGACAAGACCCTTGGGCGTGTCGTCATACGGGGGGAGAACCCCGCCTCTGTGGATGAGATTTCCGCAATACTCGAATCAGCCGTTCTCAGCAATACCACGGAGGCCATCAGCGAGGAGCTGCTGAGCCAGCTGAATGCTAACTTTTCCGCCCTGGGCCAGGATATTCAATCGGCGTCTCCCGCAAAGCCGACATCGGTTCCCGCGGCCCAGACGGCATCCCCCGGCTCGCCCACTTTGGGCGACTATGCCTTCCAGCTCAAAAGCGCTTCCTTGGATGAGTTTCTTGGCACGCTCGTCCTCAAGCTTGAATTCGACTTTACCAACGACGGCGCCGGCGATGTTTTGGAGATTCCCTTTGATGCCAGCGCCTCCAAAAATGGAGAGGCTTTGTTCTCCTTTGGCATTGCCCGGGTAAACAAGGACACCATCGCCCCCAGGACAACCGTGCCCTTCACGCTTGAATTCGTTCTTCCGGACATGAGCCGGGATGGCGATGTAAAAGTTGTCATTGGCAACCACTTCGATGCCGGCATCCCCCCCTTTGAGGCCACCCTTCGGCTGGATGATCTGGAGGCCTCCATCCAGGCGTTTAACGGCCAGCCCGCCGAACAGGGCCAGACCATCGCCCCACAGAATCAAACCATCCAAGCCGATTTAGGGCAACCCCAGACTGAACCCGGAAGAACCTCCAGCCTCTTTGAAAGCAGCGCAAAGCAAAGCGAGGACCGCGGGGATGTCTATGCATTTGGCCCGGATGAGATCCAGTCCGTTCCCAGCATCGTTGGCCCAAGGAAGCTGACGCTTACCGCCACCGGCTCCGGCCTGAACTATGTGGATATGGACTACACCTACGCAAGCGATACCGTTCGGGACGACCTGATCCAATACATCGACTATCTGGGTGAAATCGGGTATGAGGTGGTCGCCGGCGCACCCCTCAGCGAGCCTGGAGAGGGAGAGCTTTCGGCCTCATCCAAGGAGGCAGGGTACACCCTCCATGTCCGCCTAGATTGGACCCTGGACAGCTACCGCGTCCGCTTTATCAAAAAAGACGCCGGGCGGGACGGAAATACAGGCCCTCAGGGAGCTCCCGCCGAGGCGGATTCGGAAGTTCTTGACCGGGCCCAGGCGCTGTCGGATGCGCTTGATCATGAAGGGGCGATGAAAATCTATGATGAGGCCATTATCGCCAGTCCCGACGTGGCGCTCTACCACTTCGGGCGCGCGGAGCAGCTGTACTATCTCGCCAGGGACGAAGAAGGCCTGGAAGCGGTGGACGCGGCGATTGGCTTGAATCCCGACGACGGAGCGTATGATTTTTTGCGGGGCTTGTTTCTTACTGGGCTGGAGCGATACGAGGAGGCCGTCGCCGCTTTTGACGCGGCGCTTGCCAAAGGCCAGAATGACGCCAGAACCTACCTGCGGCGCGGTGAGGCGCTTGTATACCTGGACCGCTACGACGAGGCTTTGCAGTCCTATGATAAGGCGAAACAGCTGGAACCAAGCAACTCGGAGGTTCATAACAGCATCGGTGTGGCCCTATATTACGCGAACCGCGCGGAGGAAGCGAAAGAAGCGTTGCGGCTTGCCATTGACCTAGATCCCTCCGACGCCGATCCGTACAACAATCTGGCGTATATGCAATATGAGGCGGGAGAATTGGAAGATGCCGTCATGACCTGCGCTTTCGGGATCTCCGCGGTGGAGTATGATGTCGATCTGTTGATTCTCTTGGGATACGTCCAAATGGAATTGGGCCATTACAGCGAAGCCCTGGAAGCCTTTAACAAGGCCATTGCCACCGGCGACGTGACGGCGGCGGACATCAAGGACTATGAAACCGCAAAGGAAAAAGCGAGCGCCCCTGCTCCCACCGCCAAACCCGGAACGAATGGCCTCTCCTCTCTTTTCGGCAGCGCGAAGCCCATGGCTCCCCCCTCCCCGGCGCCTTCCCCAAAGGGGGAATCTCAGCTGAAGAATTACAAACAATGGCTGGAGCCTTATGTGGAGCAAATGCCCTTGCAACGCATGCTGGATCGTCAGTTTTCGTCCACGGCCGTTGAAGGGGATCAGGTGGAAGAGGCCGTTGAGTATCCTGCCGCCTGGCCCGGCACGCTCCTTGAAGGCGCGGTGCCCGAGTATACGGGAATCGGTTGGATGTTCGACCAGTATGTAACACACCCGAAGATGAGCTACAACCCAAAGCATATCAGCTCGGTGGCGGTCACCATCTATGAGTATCAGGAAAATGAGATGGCTGCCTATATTGATTCCTTGTTGGGCTATGGGTATCAGGAGTTTTTCAGCGGTAGCGCGTATGATAGCTTTTCCCAATACTTGACGATGGAGGGGGTTGAGTCAATTCGTTGCTTTCAACGCGCCGGGCAGATCATGTGCATGGTCTTTGGAGAAGGCGAAGGAGGTATGGTCCGGGTCGGTACGAGCGATGTTTTCGACCCCTTGCCCTTTGTGGAGATCTGCGTCCACTTCGATCGCCCCGCATATGCCCTTTCCACGGCCGTCTCCCGCGATACCAAGCTTTTAAATCACGAGCAGGCGGGAAGCCCCAAAATTCCCGGCCAGGAAGGCTATGCTTTGAATGAAGCCGATCCGGGACAAGTCGACGAAAATGGCAGGCGGTATACCTTTGTAGGCTTTCCTTCTCACTGGCCTAAGGACATCTTTGGAGATCTGGTGCCGGAATACAAATACGAAGGCATGTTGCTGAGCTCCTACGAGACAGTGCCAGACGCGGCCCCCAACCCGGATGAAATGCTGATCTACACGCTGTATTTGTCGGATTACGGACAAGAGGATGTGGAGCGGTATGCGCGGGAACTCATCGCGTATGGCTATCGGGAATTGCCTCGCGATGAATTCAACGATAGCGAGTTGGAACAAGCCAAGAAAAGCACCTCTTATCGCATTTTTGCGGTTCCCGGATTTCGATATTATGTCTCGACATTTGCCGAGAACGGCGTGGATAAGCTCGCGTTCTGTCTCCGCTATGATGGCCGGTACCTGAACTTCTGGCAAAGCTTAGGCTATCGCTGGGATGAAATCATCCCCTGATTGGATAAGAGAGGACAAATAGAATGAAAAAAGCCTTTTTGTGGATCATGGCGCTTTGCCTGTCAATATCCCTGGCCTCTTCATCGCTGGCCACAAGCGGGCATTATCGGATACAGGGAGGGTTTAGCCAGCTCTTCCCATCAGGGCAGGGCGACAGCGACGCCAAAGCGACGGCCGCGCCTTTGTCGGGCGGGAGCGCCCTATTCAATGCCACCGTGCGGAATTATACCTACAGCGAGAGGGGGAACGCTTCAGACTACCTGTGGATAGACGGCTGGGCAATCACGAGAGGATATTTACAATCGGAAGACCGCTTTTGCGCCATCGGCCGCAAGGGAGCTTTCGAGACCCCCCTCCCGCTTTCCAATACGTTTCCCCAGGCGATCATTCCAGCTGGGAACGCGTTTATCTTCTTTAGCAAAAATGACAAGGACGACTTATGCTGGATGATTCAGGAACCTGGGAAGGAGCCGAAGAAGGTGCTGGGCATCTCGGACAGCGTCATCTACGCCGATGAAACCCAGATTCTCTATTTAACCGTCGGCACCGGGGATGGAACCAATATTTCCCTCCGTTCTATAGACAGAAAAACAAACAAGATGGAGGGTCTGGCCCGGTTTGAGGCCTTGACATGGCCCACCGCCATGCTCCCGGACAAGAGCGTTCTCATCTATAATCAGGGGGAGAACAGGGTGGAGGCCTGGAAGGATGGCAAAACAGAGACCTTGTTTGAGACCGAAGAGCCCCTCTTTGGCGTCTACCTCTTTGGCAAGGATGTTTGGGCGCAGTTTGAGCATGAAATTGGCTTGCTGGAAAACGGAAACATAAACTTTCGGATTCCCGGCAGCGTCGAGTCGGTCTATCAGGCCAACGGCATGGCCGCTGTAATCCTCTCCTTTCCCGGATCATCGGAGTATGATCTTGTGCTCATCAACGATCTGCAAAAGGCGTATGTGCGGGCGGCGTATATTCCGGCAGCGCTCACCGCGGTGGAATTTCATGAAAATGAAAAGCTGAGCGTTTGTCAGGTGGAGGAGAAATTTGAGTTCGATGTTCCCGCAGAAAGCGAGTGGATTCCCTTCGGTTATTATGATGTCGCCTCCGCCAGAGACGCCGTTCCAGGCCAGCCCGCCGCCCCGGCGGCCCCTCCCGCGCCGCCGGCGGCCATCCCTTCCATATCGACTCCGGCGGCTCCCAAGGATACGCCCTCCGTATCGACAACCGCAGACGGCGAAAAGGAACCTGACTGGGACAGCATGATCACAATAACCATCCCTGCCAACTACGCCATGAACATGGATGAGGCCAACACCATGGCCGAGGCGGAAGCGCTTGGCATCTATTGCACGGCAAACCGGGACAGCTCTTACACCTATGTGATGACCGAAGAACAGCAAAAGGCAATCCTGGAGAAGCGGGCGGGGGAGTTAAACGCTTCTCTGAATCAGCTGGTAACGATGGATGCTTATGCCGCGATCTTCTCAAAAGCCGAGGCCAATGAAGATTTCAGCAAGATAACCCTGACCATGGATGGCGCTAAGGCCGAGGACAGCATGGCGGTTCTCGCGATCTGGATTTTAGGTTTGGTTGCGCCTTCTTATCAGGCGCTCAATGGTCTGGAAGAACCCATTACCCAAATCATTCTTGTGGATGCCGCTTCAGGAAAGATCATTAAGACCTTGACAGCGCCAAATGATTTATTACAATAGTACCATAGATAGCGCATTTTACCATTTCTTGTCATTATGACATGCGCTTTCTCGTCCTTGTCACCGGAAATATAGAAAATAAAATTTGTAAGGAGGAAACGAAATGCGCAAAGCCATTGTTTGGATGCTCTTGTTGTTATGCCTGCCAGGGATGGCCCTTGGAGAAGTGATCACCTATCAGGACGACTATAATGGTCTTCACTTCACGCTGCCCGAAGGTTGGTCCGAGTTGATAGACGATTCGCGAATCGTCTATCAGGGACCTCAGGAGTCCGGCGGATTGCTCCTGATCGAAATGAAAGAGCATACCGCCAGCGATATGGAGCTTATGGATCTGGACGCCGCGATGGTGGAGAAGTGGATGCGGGAAGATTCCATCTTCGGGGATACTGTCTTTAAGGAGATAACGCCGATCCTCTTCAGCAAGGCGACGGACGCTGACGGCAAGTTTTACGCCCTCAACATGTGTTCTTTTGTAGCCCAGGATTTTCCAGATGGATATTCCTTCCTCTATATGCAGATGTTTTTCACCGCATCGGACGGGATGATCGGCACCATGTCCATGGTCACCCCCGCGATTGAAAATGATCCCAATGTGGAGTGGTTTGACAGCGCGGTGATGGATATCATTCCGGAAGATATCATGGCAATCCTGAGCGAATAAGCGTATGAAAGGGAGAGGGACACATGCATCGGGGACTTAAGTCGGCAATCATCCGGGTCATGGCGCTGGTATGCGCGTTCGCGCTTTGCGCTCTGCCCGCCTTGGCGTCAGCGGGTGATCTATACAATGCCCGGGCCATGCAGGCACTGGAGGCAGGGCGGCAAGTCGTGGAGACGATCAAGCTGGAGCTTGGCGAGGGTTTTCTGCCTGCGGAACAGGCGGCCACCATTGACGCGCTGCTGGATGTCATAGAGCTTGAAGTGGCTTTTGCCCAGCTGGAGGATGGCTCCGCGTTGGACCTGGCGATTCTCGTATCAGGCCAAAAGGCATTGACAGGCACCGCCTATCTGAACGCAACCGGCGTAGACCTGGAAACCAGCGCCTTGCCTGGCAAAACCCTTTTTATATCCTATGAGACCTTGGGAGCCGTTGTAGAGGAAATGGGCGTTACGGACGAGCTTCAACTAAGCGAGGACCTCATTGCCCAGCTGATGGAAGCCTTTGTGCCTTATGGTGACACGGCAACCGAGTGGGCAAACGGCCTGACCTCTTCATTTTCTGAGGATCAAACGCCTGTGCCCGCCACGGAGAGCCGCAATGCCTCCGCGTCCAGCGTCACATTCCGGTTAGAGCCGGCCCAGATCAAGGATTTGCTGGCCCAGCTGGCCACCTTGTTCTCCGCGGATACCGCCCTTCAGGGCATGCTCTACGCGCCTATGGGGATGACCGAAACGGATATGGCGGATTTGGCGGCCGCCCTGCCCATGCTTGTTTCCACCATTGAGCCGGGTCCCTCTTCCATTGAGATTACAACGTACTCCGATGAAAGCGGTTCGCTCGTCGGCATGGAAGCGACGATGCCGCAGCCATTTGGCTCATCCGGCTTCTTCAGCCGCTTGGTGTATGACCGGCTGACCAACGAAGCCAGCGCTCAGGATCAGTTCAAAGTGGCGGCCCGATGGGCTGAAGGCGGAGAGCTGGAAGGAAGATTGATCTTGACTTCTGGCGAGAAACAGCCGTCTCCCATTGAGCGGCTCCAGAGTAGCCAGGGCAACAAAGTTGACTTTGTGCCCGGCATAAGCACAAGCATGTCTCTGATGGGCAAGCTGACCCCAGGCGCCGGCCAATCTCCCATTGAGCTGCAGGCAACGAATGACAGGACGGTTACCGGGGATGATCAGCAGGAAAAGGTCGATCAGGAATTCGCCTTTATGTTTTACTTGCCCGCGGATGGAAGCCTGGCGGCGGATGTCCAGCCGGAAATGGCCCAGCTCCTGACAGAGACCACGGTAAGCGCTGGCTTTACTCTCAACAGCGTCACCAAAGCGCTTGCGGGGGACGATTTTAGCGATGAGGCCCTGCTACAGATAAAGTATGGCGGCAACAACGTGGTAAACATCCTGGTAACCACTTCAACAAAAGCGTATCAGCCTTCCGACACCTCCGCCAATACCGTCGTGAACCTCCTGGAGATGAACGAGGAGGAATCACAAGCGCTGATGGAAGAGCTCAATGCGGGATTAACCCAGGCGCTGCTTGTGGCCATGGCGTACTTGCCCCCTGAGCTTATGGCGATGTTTTCCGGGGATTTCCAGCAGTAATATAATTATCTTGGGCGCGGCGTGGAAGGGGCGGCAGTCAATGCCAAACACCACGCCGCTTGTGTTTTTACTGCCTTCCCTCACAAAAGAAAAAGGGTTTTATCGAAAAACGGCGTATTTAACGGATATGCAAGATGAAGGCCTGATGAAAAGCGTTGGTATTGATATCGGCACTTCCACAACCCAGTGTGTATTCTCCTCCATGCGGCTGGTGAACACCGCGCCTGCTTTCGCTGTGCCTAAGATGGCCTTTCAAGATCAGCAGGTGCTCTACCGTGCTCCCCTTTGCTTGACGCCTTTGCTCTCTGCTAATACAATAGACACAGATAAAATACGCGCCATGATCCAGGCGAATTTTCATGCCGCAGGCATAGGTCCCTCCGACATTCAGGTGGGGGCTGTGATCATCACAGGGGAAACCGCGCGAAAAAACAACGCCCGGGCGGTTGCGGAAGCGCTGGCGGGCTTGGCCGGGGACTTTGTGGTGGCAACGGCGGGGCCTCATCTGGAAGCCGTACTTGCGGGATATGGATCAGGCGCATCCACCCTCTCCAAGGAGCACGGAATGCTCGTGCTCAACTTGGACATCGGCGGCGGCACCACCAATATGTGCCTCTTTTCCCGGGGCAAACCCATGGAGACTGGGTGTTTGAATGTTGGTGGGCGGCTTCTTCGCCGGGATATGAGCACCGGGAAAATCTTGTCCTCGTCCGAGGCTGTCTGCCTTGTGGCGGAAGAGATCGGCATTGTGCTCCGCCAGGATGAAACCCTGTCCGATATGGAGATCAAGCGCATTGCGGACCGTATGGCGGAGCTTTTGGAGGAGGCGGCGGGCTTCCGTCCTCGCAGCCGCCTTCATGAACTGCTGACGGTGGAGCACAGCCTACCGACGAGCGCTTCCGTTTCCTTATATACTTTTTCCGGAGGTGTGGCGGAATGCGTCTACGGAACCCCTCCCAACCCCCTCTTTGAGGATGATATGGGTTCCGCCTTGGGAAAGGCCCTTAGGGAATCCCGCTTTTTTTCGGAGGGCCGGGTGCTCCAGCCTAAGGAAATCCAGCACGCGACCGTGATTGGCGCCGGCATATACAGCGTCACCGTATCCGGGAGCACCGTCGCCTTTGCCAACGCGCCGCTGCCCATTCGAAACCTTCCGGTGGGAAAGATCGCCCTTGATTCCCCGGCGGATATCGCCTTCCTTATGGAGCGGATCGCGCAGCAGCGGAGCATGCTGGAAGAGCCTTTTGCCATTGGTTTCACGGGCTGGCTCAGCCCAACCTACTCCGAAATTCAGGCCATAGCCGAAGTCCTCGACAAGGCCTTGGGCCTGGACATGCACTGCCCGGTGATCCTCATTGAGCATGACATGGCCAAGGCCATCGGCCAGGCGCTCCAAAGGCGCCGGGGTATGGATGCGCCTATTGTCTGCCTGGATGGGCTTTCCCTCTCCCATGGGGATTTGATCGATATTGGAGCGCCACTGCCTGGAGGCCGCGTGCTCCCGGTGATTGTTAAGACGCTGGCATTCTCTGCCTGAGAGGAGGCCTCTGGTGAAGCTATCAACCATCCTACTGGGAAAGCGCTATGATTTCTCGTCCATCCGCGAGGTCATGGGAAAGGCAAACGCGCCGAAATCCGGCGACAGGCTGGCGGGCTTGGCTTCGGAAACGCCGCGGGAGCGGGTAGCGGCCCAGGTGGTGCTCTCGGAGCTCACGGTGAAGGATATACGCGAGTGCCCCGCCGTGCCCTATGAGCAGGACGAGATCACCCGGATCATCCAGGACGGCATCAACCGCCGCATCTATCAAGAGCTTTCCGGTTTGACCATCGGAGAACTCCGGGAGAAAATCCTTGCCGCGGATGGTGCCGGGCTGTCCAGAATTGGCCGGGGCCTTTCCAGCGAGGTCATCGCCGCAGTGACCAAGCTCATGGGAAATCTGGACTTGGTCTATGCCGCAGCCAAGATGAGCGTAACGGCCACTTGTGTGACCACCATCGGCCGCCCCGGCACCTTGAGCGCCCGCTTGCAGCCAAACCACCCTACAGACGATGTGGAGGGGATTACGGCCTCCGTGCTGGACGGGCTCAGCTATGGCGTGGGTGACGCGGTAATCGGTCTGAACCCTGTGGATGCCGGCGTGGCATCCGTTCACGCCATTCTCACCCGCTTTGAGGAGATCAAGCAGAAATACGCCATCCCCACCCAGAACTGCGTTTTGGCCCATGTAACCACCCAAATGGAGGCGATTCGCCGGGGAGCCCCTTGCGACCTGATTTTCCAGAGCATCGCGGGGAGCCAGAAGGGCAATGAGGCCTTTGGCATCAGCGCGGCCATGCTTGCGGAAGCCCAGGCGCTTGCCCTTTCAGAGGGAACGGCCCATGGACCCAATGTGATGTACTTTGAAACCGGCCAGGGCAGCGAGCTTTCCAGCGACGCCAACTTCGGATGGGATCAGCTGGTGATGGAAGCCCGCTGCTATGGCTTTGCCCGCCAATACGCGCCTTTTTTGGTCAACACGGTCGTGGGCTTCATCGGGCCGGAATACCTCTACGACAGCCGGGAAGTCATCCGCGCCGGGCTGGAGGATCACTTCATGGGCAAGCTATCCGGATTGCCCATGGGATGCGATTGCTGTTACACAAACCATATGAAGGTGGATCAGGGGGATAACGAAAACCTGGCGGCTCTGCTGACGGCGGCGGGCTGCGCCTATTTCATGGGCATCCCCCATGGCGATGATGTGATGCTCAACTATCAGTCCACCGGCTATCAGGACATCGCCGCCCTTCGGGAGGTCTTTCATAAGGAGCCCATCGCCGAGTTTGCCCAGTGGCTTTCCCGCTGGGGCTTCTGGCAGGATGGCCGCTTGGGCCCCAACGGAGGCGATGCCTCCATCTTCCTGTAAGAAAGGAGCACGCTATGAACGAAGCGCGGGTTAAAGAGGTGGTTCGCCGTGTGCTCCTGGAAATTCAGGGCCTGGAAGTACAGAACGTTCCTTCGGAAGATCCATACCCGGACATTGGGACGGTGGACATTCGGAATCAGTACCTCGTCGCGGGACCCCACAACCGTGAGGCCTTCATGGCCCTCAAGGAGAAAACACCCGCCCGGATTGGCACGGGGCACACGGGAGCACGTTATCGGACCGCCACCATGCTCCGCTTTGCGGCGGACCATGCCGCTGCCCAAGCCGCTGTGTTCAACGATGTGGAGGACGATTTTCTTCAGGGCGTCGGGTGGCTGAAATTCACCACCGTCTGCGAGACACGGGATGTATTTCTCACCCGGCCGGATTTTGGGCGAAGCTTTTCCCCGGAAACCCTGACCGCCATCAAGGATCACGTTGGCCAAGGCGTCCAGGTGGTTCTTTATGTGGCGGACGGCCTTTCTTCCAGCGCTGTGCTGGCCAACGGGCGGGACATCGTTCCCGTGGTGGCGGATGGGCTGACCGCCCATGGCATCCGGGTGTGCCGACCCTTCTTCGTCCAATATGGGCGGGTGGCGGCCATGGACGCCATCGGAGACGCCACAGGCGCGGAGGTGGTCTGCGTATTTCTGGGGGAAAGGCCCGGGTTGGTGACGGCGGACAGCATGAGCGCCTACCTGGCGTATCGCCCCACCGCCGGCATGCCGGAAAGCCGCCGGACGGTTATCGCCAACATCCATCAGGGCGGAACGCCTGCGGTGGAAGCGGGCGCCCACCTGGTGGACCTGATCCTGCGGATGCTGGAGCTGAAGATGAGCGGCACCGAAATGCCGATGGAATGATTAAAATCCATAGGAACAAAAGGGTTTCAGCGGAGCGAAGGAGGGCGTATGCGGGGTGATCCAATCCGGGCGCGGGTTCTGGCTGTGCGGATCATTCCCCAAGCTGATGCCGCGCTTCGGCAGCGCCTTTCCCTTGCGGAGCAAGAGCGTTCCATTGGGCTTATTACCTGCGATAGCGACGATGTGGGCTATACCGCCGTGGATGAGGCCACCAAAAAAGCGCAGGTGCGGGTGGCCTATGCCCAGTCCATGTACGCGGGAGCCGCCAACGCCAATACGGCCCTTGCTGGGGAGTTTTTGGCCATTTTGGCGGGCCCCACGCCAGAGGAGGTTCGGGCTGGGCTGGATGCGGCGGCCTCGTTCATTCAGTTCGGGGCCAGCTTTATCAGCGCCAATGACAACGATTCGGTGGCCTATTTCGCCCATTGCATCCCACGTACGGGCACGTATCTGAGCGAAAGCGCGGGCGTTCCAGTCGGGGCACCACTGGCTTATCTGATCGCTCCCCCCCTGGAATCCATGGTGGGGGTGGACGCGGCGCTGAAGGCCGCGACGGTGGATCTGGTGGCCTTCTACGGCCCCCCTTCCCCCACGAATTTTGGCGGCGCATTGCTCACCGGCACCCAGGCCGACTGTCAGGCCGCCTGCGAGGCTTTCGCCCGGGCTGTCGAGGCGGTAGCCGCCTGCCCCATCGAGTGAGCGCCAAGCCCATTGGCTTCGGCAGAGGAGGAACGACCATGATCACCGCCCTTGGTATGGTTGAGACGATAGGTCTTGTATCCGCAGTTGAGGCCGCGGATGCCGGGCTTAAGGCCGCCCGTGTCCGCCTGCTTGGAACGGACTATGTGCGGGGCGGTCTGGTGATGGTTCGCTTTGAGGGTGAGGTGGCGGCGGTGCAGGCTGCCGTGGAAGCCGGCGCGGCGGCGGCCGAAAGGGTGGGCAAGGTCTTCAGCCGGCATGTGATCCCCAGGGCGATGCCAGAGGTGTTCTGCATGCTGGCCTGCGATGTGTCCCTTGGACCTGGAAGGCTGTACAACGGCGGTTGCGCCGCGTGCGGCGGATGCGAGGGCGGTCTGCGGGAAATGGCCTCTCAAAGGTGCGCGGCGGAGCCAATCCCAGCCATGGAGGAGTTGTCCGGCTGGAAGGTGATTGCCCTGCGGCAGTTCGCCAGACGGCTGAAAGGGTTTGCCCTGTCTCCCGGGGAGATTCGGTACGCCAACAAGCGGATGCTCATGGATGCCATCGCCGCGTGGCGGCAAAAGGAGGATGAAAAGTGACCCTTGACGGCGATCTGGCCTCCATTCAGGAAGCCCGGGACTTGATCCGTAGAGCGAAAAAAGCCCAAGCGATCCTTGGAGAAATGGATCAGTCCCAAGTGGACGCCATTGTGGCGGCCATGGCAGCCGCGGCGGAGCGTCAGGCAGAGCCTTTGGCCAGAATGGCGGTGGAGGATACCGGCTTTGGCGTGGTTGCCGATAAGGTGGTCAAAAACCGCTTTGCGAGCCGCACGGTGTATGAATCCATCCGGAATACCCGAACAATTGGGATCATACGGGAGGATAGGGAGCGAAAAATCCTGGAATCCGCCGTGCCCGTGGGCGTTGTGGCGGGGCTTGTGCCCAGCACAAACCCAACATCCACCGCCATCTTCAAGGCCTTGATTTCCGTCAAGGCGGGCAATGCCTTGGTCATCTCGCCCCATCCGGCGGCGCTCCGCTGCATTTCGGAGACGGCGCGGATCCTCCGGGAAGCGACGCGCTCCGCCGGGGCGCCGGAGGATGTGGTTCAGACCATGACCCATCCCTCCATTCCCGGCACCAACGAGCTAATGCGCCTTTCGGACCTGATTCTCGCCACCGGAGGCTCCGCCATGGTGCGGGCCGCGTATTCCTCAGGCACACCGGCGTTGGGGGTCGGTCCGGGCAATGTGCCCGCGTTTATTGAGCGCACGGCGGACATTCCTCTCGCTGTGCGCCGAATCATGGACAGCAAGACCTTCGACAATGGCACCGTCTGCGCCTCGGAGCAGGCCATCGTCACTGAGACCTGCGTTCGGGATGATGTCATCGCCCAAGTCAAAAAACAGGGCGGCTATTTTGTCAGCGGGGAAGACCTGGAAAGGGTCGCGCGTGTCATCCGTCACCCGGCTGGCGAAGGCGTAAATCCACGTATCGTCGGGAGAAGCGCCACGGCAATCGCTGAAATGGCGGGGATCCGGGTACCCCAGGGAACCCGGGTGCTCCTAGCGGAGCAGGAGCATGTGGGCAAGGAATACCCATTCACTATGGAAAAGCTCTCGCCCATCCTGGCCTTTTTCACCGAGCCAGACTGGCACGCCGCCTGCGCCCGCTGCATCGAGCTGCTCCGGTATGGCGGCATCGGCCACTCCCTGGCGATTCACACCAACAACGAAACCCTGGTCCGCACTTTTTTATCGGCAAAACCCGTTTCCCGCCTTTTGGTAAACGTAGGTTCCACCCTGGGCGGGGTGGGCGCCACCACGGGCATCATGCCCTCCCTGACCTTGGGATGCGGCGCCATGGGCGGTTCCGCCACCAGCGATAACGTGACGGTTACCCACCTGTTCCAGATTAGAAGGGCCGCTTGGGGTCTATCGGAGCAGGAAACCTTGACACAGGTGAAGGCCTATGCTCCTGAGACGGCCACTGGCCTAAAGGGAGCTTTCGGCGAGAACCCGGCGGAAATTGACCTGATTGTGGAGGCTGTGCTGCGCGAACTGCGCGGTTTATGATATAAATAACGATAACTTTGGGAAAGAAACAAGGAGGAACATAACATGACGCAAGACCGTGAGAAGATCGCCTTGGGCATGGTGGAAACAAGGGGGCTGGTAGGTTCCATTGAGGCCGCGGATGCCATGGTAAAGGCGGCCAATGTAACCCTGATCGGCAAGGTGCATGTGGGCGGCGGGCTGGTGACGGTGATGGTGCGGGGGGATGTTGGAGCCGTCAAAGCCGCCACGGATGCGGGGGCCGCGGCCGCGCAGCGAATTGGCGAACTGGTGTCGGTCCATGTGATTCCCAGGCCCCATGAGGAGCTGGAAGGGATTCTGCCGCGGCTGGAGTTGCCGCAGTGATGATACGCGGGGAGGCATAGTGATGGACTTAGTTGCGCTGGGCATGATAGAAACCCGTGGGCTCGTGGCTTCCATTGAGGCTGCGGACGCCATGGTAAAGGCGGCCAATAATGGAATCCTGCCCGTTTTGGGCTGACGCGTAGTGGCCTATGCGATATATCACTGAACAGGAGCTGCGCGACGCGTTTGCTTCCGGCCTTCCAAACCATTATGCTCTGCCCGCGGATGCCAAGCTGACGCCCGCCGCCCGGCAATATCTCGCGGATCTTCGCCTGTTGCCGCCTGAGCGGGGGGCATTGTGTGTCCCGCCGACCACAGGCCGAAGGAAGCCGGAGGACTATACGCACCTGACGGCAAAGGAGTTGGTTCGGAAGGATCATCCCCGCATTATCTTTCGGGGCAAGCTGGATTTGCTGCAGGCGGATATTCTATTGGTCCAGGTGGCGGCTGATAGGCTCCATGCCCCTGAGCTGGTCCGCAAGCTGGGGGACGCCTTAACCCTTGTCCGCCGGATTTTGGCCGCGGACTTTAAAGGCACTCCCTTGGGCCCATGGACGCTGGACGGCATGGATGAAGCAAAGACGCATGAGGCGTCCCATCATCCGGAAAGATATGGCGCGAAGCGTCATATCTTACCTGACGCATCCCATGGCGAGTTGGCCACCCTGATCAACCGGCTTCGGGCCTTTGCCCGGGAGACGGAGGTGCTGGCGGTTTCCGTCTATACCAAGGAAGGCTCCAACGGTCGGGAGGATTTGATCCTGGCTTTGAATCGCCTGTCCAGCTATCTATACGTCTTGCAGCTTCAGGCTGTGTCCTTTTAGGAGGCATGGGGTTCATGGAAAGATCGGACATTGAGCGGGTCATCGGGGCGGTGCTCTCCCGGATGGGAGTATCGGAGGAGCCTCTATCAGAGCACGGCTTTGCCATCCCCGTTGAGGTTTCCGCACGGCATGCGCATCTTTCCAAAGAGCACTGTACACTTCTCTTTGGGGAAGAAACCCTGGCCATTGAGCGCCCCCTTTCCCAGCCGGGGCAGTTTCTGTCCAGCCGGCGGGTTCGCCTGATAGGCCCTTCCGGCATGCTAGAGAAGGTTGCCGTGCTAGGCCCGGCTCGGGGGGAAACCCAGGTGGAAATCTCCAAAACCGACGCTCGCATCTTGGGTGTGGACGCGCCCGTTCGCCTGTCCGGCGACCTTATGGGGGCGGCGGAGCTCCACATCCAGGCAGGAAACGCCATGCTGAAGGCGCGTTGCGCCATCGTCGCCAAGCGCCATCTGCACCTAACCCCAAAGGACGCCGCTGCCATGGGCGTAACAGATGGCCAGGAGATTCAGGCGCGACTCGAAGGCGAGCGGCCCCTCACCTTTGACGGGGTAGCCGTGCGGATTTCCAAGGATTTTGCCACGGCCCTCCATTTGGATACGGACGAGGCCAACGCGGCTGGCGCTGGCAAGGGAACGGTATGCCGCTGCCTGACCAGCGCGGCGGGAGTGCAGGCCGTGTCCTTGGATAACATACATGCCCCCGCGCGGAAGGAAACCGAGCCTGAGATCTTTTCCGGAAAGCTGATTACGGAGGCCATCGCGGTGGATATGGCGAAAAAAGGCGTTCGGGAAATAGCCCTGGGGCGGGGACAGCTGGTGACACCATCCGCCCGGGATGTGCTTATGGCCGCCGGCGTGCGGCTTTTGCCCAATGCGGAAAAGCGAGGGGAAAAGACATGATCATCGCGAAGGTCGTCGGAAACATATGGGCCACCCGCAAGGAGGAATCCCTGGTAGGGCGAAAGCTGATGATCGTGCAGCCCGCCCGGCTCACCGGGGAGGCCGTTGGGGAGCCCATTGTGGCGGTGGACACCATTGACGCGGGCATTGGCGAGATGGTGCTTGTAGCCATGGGAAGCTCCGCGCGCCGGGCAGAGGGCCAGATGGACTCCCCGGTGGACGCGTCGATTGTGGCGATCATCGACATCCATGAGGTGAACCGGGCGGGAGACGCTTGCAATGGCTGATAAGCTCCGGATGCTCCGGGAAGGGGGCGTGGTGGGCGGCGGCGGCGCCGGGTTCCCCACCTGGAAAAAGCTTTCATCCCCCGCGGAGATCCTGATCATAAACGGCGCCGAGTGCGAGCCCGTGCTCCGAAGCGATCAATACCTGATGCTCCGGCATCCGGAAGCGCTGGTGCGGGCCGCTGACACCCTTCGGGAGATTGTCGGCGCTTCTCAAGCCATCATCGCCTTGAAAACACAATATTCCCGCCAGGCAGAGGCCCTCACAGGGGCCATTCAAGCGGTCGGCCCGCCGGTTTCCTTGTTTCGGCTGCCGGCCATCTATCCCATCGGGGATGAGCAAACCGTGGTGTACACGGCCACCGGACGCGTTGTGCCCCCTCAAGGCTTGCCGGGCCATGTGGGCTGCGCGGTGGTCAGCGTGTCCACGGCTCTCAATGCCTTGGCCGCACTTTCCGGCATCCCCGTAACCCGCAGGCTGGTAACAGTCGCCGGGGAGGTGACATCTCCCGGGCTATACGACGTGCCGGTAGGAGTATCCATCGACCGGACGATTGAGGCGGCCGGCGGCGCTAAGCCACGGGAATACGCTGTGTTCCTAGGCGGGCCCATGATGGGCGATCTGCTCTCCGCGCCGAATCAAACCGTGGTCGCCAAGACATGCGGGGGGATTCTGGTTTTGCCCCCGGATCATTTGTTGGTCCAGCGGGCACGCCTGACCATCGCCCACATGCGCAACCGGGCGAAGGCAGCTTGCGTTCAGTGCCGGTACTGCACGGATCTCTGCCCCCGGTATCTGCTTGGGCACGGAATGTATCCCCATCGGGCTATGCGGGCGTTCGCGAATCATCAACTGGATGAGACTGCGCTCCTGTGCATGGAATGCGGCATTTGCGAGATGTACGCCTGCCCCATGAGCCTTTCACCCCGCCGGGTGCAGCAGGCGATGAAAGCGGAGCTTCGCGGGAAGGGCGTTTCCCCGGATAAGGCGCTCCATCCCGATTATGGAATCATGCGGGAGGGCCGGCAGGTTCCCGCCGCTCGGCTGGCAGCCCAAATCGGCGTGGCCCCGTACGCCTTTCCGCTTCCGGAGCAAGTCACCGCTGTAGAGGCTGATTTCGTATGCCTCCCCTTGAAACAGCATATCGGTGTCACCGCCCAAGCGGTGGTTGCCCCTGGGGACCGGGTAAAGCGGGGGCAGGTGGTGGCGCAAATGACGAATGACGCGCTTGGCGCGGATATCCATGCCAGCATTGACGGCATTGTGACGGCTGTAACGGAAACGCGGATCGACTTGCGCTGTGAGGTATAGCCGATGATTTCATTGGGTCTTTTGGAGACGAACAGTATCGCCAAAGGCGTTCAGGCCGGAGACGCCATGCTCAAGGCGGCGGATGTGACGCTGCTGAGGGCTGGAACGGTCTGTCCGGGCAAATATATCGTCCTGATCTCCGGAAAGGTGGCGGCGGTGGCGGCAGCGATGGACGCGGGGCGGGCTTATGCCCGGGAGGCCCTTGTGGATGATCTCACCATTGCCAGCCTGGATCCCCAGGTCATTTCCGCCATGTCCGGCTGCACGGAAACGGTGACCGTGGCCGCGCTTGGGGTGATGGAGTTCTTTAGCATAGCCGCCGCCGTAGTGGCGGCGGACCTTGCGGCGAAGACGGCGGATGTGCGGCTCATGGAGGTCCGGCTTGGGATCGGCATCGGCGGGAAATCCTTTGTGGCATTGGCTGGTGAGGTGGCTGCCGTAGCCGCCGCCGTGGATGCGGGCATCAAGAACGCTGCGGATAAAGGCCTGTTATTGTCCACATGCGTCATTCCATCGCCCCGAAGGGAGATTTTTGAAGCGATGCTATAGCGTTAGCTTTATTCTAACTTCTTGATTATGAAACCCTGGATCAAAGCCCTTGACCCAGGTCCAGGGGCGCACCCATGGTAGCGTCCTCTCTCACGTAACATCCACATCCCATGACAAAACGCGCACTACCTTTCAATCCTCAGCACATTCCGCTCATGCACATAGCATGTCACCACTTCGCCAAGCTTTAGATAGCGCCGGTCATGATTGACGCATTCCATGTTCACCTCAACGCCGCGCACATCCAGCCTGTAGCGCATGACGCTGCCCAGCATGCTGCTGCGAATCACCTTGCCGGTCATGGTCAGGCGTCCTTCCCCGCCTTCCAGGTCGATGGCTTCCGGACGAATGGCCACCACCTTGCATACTATGGGTTCACCGCCAAATGCCAGGGCGGCATCCTTTGGTGTCAGCACGTTGTAATGGCCAATGAACCGAGCTACAAACTCTGTCTCCGGGCGCTTGTATATTTCCTCTGACGTGCCTTGCTGCTCAATGATTCCTCCATGCATGACACAGACCCGGTCGGAAATCGCCATGGCTTCCTCTTGGTCATGGGTAACAAAGATGGCCGTAATTTTCATGTCCTGCTGGATCTCCCGAATTTGCATGCGCAGGCTTTGGCGAATCTGCGCGTCCAAGGCGGAGAGAGGCTCATCCAACAGGAGAACCTTTGGCTCCATCACCAAAGCCCTGGCCAGCGCCACCCGCTGCTGCTGGCCGCCGGAAAGCTGGTTTGGCCTTTGGTTTTCCTTCCCCGTTAGGCCCACCAGCGCAAGCATCCTGCGTACCTTTTCATTGATTTCCGCCTTGGGCCGTTTTTGAATGTCCAGGCCAAAGGATACGTTTTTCGCGGCAGTCATGTTGGGAAACAGGGCGTAACTCTGAAACACCATGCCTACCTGTCGGAGCCGGACATCCACATTGGTTACGTCCTTACCGTCGATAAAGATGGCGCCTTCGTTTATGTCAATTAAGCCCGCAACGGCCCGCAGCAGGGTTGACTTGCCACAGCCAGACGGCCCCAGGAGCGTCACCAGTTCCCCTTGCTCTACACTTAATTGGATTCCCTTAAGCACTGCGTTGTCGCCAAAGCGCTTGACGACATCCCTTACTTCAATATAGGATTGCATCCGCCGTATCCTCCCGCTATGCCGCCTTTTTTTCTTTCCTACCGCCGGATAGCTTCATCAAAACCGCGCAAATCAGCGTCATGATGGCCACATAGATGATGACCACCGCGCTGGACAGATGGCCTGTCTGCTTCATCACAAGATACAGATAAATCTGAACGGTTTCAAAGCTGCCGCCAACAAGCAGGTTGGCGACGACAAACTCGCCAAAAAGGATAGAGAAGCTTAGCAGCGTACTGACCAGAATTCCAGGTCCGATGTTGGGCACGATGATCTTCAAGAACGTTTTCCAGGCGGATGCGCCTAAAACCCGGGCAGCTTCCGTGATGGGAATGATATCGATGGCGTGCATCGCGTTGTTGATACCCGAGTAGATCAGGGGCAAAATGAGCACAAAATAAGCGCCTGTAAGAACCGATACCATCGGTATGCTAGTACCGCCATAGGTGCTGAGCAGGGCGGTGGCGTTGATGACCCCCGGCACTGCATAGGGAAGCAGCGTCAGCCCCTTCATGAGCCCCTCCAGCTTTGGCGTGTAGGCGGCGATGGCGAAGGTGAGGGGTGTCATGACCAGCACGGCGGCACCTACCGCAATGGCGCTGACAAATACGCTGCGGCCAATGGCGGACCAAAACCGGGCGGATGTGAACATATCCTGATAGTATTTCAGCGTATATCCTTCCGGCATCACCGTGTTGGACCAATTGGTGGCCAGGGAATACAGCCCTGTGATGACAAACGGCAGGAACAGATAGACCATCAAAACAGCCACGATCACCTTGGGCCCCGCGCCGCCCTTGCCCTGGGGTTTATTGCCTGTCATGACTTCATCCCCCTTCTGCCAGCCATGCGGGATGCCCAATCGTTTAGCAGCATGGTGAGGATGAGAATGAACGCCAGGCTGACGGCCAAGGCGCTGCCAAGCTCAGGCTTGGTGCGAATATCGCCGCTCATCAAGGCGCTGATGCGTATGGGGACGATGTTATAGCTGGAGGAGACCAGATAATACGCCGTGGCATACGCGCCCATGGCGTTGGCGAAAAGCACGGTGAAAGTGGAAAGGATGCTGGGCAAAATGGCGGGAATGCCCACGCGGAACCAAAACTGCGGCGTGGTGGCTCCTAAAACCCTGGAGGCCTCCTTCCAGTCATCGCGAATGCCCCGGTAGATGGGATAGAGGAGCATGATGCCCAGGGGCACCTGAAAATAAGTGTACGCGATGACAAGGCCCTGCACCGAGTAAATGGAAAATTGATTTGTGATGTCAATGTTCATGGTCTTTAACAGCGTAATGAACATCCCCGAATTCCCTAGCAACAGGGTCAGGGCAAAGGCAAGCGGCAAGCCCGCGAAATTGCTGGTCATATTGACGACGACGAGAAGATTGTTCCGAATTTTCTCACTGCCGAATTTTGTGATGGCATAGGAACAGAATAGCGCTATTGCCATGCCATAGACGCTGGACTGGAGGGAAAGCATGGTAGAATTAATAAAGCTGATGCGGTATAGCTTTTTGCTGAATACTTCCAGATAATTCTCAAAAGAAAAGCCGCCGACCTTCGGCGCGGTCAGCGATGTGCTCACCAGCGAAACCACGGGAATGGCCATAAAAGCCGCTGTCAAGAGCAGAAAAACTCCCATGGAGGTTAAGTAAAATCCATTGAACCGACGTTTCCTTTTCAAAGGAGAACCAACTCCTTCCACAAAAGCCGCCGCGCCCGAGCAAAGGCGCAGGCAAAAGCGCGGCGGCTAAGCCGGTTGACTTAGGATACCTGGATCTGTACCATAAAATTATGTAAGCCTTGCCCCTTGGATCCCGCCCAATTTGGCTCTAGTTCATGTTAACGGCAACTTCCTCCGCCCAGAGGGTAGGAAGCTCCGCGACAGTGGCGTCCCATGCCTTCAAATCGGGAATCTTGTAGGTGTTGGCATAGAGGGCGGCATCCAGCACGCGAGCCTTGGCCTCTTCGGTCAGTTCCACATCCTCGCGGATGGGGCGGGCATAGCCCAGCGCCAGGAAGTTCTGCCCAGCGTCGCTGAGGATCATTTCCCGGGCGAGCATGGCGGCATAGGGGTTGTTCGCGTGCTTGTTGATGACGCTGGCATAGCCGGAGGTTACAGCACCGTCGGAAGGGATGGTGACCGCGAAACGCTCAGTCTGAATCTGATCGCGATAACCCAGGGCGTTGAAGTCCCAAACCACAGCCACGTCAATTTCGCCATTTTCCAGGTTGGAGACATAGGGGTTTGAGGTGTTTAGCCGGCCATCTGCCGCCAACTTGGCAAAAGCCTCAATGGCAGGGGTCAGGTCCGTCTCATCACCGCCCAAGGCAATGTTGCACGCCAGCACGCCATAGTAGGCCTGGGAGGCTTTTTCCACGTCGCCGATGCAGACCTTATAGTCGCCTTCCAGGAGATCTTTCCAGGAGGCGGGGGGATTTTCTACGTTTTGCTTGTCCGTGATGAAGGCGGTGGTGCATGTGTACGCCTCGATCCAAAGGCCGTTCTCTTCTTTGGCCCAATCGGGAATGGAATCCCAATAGGAGGTCTTGAACGGCAGGAGCAGATCCTGCTCCATGGCAACGCCGGTCATGGCGATGCCGATGTCGCCGATATCCGCGTTGGCTTTGCCCTGCAGCGCGAATTGGGCAAGCTCCTCCGCGGAGGACATATCCGTATCTGATGTCTTGATGCCCAGATCGCGGATTGCGGCCCATAGGTCCTTCCAGTTTGCCCACTCGTCGGGCATGCCCACGCTATAAACCTGGCCCTCGGCCACGGCAGCGGCCAAAAGTTCATCGTAGGTCATTGAGGCAGCCTTCGCGGCGGCTTCAGCGTTGGACGCGGCGTCCGCCAGCGCCAGCGAAGCGCTCCCAACCATAAGCAAGCATAGGAGCACAGATAGAAGTTTCCTCATACTTGAGCCTCCTTCAAATTGTGGTTTCCAGGGCGTTTCCACACATTGCCCTCCATCTATTATTATTTCCCATGGATAGGCCCTTGTCAAGGGCTTTATCCTATATTTACGTTTTATACATATTAGGGTCTGATAGCAAACGGAGCCGGGTTTTGACCGCGCGGGCAAATCAGCGCAAAAGATAAAATTATAGGAAAAAGCGCTTGCGTATTTCCAATGGATGCGGTACAATTCACCGTTGTTAGCAGTAGCTAACTTGTGAGAACAGCATGAACGTTGAAATGATCCTGGCGGTCCATAGCAGCCTATGATAAAATCGCGCCGGATGAGGATGAACGCGCGGAGTACGGCAGGGGCTTCGCGAAGTTCTGATCTGGAACCTGGGAATGATAAAAGCCGGGAACGAAGGGCAATGGCCCCCCTTCCCGGCCTTTTATTGCCAGAAAATACACTTGGAATCAGAAATCCAGAATCATTCCGTCATAGGCCGCCGTTAGCCCGTAGGAATCGGCCAGAGCGGCGCATTCCTCGTGCATCAATTCCCCATTATGGGAAAAGTGGGTCAGCACAAACCGTGTATCGCCGTCAGCGGCACCAATCTGGACCAGCCGGTCCTTTGCCTCCGCCGCGTCTTGCGCACCCATATGGAGCACCCCATCCCGGTGGCGTATCTGCGTGCCTTCCATGGTGACCAGATCGCACCGCTTGCCCGCCAGATACGCCCATGTCTCTTCCGGGAAAAAGCCGCTGTCGTGGGCATGAAGGACGCGCTTGCCATCCTTCTCAATCAGATAGATGAGACAACGCTCCGCCGGATCATGCCGTGCCAACAAGGGGGTGACGGTGAAAGGACCAGCGGAAAAGGGCACGAACTCGGGTATCACCAGATACTGCACATGATCGAGCAGCATCTTAGGGTCCTTGTTTCGGGCCACCACCGCGTCAAACTTCACCTTGCAGGCCTCGTTGCCATATAGTGTCATCATGGCGCCGATTCCATGGCCAAATGGCTCCCGACGGTAGCTGATCTCGTTAGGGGCAAAATGATCCAGGTGGCTATGGGTGATCAGCACATGCTCAATATCCGGCATGGAAAGCCCATCCCGGAGCATGTGAAAATAGGTATCGGGGCATAAATCCAGCAAAAGCGACTCTTCCAGCACGGCCTGCGCCCTTGTGCGAATGTTCTTGCCGCCAAGGGCCCTGGCTTTTTCGCAATACTCGCAATGGCAATACAGGCCTGGCCAACCCTCCGAAGCGCCTGAACCCAAATAGCGAATTCTCATTTTGCCACCATTTCCTTCCTAACGGAAGAGTTCCTTCAAGGGCTTGCCGTCGATGTCGGGCATCTCAAAGCCCAGCGCATGAGCGAATGTGGGCGGCTCATCCACAATGGAACACCTGTCGATGACGACGCCCGGCTTTATGCTGGGGCCAAACGCGAATAGCGTGGGCTGAGGGCCTTTATCCGGCAGATAGCCATGGGTCGCGCGGCCAAACCGGTAATCGGTGGTGTTCAAAGTGCGCACGATGGGCCTGCGCCACTCGTTGGTGAAGGAGGTATAGCCGTCCGTCTCCAGCACAAAGGAGAAGTTCCCAGCCAGGCGCTCTTCCTTCTGGGCTTCCTCCGCCGTGAAAACCCGGCTGATGCCGTAGAGGCCCTCATCGCACATATGGCGCAAAAGGGCGTAGGTCTCGTCATAGGTGGCCTTATCCGAGGGATCCTTCAGATAAACTTGGGAGGACAGGCCGGAGGATTTGCAAAAAGCCCGGTAGTCCGTCGCGTTTCCTTCGGAATCCACGGTGATCAAGCCCTTTTCCGCCAAAATTACGTTGGGGCAAATGGTGCGGCATATGTTCATCTGGCCATGGTCGCTGACGATAAAAAAGTCCGTATCATCGTAGATGCCCGCGGCCTTTGTGGCCTTGACGATGTTATCAAACCAGGAGTCGATTTCGTGAATGCCGTAATCCACCTGGGAGGAGAAGACACCGGTCTTGTGCCGGTAATCATCAATGTTGGCCGGATGAATCATGAGCAGCCCGGGCTTGAATTCCCGGATGAGGGCGCATGCGCAGCCGAAGATGAACTTGTCAATGGCGGGATGAACACGGCCGCCCCAATGGTGCAGGTTCGGATCTATCACCTTGCGGAGAACCTCTTCATTGCTGCCGGAGTTGGCGAAGCACTCCCGCACGCCTTCTTCCGGGGACTGGGGCCAATACTCATTGACGAGATAATCGATGGAGCATGGGGTACTTGAACCGGGTCGATGGCCTGTCACCGGCCAAAACACCGAGGCGGTGGTAATGCCCTTTGCCTTCGCGTAATCAAAGATGGTGGGCGCCTTGACCCAGTCCCTGAAATGAATCCATTTAGACGAAGGCTCACACATGATGGGCTGCTCGTTGTTGGTGACGCCGTGGCGGTCAGGGTATACGCCGGTCATCATGGAAACGTGGGCGGGATAGGTCACCGTAGGATAAACGGAGCGGCAGTGGTTCACCCGGGCGGTTTGATTCCAGATTTTGCTGAAGTTGGGCATTTTTTTGACCAGTTCCAAATCCTCAAAGACCATGGCGTCCTGCGAGATGACGATGACATGCTTGCTCATTTCTTTCCTCCATAAGTGTACGTTGAAACATGCGCAAACCCGTACAGAGCGCACGCATGCGCGACAATATAAAATCCTGGACCAAAGCCCTTGAACGAGGCCTAGGGCAACACCGCACAAAGGAGCGTCGCCGGCATTGCGAGAGATTTTCGCGCTAATCAAGGAGCCTGGAGGAAGCCGTAGCAGCGCTACGGCAACCGCAAGAGCGACACAGAGCAGCACGAAAAGATCTGCAAGGACGGTGTGCGCAACTGTGCGGCGTTGCGCTAGAGCAATCCCGCCAATCGCGAAAGGCCCTCCATCCCTTTCGCGCTTACTTCACGCCGCGATACGCGAAAGCCTCGATGATCTTTTTGCTGGCAAAGAGGAAAATGATGATCACCGGAACCACCAGGATAAAGTTGGATGCCATGATGGTGTTCCAGTTGATGCCAAACTCCTCATCGCGAATCTTTTCAATCATCAGGGTCAAAGGCCGCAGCTTCTCATCCGAGGTCATGACCAGCGGCCAAAAATAACTGTTCCAGTGGGAAATGAAGGAAAACATCGCGATGGTGATGATGGAGGACTTACACATGGGCAGCATGATCCGCATCATGACCTGCACCTCCGTGGCGCTGTCCAGCTTGGCCGATTCCACGATTTCATCGGGGATTTGCTTGAAGGCCTGGCGCAGCATGAAGATGCCGAAGGCATTGGCGCCAAAAGGCAGAATTTGGGGCCACAAGGACTTGATCAGCTTCCAGTCAGCCATCAAAAGATATGTGGTGATGTAGGTGATCTGCACCGGAATCATGAACGCGATCATCACGATGCCAAACATGATGCCCTGCAGCGGAAATCGACGCTTCGCGAAAGCATACGCGGCGGGAACCATGATCAGGCTCTGAATGGTGATCACCGAGAGGGTTACCACGATGGAGTTGATGGCGTAGTGGGTCATATCCACATTCATGTTGTAGATATTGATGAAGTTCTGGAATGTGAAATCCTTGGGCCAAAGCGTTGGCGGCGTCACAATCGCCTCGCTGTAGTGCTTAAACGCCGTGCTCATCATCCAGTAAAACGGGAACAGGAATAACAGCACGACCAACAGCTTAAATGCGTCGCCAGGCAGTATGCGGGCATAGTTGCGAATTTTTCGTTTGAGCTCTTTCGCTTGCATTCTCATTCCCTCCTTTACTGGTAATGAACCCGCTTTTCAAGGCCTTTGAAGTCAAGCAGGGTAACGACAATCAGGATTGCCATCAGCACCACGCCCGCCGCCGCGCCATAGCCCAGTGAGTTGTTGCGCGTAAAGGCGTAGTCGTAGATATAAAGGCACAGCACCTGGGTGGAGGCGCCTGGCCCACCCTTGGTCATAACCCGTATGGTGTCAAAGACCTTAAAGGAGCCGGTGGTGATGGTCACCAACAGAAAAAAGAGCTGGGGCGACAACATGGGCAGGGTGATTTTAAAGAACACGCGAATGGGGGACGCGTTATCCAGCTTAGCCGCCTCGTAAATCTCAATGGGAATCGCCTTCATTGCCGAGAGGATGATCAGCGCGTAATAGCCGATGCTCTTCCAGACACTCATGAAAATAATGGAGTTCATGGCGGTTTCCGCAGTGTCCAACCAGCGGACAGGGCTTGCGCCAAAAAAGCGCAGAACGGTGTTGAATAGGCCATAGGAGTTGGAGTTATATAGCCAAGCCCAGATGAAACCCGTAGAGATGGAGGCGATCAGGTGGGGCGTGAAGAATGCGGTCTGAGCAAAGCGGTTAATTCGCCGGTCTTTAAACATCCACACCGCGAACAGCACCGAAAAAGCGATCAGCAGCACCACGACCATCGCCGTATAGTAGGCCGTGTTCTTCAGGGCCACCATAAAGTCCGGCTTTACAAAAAACAGCGTCCGATAGTTTTCAAGGCCCAAGAACTCCTTATATGGGCGCAGGGCATTTCCCCTGTATAGGCTCAGATTGATCAGGTTCAGCATGGGGTAAATGGTAAAGAGCAACAGAAAGACAATGGCTGGCCCCACCATGGCGTAGGAGATGGCATGGGTGGATATTCTCTTTCCCAAGGATTTACGCTTGAACAATGACGGATCAATGCTATTCATCGCGCATTCCTCCAACCCACGCAAGGAGCTTTTCATATCCCGCTTCTCCCTTGCGGATGCGGTTTCCATCGTTGCCAAAGAAATACAGGTTTTCCTTGGCGACGCAAAGATACACCCGATCGCCCATGGCGTGATCGTCGGTGAGGCTTTTCACCATCACGGCTTCATTTCCCATTGCTACCTTATATATAGTCTCAGACCCCAACATTTCCCGCGTAAGTATTTCACAACGGCGCTGATAGGTGGCGTTTGAGGGCTGGGTTGAAAGCAGTGCCTTTTCCGGCCGAAATCCGAATTGGGCGGAATCATCGGCAAGGAGAATGTTCATCGCCGGAGAGCCGATAAACTGGGCGATAAAAACGCTGTTGGGATCATGATAAACCTGTTCGGGCGTACCTTCCTGCTGAATTGTGCCCTTATCCATCAGCACGATCACATCCGCCATGGACATGGCTTCCACCTGATCATGGGTTACATACACAAAGGTGGTCGCCAGCTTTTTTTGCAGCTCAATCAGCTCCACCCGCATGGCGACGCGAAGTTTTGCGTCCAAGTTGGAAAGGGGCTCATCCATGAGGAACACCTTGGGTTTTTTTACCATTGCCCGAGCGAGGGCGATGCGCTGGCGTTGACCGCCGGAAAGGGTTCCCGGCTTGCGGTCCAGGTATTCCGTCAGGCCCACCGAATCGCAAACCTCCTGAATCAGCCGAGCGCGCTCAGACTTTGTCACCCGCTTGTTCTTCAGGCCAAACTCAATATTCTCGCGAACCGTCATCGTGGGATAGATGGCATAGTTCTGGAACACCATCGCCACATCGCGCTTGCCGGGGTCCATATCCGTTATATCCTTCCCATCCATGAGAACCTGGCCTTTCGAAGCGGGACCGATGCCGGCAATCATGCGCAAAAGCGTCGTCTTGCCGCAGCCGGACGCGCCGACCAGAACGGTGAACTTGCCATCTTGGATGGTCAGGTTGAGGTTCTCGATAACCTTCGTTTGCCCAAAGGATTTGCAAACTTGGCGGAATTCGATTTGTGCCATGATCGATTTGCCTCCGTTCGCCAGAAAAGTGTAATAATGTAATAGAGACTGCATCTAAGGAAGGCAGCCCGAGGCTGTTTGCCAAGGGCTGCCTGCGGTGGGGAATTTGATATGCTTATTGGAAGAAAGACGCGGTGGTGTCCTTGATCTGCTGCACGGCCTGTTCCGGCGTAATGCTGCGATCCTGAATCAGCATGGAGCAAGCATCCCAGCAAGCGCGGATGAAGTCCTGCTTGAAGGCCACATGGGGCACTTCCTGGCAACGGGAAACAGCCAGCTGGTCATAAGCGACCTTATACAGGGGATTCTCCGCCCAGAAATCGGTCATGGTCTTGTATTCGCCGCAGGACTTGGTGATGGGCAGGTAACCAGAGCCAATGGCGTTTTGAGCGACCATCTCATCGCTGCAGAGGAACTTGATGAATTCCCAGGACGCTTCGATTTGCTCGTCGGTGTTGCCTTCCGCGATGATGCCGATGTTGGCGCCGCCGATTTCAGCAAGGGGTTCCCCGTAGGTGATGTAGGGCAGGAGGCCCACTTCGATGCCGGCTTCGCCGCACTTGGTCAGCACGTTCTTCAGGCTTCCGGAGGAGTTCAGGAAGGCCCCCAGCTTGCCCTGGAAGAACAGCTCCATCATGGCGGGCGCCGCATCCGTCGCGTCAAAGGAACGACACCAGCCCTCATCAACCCACTGACGCCAGTCCGAAAGCACCTTCAGCATGACGCCGTCATCCAGACAGGGAGCGCTTTTGCCATCCTCGGCGATCAGCTCGGAGCCCAGCTGATAGATGTTAGCGGCATTGTAGTAACCAAAGTCGTTTAGAATTTCAAGGCCGTAGATGGTCTCGCCCGTGGCGGAGACTTCGGTCATGCCCTTGCAGAATTCTATCATTTCATCGATTTTACTGGAGGGGGTCAAGCCCTTCGCGTCCGCCATGGTCTTGTTGTAATAGAGCATGGGCGTGGAGCGGATATAAGGAACGGAGTGGAGCTCTCCATCGGTGTTTCCAACGGTCTGCAGAAAGGGATCCAGGAAGTTGTTCACATCGAATCCATCCCGCTCGGCAAAAGGCATCATGTCGGCAATTACTTCATCCTCGATGTAATAGCCTACATAGGTATTGGCCATGACGGCTACCTGAGGCTGTTCGCCCGCTTGGATGGCCAGTTGAATCTTTGTGAAGATGTCTTCATAGTTACCAACGAAAACCTCTTCCACAATGATTCCCTTTTCTTTGCCGACCGTCTCATTGAAAAGATCGACGGAAGCCTTGCATGTGTCATAGTTGGCGCCGGATCCACGGGTATGCCAATAGGCGATTTTGATGGGTTCGCTCGCGGCTGATACGGTGCCCACCATGGACATCAGTAGGAGCAGGGTAAGGAAGAGAGCCATTGCCTTTTTCATTGGGGAGACCTCCTACAACAGATATTTGAGTATAACGCAAAACGGTAAATACCGTTTCGAATTAGAATGAATACCCATGGCAATCATAATGAGAGGCAAATACTTTATAACAAATAGTATAACAACGAAAAATCCCTGTGTCAAGGCAAAACCCTATGGCGGGAGTCCGGAGTGTGGTCTTGGGAAAGCGCTCACAAGATCCCCCATTAGCTGGGAAAACCCATTGCTCTATCGTTTCTACCGATTCGCTTTCGACACGGATACACGCCAACCAACAGTCCAAAGAAGATCAGCGGAGTGCCCGCAAGCACCAAAATGTGCGGCCATGCCTCCGCTGTATATTACTCCGGCATCGAAAAGTCGGAAGAGATGCACGAGAGATTTTTTCGCCCAGCAAGGAGCTGGAACGAGGCGTAGCAGCGCTACGCTGAGTGAAGGGCGACGCCGCTGGACGGAAAAAGATCCGTGCCAAATTCCGA
>JAVBOX010000111.1:0-6825 GCA_031550095.1 Eubacteriales bacterium
CACGCGGTCTTTGCGGATCTTTTCGCGCTGCTCTGTGTCGCTCTTACGGTCGCCGTAGCGCTGCTACGGCTTCCTCCAGGCTTCTTGATCAGCACGAAAATCTCTCGCAATGCCAGCAACGCTCCTTTGTGCGGTGTCGCCTTAAGGGATTTCACCCCATAAAAATACCCGTCATTCGAGACGTAATCATAACGGCTACTCAAACAAAGCAGCCGCTTCCCGCAAAAGCTGGATGATCTCGATATTTTGGGGGCATCTTTCCTCACATACGCCGCAGGCGACGCAATCGGACGCTTTGCCCTTGTCCCGGGTGACGAAGGCATAGTGTCCTTTGTTGACGATTCCGTATACCTTTAGGGTGTTCTCTCCATCGATAATGCCGGGGATGGGGATGCCCTTGGGGCAGTTCTCCATGCAGTACCTGCAATCCGTGCAAGGGATGGTGGGAATGCCGGTAAGGATGGCTATAACCCTGTCGATGGCTTCCCGATCTATCCCGGTCATGGGCTCCAGATTGGTAAATGTGTTGATATTGTCCTGAACCTGTTCCAGAGTGGTCATGCCGCTGAGGACTGTCACCAGGCCTTCCAGGGAAGCGGCGTATCGCATGGCCCAGGACGCGGGGGTTCTGCCGGGGTAAACGGATTCCAAAACAGCCCGGGTCTCGCCGTTCAGGGACGCGAGCATGCCGCCCTTCACCGGTTCCATGACGATGACGGCGCAGCCGTGCTTGCGGGCCACCTCATAGCATAGGCGGGACTGAACCTTGGAATTCTCCCAATCCATGTAGTTGATCTGCAGCTGCACGAACTCAACTTCCGGGTGCTGCGCCAAAACCTGATCCAGCACCTTGGCCTCATCGTGGAAAGAAAAACCTATATGGCGCACGAGCCCATCCGCCTTCTTTTGCCGGATGAAGCCCCAGGCGTCAAAGGCGTCAAGGGTTTCCAGGAGGCGGCTGTTTACGTTATGGAGCAGATAATAGTCAAAGTATCCGGCGCCGGTGCGCTCCAGCTGGGTGGAAAAAAGCCGCTCCATGTCCTCTTTTTTCTCCAAGAGCCAGAGGGGCAGTTTGGTGGCCAGCCGGTATTTTTCCCGGGGATACCGATCCACAAGCACCTGGCGAATGGCCGGTTCGCTGCGCTCACCCATGTAGCCATAGGCTGTGTCAAAATAGGTGAAGCCGCCGCCCAGGAAGGCATCGACCATTTGGGTCAACTGTGGGAAGTCGATTTGATTGTCCGCAAGGGTGGGCAGCCGCATAAATCCAAATCCAAGCCTCGGAATGTTTTCGCCATGCATCCTATCCATGTTAATCCTTCTCTTTTCACAGCTACCGCCGGCCATGGGCGGAAGCCACTAGTTCTTCTATTTAGTAAATAATGATGTACACGAAAGAATTCGTCAAACCCTTACCGCCCTAACAGCGCTTTGCCGGTCTCATTGATGAATGGATCCAACGCGTCGTAGGGAAGGGTGATGAGCTGGGAACCAGAGGAATAAGGGGCAAGCTCATAGTAATCAAAGAAAACCAATAAACCCTCTTGGGTCGCTACCGCCTGCTCCGGGCGCCACGCGCGGACGGTCTCCTCAAAGCCGTCAAAGAAGTCCTGATCTTTCGCCATGCCAGTTTCGTCTATTTTTTTCAGCAGCAGTTCGGCCACCTTATCGTGGAAAGCGTCCATATCCGCGACCATAGATTCCAGCAGAACCAGATCCCCGGACGCCATGTCATACATTTCAACCCGCGTCCAATGATCCGGGTGGGCGCCACCCATGTAGGCCGCAAACGCATAGAACACTGAAAACAGCCGGTCGGACTGGAGCTTGGGTTCCGCCTGCACATCCAGGAAATAATGATCGGTGGAAAAATCGATCCATTCCGCTTTTTCTTTGTAATCGCCTAGGGCTGTTTCCATTACCCCGTCATAACCGCCCTCAAGCCGGATATAATCCTGAATGGAACGGTTGATATGATCCATGACGGCGGTGTTGGGAAGGTTAATAATCTGCGGGAATTTGGCGGTTAGCTCCGCCAGGGTTACTCCATCCTCCTGATAAACGTCGGACCCATCGTCCATAATGACCTGATATGTTTCCGCCGAAGCTACGGCGCATGCGCATAGAACGGCTGAAAGCAGGAGCGCAAAAAGTTTTTTAGGCATAGGCCACCTCCTTCATGCTTCTTATTGTACGTCAATGATCTAGAGACTTCAAGCCTTCATCCCATGTTAATTATTATCGAAATTGTCAGCGAAGCGTTGCCCGCCTTGCGCGATAGTCCGGCAGAACTCCCTCTATCGTCTGATAGAAGGCCTTTCCATGATCCTTGTGTGTAATATGTGCCAACTCATGGACGACCACATAGTCGATGGCCTCCGGGGGATAGCGCATGAGCCGCAGGGAGAAGCTCAGGCTGTTCTTTCCGCTGCAGCTGCCAAATCGGGTTTTTGCGGAGGTGATGCGGACGGCCGTCGGCATTACGTTCATCAGCGCGGCAAAATACGCCACTCGCCCGGGAAAATACGCCTTTGCCAGAGTGCGCAGGGTTGCCTCCTCCTCTTTCGTAGGCTCTGGGTACGCAGAGCTTCGCGCCTGCAGCCGCTCCGTTTGTCGGTCAATCCAATCGGCGTGCTCCGACAAAAACCGCTCGATTTCCCGGAGAGGAAGACGCCGCGGCGCCCGCACCACCACATCCAATCCCGCCTTGACCTGAATGGCCAGCGTCTTGCGGTCGCTGCGGATCAAAGTATAAGCCATCTTCACGCGCCCCCCCATGAAAATAGGATTTAGACGCTCCCAAGCGATATCATCATAGCACAACGCAATCGCGGAGGAAAGAGGCGTGTATACCATGGGCATATAAGTCATCATACGCTATATATATAATGAAAAAACTGCCGAGCGGCGAATGGGTTTGGAAACCGCTTATAAAATCAGTTCTTGCGGGAAAAGATAAGTTTTAATGGTATTTAGCAATAACAAAGCGTCTTTTGGGAATCCTTGGATGAATTTGAGGCGCAATTGCTTGCTTTTCATACCAAGGCTGGTATATAATGTAGTGAGCATGCCCGTATTCGCGCTGTATGAGGAGGGGCTCCCGATGAGAATTGCCCACAAAGGTTCAGTTAGCCTGTTGAGATTGGGCGTACTATTATGGCTGTGCCTTTCCTTATGCGCCGTTGGCGCTTCGGCGGATGGCAAGATGCCTACGATGCCTGAACCGCCTACAACGCCAGTATACTGGCAGCTGACCGGCATCACGGAAGAGCCGACAGTTACCCCCGCGCGGGGATACGCGGTATCCTATCATGGGCTTGGTTTTCCGGACGACCTGACCGACGGTCTCATGGCCGAGTCCATTCAGCGGTCCGAGGCAGAGCAATCCGGCCTGACCCTCACCATCAACAAAGATGGCGTCGCCATGGCCCATCAATACACATGGACGCCCCTGCCCATTTACCTGGAGCCGGGCATGGCGTATCCGATCACCATCACGGGCACTGAATCCAACGCGTTGGGATCCCTAAACTCCCTGTTGAGCGTCAACTACCAGGGAGAGGCCATTGAGCGCATCAGCGCCGGAGGTTACACGGGACATAAAAACAGCTTCACCTTCGATATCACCACATCTTCAGGGCTCTATAAGGATGGAAGCCTTGTTGTATCCTTTGTTTTGCGGGACACCAACGATATGTTCCGCCTGCGCGTCGCCTATACCTACACGATGTTTGTCGGCATTAAGCCGGTGCCCACGCCGATTCCGGGATTTGTGGCCGTTGAGGCCCCGGCGGGCGCTGTCCCCTCCTATTATGACGCCGTGGAGGGCAAGGATGGCCTTTGGCGGGTGACAACAGCGCCGGATGAGCACCGGGCTTACGGTTCTATGAGCGGCAGCGATCCCATGTTCTTCCCCGCGGACGCGGACGGCAATGTTGCGATGAACGCGCCAAGGGTGGATCCGGCCGTTGACTTTGCCTCCTTTGTGCAGGGCTTTGTGCCGGAGGCGGCACAGGAAGTACCTCCTCAGTATACCATCGTGGATGGACAGCATTATGGATTTATCACCCGGGACGGTCAGACGGTCTTGCGGGCCTTCGGTCGCATGAACGGCGGGCCCGCCGCCTTCTATCCCGTGGATGAGACGGGCGTGGTGGCCGATAACACCGAACCGGCGGATCCCGCCGTGGATTTTGAAACATGGGTGAAGGGCTTTGGTTCAGCTCTGCCCCAGGTGGTGCCCCCCCATTATGCCCAGGTAGGGGAAGGCCTCTATGCCTTTACCGGGCGGGATGGACAGACCTATTACCGGACGTATGGCCGCCTAGATGGCGCGGATCCCGCGTTTTATCCCACCGACGCGGCAGGCGCGGTCCTGGAAGGCGCCCAACCCGTCGCGCCTGAGGCGGATTTTGAAAACTACATCAAAGGTTTTGATATCATTGGAGTTGTGGAGCCTCCCTCCTATTATCGTGTAATTAGCGACGGTTTCTTTGCCCTGGACGACCGGGAGGGAGACCCTGTTTACCGGGTATACGGCACTCTGGACGGCATGGCCCCTGCCTATTATCCCGCGGACGCTTCGGGAAACCGGATTGAGGGAGCCGCCGCCGTCCTGCCGGAGGAGGATTTTGAGGCTTTCGTGAAGGGCTTTGTTCCCGAAGAAATGCCGGACGCGCCGCTTTTTTACGACGAGACGGATGTTCCCAGTGTTTGGTCCTTTATCGACCTAAGCGGCCAAACTCAGTATCGCGCCTTTGGCTCTCTGAACCGGACGGAGCCCGCTTTTTATCCTTCGGACGCGGCCGGCGCGGTGGATTCAGGCGCTTTGCCCATCAACCCTGCTTCTGATTTGGCCAACATGCCGCCCCCCGCTTTTGCCGTCAAGGTTCCTGGAGCCATTCCCAGCTGGTATAGTGCTGTGGATGGGGTTGATGGCCTTTACACAATGGCGGACCGGGATGGGAATCCAGTTTACCGCGTATTTGGAGCCTATGGCAGGGGAGAACCCGGTTTCTACCCGGCTGACGCTATGGGCATCGTTCTTGAGAGCGCCGACGTGGTTGATCCCGCCAAGGATTTTGAGGACTTTGTCAAAGGCTTTGTCCCTTTGATTCCACAAACAGCGCCCTCCTTCTATGAAGCGGTGGAGGGGACGGAAGGCATCTATCGTTTCATGGATCGCCTGGGCCAGCCCGTATACCGCATTTATGGCGCGGTGGATCGGGGTGAACCTGGTTTCTATCCCTCGGATGAATGGGGAAATCTCCTTTCCGAATCACCGGTAATACCGGAGGAGGATGTAGCCCTGTTGCCCACGCCTTACGCGGCGGCTGTCATTCAGCCCGACCCTACGGCAGGCGTGTCGGCTACGCCTGTATCCCGAACCATGCCAGAGGGCTTTAAGCCCGCCGTTCCCGGGGAAATGCCTTCGTTCTATGAGCCGGTGGAAGGCACGGAGGGCATCTATCGATTCACCAATCATCAGGGTCAGACGGAATACAGGATCTACGGGACAAAGGATCGGGGTGACCCCGGATTCTTCCCCTCGGATGAGTGGGGCAATCTCCTGTCCGATATGCCGGTGGCGCCTGACGCGGACATCGCCCTTCTGCCGACCCCCTATCAATCCTCCGTGAATGATCCTGGGTCTTCCGCGAGCCCGGACAATACCCCGATAGCCCGTGCTGTGAATGCTTGGGACAGGGGAACCGAACCTGTGCCCACCAACTATGTGGCCCATGTGGAGACTTCCGCCGTGGCCGATCCGGCCACTACGGATTCCGTTGTGCGCAGCTTTACCCCTTCCCCTGAGGTGACCGCGGAAGCGGTTCCCACCTCCTATTTTTCTTCCGTGAAACCCTCGCCTACCGACCTAAAGGGGGAAACGGTGGCGGTCATCAGCAATGTGACCAACTGGACGACCCAACCGGTCGATGCCCAGCCAACGGATATTCAGAATGTGACGAAGGCGCCTGACCCCACGCGGATCCAGGCGACCGCCACGGTTGGCACGGGTACGCCCGCCCCCACGACGGGCACACCCACCCCCACGCAGGTGCAGGGAACCGCTTCGTCCGTCATCAGTACGGAAGTCCCCACGCCTTCGCAGGGGACCGCTACGGAATCCAGCAGCACGCAAGCGCCTCCGGTAGAAACTCCCGCGGCCACAGACGTTGTGACGGAAGCGCCGCCCACGGACGCGGCATCTGCCGAACCGACCAAAGCGCCAGAGGACAAGCCCGGCCAGGGTGGTTCCTTGTGGTGGATCGCCATCGTGGTCGCTGGTGTGGCGGCGATAGGAGGCGGCGTGTACGCCGCGCTTGGGAAGAAGAAAAAGTAAGAATCATTCCGTTTGTTGAAAAAAGGGCTGCCTTGGCAGCCCTTTTTTCTGTTGGATGCGGATCCGTTTTATTATGAAAGGGGGGTTGAATGGATCGAACGATTGAGGTTCAGCACGGTGGTAGGTTTCCAGATTGGCTTTTTACCGGTATCTGCATCCCAATCGGTTCTCTGCCGGGGCCTGCGCGGATGACCATCAAATGCTTTCCAACGGCGTGCGCGGCGGCCCTTCCGCGCCAGATTATGGCGGGTGGGGCCCATCAACAATGCCTTTTCCAATACTCCCGCCTCTGTGGGGGAAAAGCTGAAGGAGGAGCTTGGCACCGTGTTTCGGTACGGAAACTATTACTCCGGCACCAAATATTCGGAATTTGGCACGGATCTTTTTCCGTCCAGCGGCGTCGCCCTTCACTCAGCGTAGCGCTGCTACGCCTCGTTCCAGCTCCTTGCTGGGCGAAAAAATCTCTCGTGCATCTCTTCCGA
>JAVBOX010000178.1:0-12184 GCA_031550095.1 Eubacteriales bacterium
AAGCTTCGGCTTTCCATTTCCTTTTTATGGAAATGCCTTTTGAGCCAATTTCAGCCTCTTTGCTGGCCCTGGAATTCGTCGTTCCCTTCTGTTCTCATTTGTGTCCGGACGATTCGCTGACTTCTGCAGGAGACCCTACTTTACCATGGCGATTATGCTATTGCGGGTGACCCGGGATGGGGTGGAACCAAAATGACTCTTACACTGAACCTGCTAGACCAATTCATCTATGAACAACAACGCTTGAATGAACAGCTCTCTTTCAATAACGAAAAATTAGAGACATTACTCGAACGAATATTTTCCATTGAGGAACTCATTTACCCAAAAAAATTTTCCGGTCCGTTACTTCAGGGATCCTACGACAGCGATTTTTGGAGAATCGATATCTCTGACCTGCCAAGCTTTTCGAACACTCGAAAAGAAGGTTGGATTCCAATCATTCCTCCAGCTATCGTCGATGGATCTGTTCCTAGAATTGGAAGCGAACTATCCGCCCTTGTCATATTAAAGCAGTCACAAAACAAAGAACTAGCAATGGAGTATTTGAGCTTCGTTTCTTGTAACAAGGACCAATATCAGACTGGGTTGTCCTTGATGCTACTTTCGCAGGAATGCTTGCTAAATGCCGAAAGCTTCTACTCGCATGATGTCATTAAAATATGGGATGGGTTTTTGCCATTTATCAGTTTTAACACTGACGCTCTAGGAGGGGATACCTATGCTCGAGAGTTCGAAGGGGTTACCATGCTTGTACGGAATCTTTTTATGCCGTGGACAGATGAGACCAGCAAAGAACATGCGCCGTTTGAAATCAAAGATTTTTTGATGAACCTCGATTCCGATGCCAGATTTTATCATGAAAAAAAGCATTAGGACAAAGCGAAAACTGCCGCGTCACGCGAGTGCCGCGGCAGTTTTTTGTTGTTAGTTTTTAATGACACAAATTCGAGGGCATTGTATCATTTGAGTACCCCATAATAGTTCCAATCGTCACCTATAGTTGTTACATTGGGGCCTGTGTCATTGTAAAACAGCGCAAGCTTATCTCCTCCAGCAGAAAGTTCAACTGAGACGGAATGGAAAACTGCTTTTTGCGGCCCATCACCAAAGTCCCACATGACAACCATACCAACATGATCCATTATGAGGTCACCGTTGGCTTTTTTCTTTCCACTATGTTGAAAAATCAGCATACCTGGTTCGAGCTCATCAATCGATGAAAACATCCCTTTTGAAGATAGATCATTTTCATAAATGTGAGTAGCTCCCTTATGCCCCTGTTGTCCGCGACCCTCATACATAGTATAGGCGCAGCATATTCCACCATTTTCATACCCCCCATTTATATACTCAAGATCTTCACCTAACAACCTCAGTCCACCCGGAGCGACAGAATTCAATGAGGCTACATTCGTGATAATCCTATTTATGTTTTCGGCTACTTCCTTCACCACATTTGCAACAGCAGTTACCATGGCTTTCAAGGCGCTTATTAGCGACATACCAGAAGGATCAGAAAACACAACCGGATTGTTCTTGCAATACACAAACAGGTTATGGTCAAACAGCGAACCTATTCTTCCGATCACTCCATCCGCATTGATCCACCGTCCCCATTCGGGATTGTAGTATCTGGCGGATAATGAATACAACCCCGTCTCCTCATCATACACATACCCCCGGTACCTGAACGGGTTCTCCTTCCCCAGCGTCCCCGCCATACTCCCCGTACATTCGATCTGCTTTCCCCAGGCGTCGTACCGGTACCCAACGACCTCCGTATTCCCCTTGTCAAGGATCGCGATGACGTCCCCCTGCAGGTTGTATACATACCAGTAGTCATTGCCACTATACGACACCATGGCCGCGTTCCCCTGCGCGTCATACCAGAAGTGCAGGTCCTGTACCGTTTGGTTCCCAGCTCCCGCCGTGGGCGTCCGGGTCAGATGGGTTACCTTTCCACCCATGAGGGTGTAGTTGGTGGCGCCCCTTGTGCCGCTAACCTTCCTCACCCGCAGCCCGACGGCGTTGTACGCGAAGGATACGTCCTCGCCCTCCGTTCCGCTCTTTTGCATCCCGGTCAGGCTCCGGCCATTTTCCCAGGTATACGCCCATGTTCCGTCGTTGGTGGGGTTTCCAATGGCGTCATAGGAGATGGCCGCTCCATCATACGCCGTCAGCTTGTCCTTCCAGTTGCTGTCGCCATAGGTGTAGGCGATGGTTGCCGTTGCCGTCCCCAGGCCCGTGGTGCCCGTGCCTTCCGCGTAGGCGTATTCCGACTTCATCAGGAGATTGCCGCCACGATCATAGGCGTAGGTGTAGGATTTTTCCCCCGTTTGGTCATTCACCCGAATGAGCTGGTTCAGCTTGTCGTACTCGTACTGGGTCTTGGCATCGTTGTGCAGTTCCTGGGTGATGTTCCCCACGTCGTCATAGGTGTACTGGAGAACATGGCCTTCCTGGTCCAACTGGGTCGCCAGCCCCGTGGTGCTGCCCGCCCCATGGCCGCCTGCCGCGTAGGTGGGCTGGACGCTATACTCCGCTTGTTCGCTTACCAGCTTCTTTTGCGCCAATCGGCCCAGCTTGTCGTAATGGTAGCGCACTTCATCGCCTTCCACCCCAAAGGAAACCATGGTCGGCCTGTCCACCCCGTCGTACTCATACCGGGTCTCCAGGGGCGCCCCGTTGCCTTTTAGGTCTTCCCGCAATACGGCCGATCGGTTGAACTCATCCATCCGCCTCTCCGTTCCGTGGATCAGCTCCCCATTCTCGTATTCCTTCGTCTTGGCCACCCGCAGGGCCAGGTCGTAATCCGTTTCGATCTCCCGGTTCAGGTGGTGGTCAATGAGTCTGGCCACCCGACCATCCGCCCCGTAAAGATACTCGTATCTGGGGGTGGTCTCGTCGCCAAACCGGGTGGAGATGAGCCGCTTGAATTCGTCGTGGTCGTAGTGAATCTCCCCGCCGTTTCCGTAGGTGATTCCCTTCACCAGCTTGTCCCCCGTATCCGAGTAGGTCAGGGTGGAAAGTTCCTGGGTGCCCACCCGGGTTGTCGTGGGGTTTCCCAGGGCGTCGTACGCAAAGCTGTACACCACATCGCAGGCTGTGTCGCTGTCCGTGTTGTGCTTGGCTTGGGTGATCTTGTCATGGGTATAGGCGTATTCATTCTTGTAGCTCATTCCGCCCGCGGTGGTCTCAACCGCCGTGGGCCGCTTCCGGACATCATAGGTATAGAAAACCGTCTGGTTGAGGGGCGTTGTGACTGAGTTCAGCACGCCTGTGTTGGTGTTTATCGCCTGGGTGGTGATCTTGCCCGTGGCGTCCGTGGTCTTCAGAGGGAAATTTTTGTCCGTGGTGTATTGGGTGTTTGCCTGGATGAACCCGGCTCCGCTGTCGTCCAGGACATAGGTCTTGGTTGAGGTTACATTGCCGCTGCCGTCATAGGAGAAAGACTTCGTGATACCCGTGGGATCGATGGCCTTGTACAGCCGATGCGCCTTTCCGCCGGTGAGGGGGGTAGTATCCGTCGGGTTGTAGTTTCCATTGGGGTCATACTCCATGCGGTATTGCAGGTGCTTGGGCCGGCCTGGCTTCCGGTAGCCGATCATGTTGTTGTAGATGTCGTACTCCGCGTTGCTCTTCATCCCCGCCAGGGTCTCCACCGATACCACGTTGTTCTCATCGTCGTAGTCATAAGACCTGCCGTATTCCTCTTTGTACAGGTATAGACCACCGAACTCAGCGTAGTTGATGTTCTCCTGGTAATCGATGTAGAAGCGAACGGCCGTATACCGGTCCGGCGCTACGATGGATCCCGAGGCAAACCGCCAGCCTGTCCATTCCTCGCTCCATTCCACCGGCTTCGCGCTGGTGAATTCCCCATCCCGTCCCTTGAACGCCACCCGGATGCACAGGGTTTTGTTCATGTCGTCCTCGGGACGTTTGACAGCGTCTTCCCATTCCTTCAGGCGCTTGTATGCCCTGTCGTCTTTTTTTCGTCTGGACACATACCCTTCCAGGAGATTCAGCAGCTTTCCATGGGCGCGGGAGAACGCCTTGGCCCATCCGCCGGCCACGAAGACATCCCCAGCCGATCCGGATACGCTCATTTCCTGGTAATACCCCTTTTTCCTGCCCGTATCCCCATAGATGCGCAGAGCCCCTGGGGAAAGCATCTCCGGTTTTCCTTCCACACCCTCCGTATAGACAGTGTCCTGCTCCGTGTTGTCCTCCTGGGGTGTCCAGCTTTCCGGCCTTCCGTCCGCGCCTATATGGATGAAGTCCCCATTGTGCAGCAGGGAGTAATTGCCGGGCACAAGCCCTTCCTCCAGCTGCAGGCAGTCGATCCATACCCGGCTCACGTGGTTTTGCGCCATCTCCCCGGTGAGCTTTAGGGTGACGGTTCCGTTGGCCGCGTTTTCCGGCAAGGTGAGGGTGTAGGAAGCCCGCTCAAACTCCTCCCGGGCGGTGGTCAGCAGAATGGGCCCTTGCTCCTCTTGGACGGTCCCCATCTCGCTCGTGTATTGGAAGGAGGGGCGGATGGCCATAAAGCCGCAGCGCTTGCCATAGAAAGAGAGGGTGTATGCCTTTCCCGGCACCAGGTCCACCGTCTGGGACGCGCTCTGTGTGCCGCTATAGTAGTTGCCGTCGAAGAGCAAGCAGCGCCTGCCGAGGCGGCAGCTGGATGCCGTGTATCCCGCCGTGCCTTCAAAGACCCAATCCGAAGTGCGCTCAAAACCATGGTTTTTCAGCAGGTTTACCACGGATCGCTGCATCTTGGAGATGGAGTCCGCATGGTTCGTCGGCTTATCCGGGGAGTACGTTATTACCACGGCATGGCCCAGCATATCGCTGATGGACGTCAGGTTGCCGGTATCGTTGAAATGGTAGCACATCTCCTTGCCATTTTCCACCGTTCGGTCTATTACCCGGGTCACCAGATCCCCATAGACATACTCCCTGCAGTTCCCCACGGCGGTGCCGTTGGACTCGGTGATCTTTTTCACCCGGTATGGCGCCTGGTCATAGTACTCAATGGTCAGCTTGCGCCCATCCGCGTTGGTCATGGATGTAAGCAGGTTGATGCTATTGTAGGTGTAGGTGGATGCCGCGTTGTCCTCATGGGTGACGGTCGTCAGCTGCAGCCCGGCATTATACGTGAAGCGGATGCCCTGACCGGCGGGTGTGCCAGGAGCCTCAATAGAGTTCAGGCGACGCAGGATCTTTCCGCCGGATGAGACATTCGCAATGTTCAGAAGCGTCTTGCGTCCCGCCCCATCCAGAAGATGGGGTGATGTAATACGACTATTGATGGTCAGTTTATCCCCCTGGGCATTCTCGATGGAGGTCAAAACTGGCACTCGGACAATGGAGCTGCCAAACACCCATTGCGTATCGTTTTTGTCGAAAATTTTGTTACCCGTCATTTTTAAGGACAGGCCTGACTGGTCATACATATCGCCGATGGCAACACCGTCCGGGTATTTGAAGCTATGCACAGTGCCGTCCGCGTCGAGATATCGGTTTTCCGTAATCGTGACGTTATTCTCCGTGGTCTGGATCTGCTCATATTCCTGAAAGAAGGAGCTCTTCCATCCATAGCCTGAGAAGTCGGCGAAGGCTTTACCCCTGTAACAGGAATTGTAATAATGGGCGACAGAGGCCGGCATTCGGCTCCCGGTGCCAATGACATCCGCGCGCTCCACCACGAGATTACCATTGAGCAGATTTACATGGGCCGTTCCCGCCCTGCCACCCTCGTGGGTTTCCATGGTAAAGTAGTTTTCCAACCCCGCTTGGCTCACATAGGTGATGACAAAATGAAAGCGAGTTACGGTTGGCGCCCCCGTCATGATGGTTACGGTTGTGTTATCCCGGCGAACATCCAAGGCCACCCCATAGTTCTCCCCCGCAGCCCACTTCCGGGCCATATCGCTTATGTCCAGACTCAGATCGTCCCTAACATATGGACTGGTCGTGGTCGTCATGGCGGCGGCGGCATCCATGGCGCTGATTTGAGGCTGATTGTTGAATGTCAAGGCGGCGGGTGTCCAGGCTGAGATTACCTGCCGGGCATATACGACCGGGTTGTCCTCCTGATTGACGACGCCGACGCAGTTGGCTCTGAAGTTTAATGTCGCTTTCGTAATCACAAATGAACTGTCCGGCAGAGCAATTCCTCCGGGATATTTAAAGAACGCGATGCACTTGTTGTTGCCCTGCCTGCTGATTTTACAGCCGGAACCAGATAGCACCGTGGTCGGTTTTGTGCTGTCCACATAACGGAAATCTGTAGACGCCAAGGTTTTCTTTATCTCCGGATCCAGCGTTACTGGGTAGCTGGCCACCCGCAGCCAATCGCTGTCCGGGGTATAGGTCAACCGCCATTTCTCTTTGCCGATAGCCGTAAGGTCCACCCGGACGCCGCCGATGTTTCCTCCGCTATCCCGAAGGAATGGCGCGGGCAGGGTATAAACGCTGGTTCCGTCGCTGTTTTGCGCGTCGATGCTTTGATCCGGCTGGATGACAAGGGTCAACCCTTCCGTTTCAAACAGGAACGACACCGGCTTTGCGGCGCGCTGGCTCTTGTAAATAATGTCGTCCTTGAATGTGTTCTCTGTCAGCGTACAGTGGAGGTCCGTTTCCGGCAGAATTTCCTCATAGAGTGCCTCTCCCTGGCTCTTCTCCTCCAGTGCCTGTTTTCGCCGGGCCATGGAGTTAGCGGCTTTTCGCTTTGCCTTTGTTGGCGCTTCCTCCATGGTGTCTTGGCTATCCGCTTCCGCAGTAAGCGCCACGGCCCTCCTTTCCAGCCTTTGAGGCCTGCGCCTCTCCGCGCCCTCTATAGACCAGGCAATCCGGTTGCCCTCCTCATCCTCCACCCGAACCATATGGCTGCGCTGGGGCGGTGATAGGTATAGCTTCATGGCGTCGTTGGCCCGGTTGGTCAGTACGTCGGGCGCCTCCGCCGATTCCACCAGGGTGTTGTCGATTTCCTTCCATTCACCGGTCTCCTTATCCCGATAATGGATAGGGTTTAGGTAACAGATCGACTGATACACGCTGTTGCCAAGTGAAAACAGCTTTTCATTGGCCGTTCTCTTTTCCCGCATCTCGACGCACGGGAGTTGTTCCATCTCCTTCACGGTACGCATCCGCGCGTGGGGAAGCGCCTTCACGTCCTGTTCAGGCTCATTGGTCTGAACGCTGATGTTCTCCTTTTCCATGGTTTTACTCCTTTTTGTCTTTTGATCTTGGGGAATGAATGGCTCTATCGTCTTCCGAGCCTTCCATGCAGGAAGTGCTCCTGAAATCTTAAAGAACATTTGTTCCCCTTTATATGAACCATAACACAGAACATATGTTCTGTCAATAACGAAAAAAAACAAAACTGTGTCGAGTTACACGCCGCGGCAAAAATGTGCGAGCCATGAAGTGGGCATGAACATGAGCGGCGAAAAGAGCCAAGGGGAGCAATCCGCCTATTTGGGTGGAACAAAAAACGCACGCGGGAGATATGGTTCGCTCCCGCATGCGCACAAACTAGTTTTTCTTGGCTTCTTACCTTCCAGCCATCAGCTTGAGCAGGGCGGCGTCGTCATATTTGACCACCGCGCTGTCCGCGTCAAACACCATGGTTTCCATGCCTTCCGGCGACCACGCTGGCCACTCCAGCCCTTCTTGACTTGGGTTGCCCGTCGTGGCAAAGCTCACAAACGCTTTCGCCATGACATCCTGTAGGTTATAGGCTTCTGGCATGCCGCCCGTGGCGATCTTGACGATCGGGATATCCACATTGTGGAACAAATAGATCAGATCCACGCAGTGGAAGGCCGAGACGCCGCCATTTACAGGCGCTTCATAGGAGAACATGTAGTTATAAACCGGCGCGTTGCTGCTCGCCATACGGGCCAAGGTGGCTGGGGTAACGCGGGTGCGGTTTGTGTAGAAGAAGAGATCCGCGTCGATCTTGTTGGGGAAGATTTTCTTGAACTCGGCAAGCGCCGCGTCCGCGTCATCTCCAAAGCGCACCTTCAAGTTCTCCGCAGTTTCCTCGGGTGTCCACTCGTTCTTGCGGCCGTCGCCCACTCGCAGCGTATTGCGGTCTGATTCACTGAACACGCTGCCGATGATCATGGGCACATCTGCCGTCCACTCGCAGTAATCAAGGGTTACAAACTCTTCATCAGCAACTGGGCCCCATCCGTAGTTGCCCTTGGGGTTGGCGATCTTTGCCCTCGCGATGGCGCGGTTGGCCGCGTCAATCAGCGTGCGGTAAGGCACTGCCTTGATTTCATCGATTGTCTCCGGCGTCAAGCCAAGCTCATCCAGGACGAACGCCGCGAGGATGCGGGTATCCGTCTGCGGGCGGTTTGAAAGCGAAGCGCCGCCGCTGCTGAGGATGGCCGCCCGATGAACAAGCCCGGCAGCCGTGGGCGCGTGCAATACGGACTCCACTTTGCCGCCGCCGCCGGATTGGCCAAAGATGGTCACATTGTCCGGGTTTCCGCCAAACTGGGCGATATTGTCGTGAATCCACTGAAGCGCGGCCACGAGATCGGCAACGCCCAGGTCTCCCGAGGACTTGTACGCGTCTCCATAAGCGGACAAATCCAAATAGCCCAGCACATTCAGGCGGTGGTTCAGCGTTACGACGACCACATCGCCGAATTCGCTCAGGTTTTTCCCCTCATACGCGACCGATTCAATGGAAGAACCGTTGGTATGTCCGCCACCATGGAAGAAAACGATTACCGGCTTATTGGCGGTGGTATCCACCGATTGGGTCCAGATATTGACAAACTGGCAGTTCTCGTTTTGCGGCCAGTAGCGATGCGGCCAAACGAATTCATCATACCCGACGGTCGTTTGATCTGGGATGGGGGCGATCTCTCCAAAGGACTGGGCCTTGCGTACGCCCTCCCACGCGGCGGGCTTGACGGGCATTTCAAAGCGTCCGGCGGTGGCATAAGGAACGCCTAGAAACGCGTAAGTGCCCTCGTTCATATACCCCATCAGCTGTCCTTGCTCCACGGAGACGATCGGGTTAGGAGCGACTGAGTTGTTCGGTTCCGCCATTGCGCTAAAGCTTACGCAAACAAGCATCAGCACGGCCATCAACAGAGATACCTTTTTCATGTTCTTTCCCCCTTCATCATATCGGAAAGCCAACTTCACAGCGCCATGCCCTGTGTCCATCAGCTATCTGTATTCAAAATATATATGCGTACTCAATATAAAACAATAGAATTTCTTGTTCCGATGCTATATAATGGTGCTCACCGGATCCATTCGCGGCCGGATCTGGGAAAATATGCTCATGGTGATGGGCAAGGACAAATGATTACTCTTGTTCAATGCGATCCAATCGTTTACCATGCAAAAATACGCCGTTTTGGCAATTGTGGGGTGCGCGTTGTGTCATATACAGTATTGGTCGCGGATGATGAACCCCTGGCAACGGAATCCGTTGTGCAGATGATACGGCGGAACTTTCCCAAGGAAGTGCTTGTAGAAGCATGCTCCTCCGGAAAACACGCCATTGAGCGAGCGGGGCAAGTTTTCCCAGACATCATCATCATGGATATCCGGATGTTTGGGATCAACGGACTGGAGGCCATCCGCATCATCCGCGGCATGAACATCAGCACGGAGTTCATCATCATGAGCGCCTATGATTATTTCGAATACGCGCAGGAAGCAATTTCCCTGGGCGTCTCGGAGTATCTGCTGAAGCCCTTTTCGGAAGAGCAGCTACGATCGGCGATCCGAAAACTGATAGGAAAACGCGACGAGCAGGCGAAAGAGCAGGCGCTCTTGCTTAGCCAGCAGGAAAGAATCATGATGAGCCTCCCCATCTTGGAAGCTTCCTTTTGTCATGCCCTGAGTTCCTCCACCTTCCATAAGGACAGCCTTCGGAAAATCGCCAGGTTGATGGGAAACGACGATGCAGGCGGTTATGTCATGCTCATGCAGCCGTTGATGAAGGAAAAATCCCAGTTGAGACTTACCGGTTTCTGCGACGAGGTGTGTCACTACCTGAAACGTCGGTCAAAAGCTATTGCCATCCCAACAAAAGGCCGGATCGTGGCTTTGATTATTTGCGATAAAACAACGGAACAGAGGATCGGGGATAAAGCCGTTTCCAGCCTGCTGCACATGGCAAAAAGAGAAGGTATCCCTCTGATGGTGGGCATAGGCCAGCACTGCGGCGAAATAGGCGAAGCGCAAAAATCCTACCAAGAAGCCTACCGCGCATTGCTGGCGATTATGGAGACGCAATCGACCGGCACAAAAGAAAGCGTCGCTTTATGGCACACGGATCTTATGAATGACCCACCCATACCCGACAACACGGATGCCCGGGATCTCCATCTATCCTCCATCCTGGACCAGCCGAACCCAGCGGCTGTGATTGAGGATCTGACCGCGTATTTAACAAAACTTCATCTGAAAAACCTCGGGATTGAAAAGATGAAGATGCGCATGACCGATATCTTGCTCCGCCTTGACCAGAAGTTTGCCTTCCCCATCGAGGAAACATATACGATGCTTCGGGATATCATGAAAGCTGATCATGCCGAGGGCTTGCTGGAAATCATCCAAGACGCGTTCGCGCGTGGCAAACAGACCCTGGACACGCGCTTTCGCAAAGACAGCACCATCATCATCGATAAGGCTGAAGCGTATATAATGCAGCACTATATGGAAGCGATTACGCTGGAACAAGTTGCGCGCGCTGTCAACCTCAGCCAGCACTATTTCAGCCGGTTTTTCAAGCAGGCTAAAGGAATAAGCTATTCCGACTACCTGACGGAAATTCGGATGAATCACGCAAAATCGCTTGTTACCAGCGGTGCGCTTTCCATCAAGGAAGTGGCGTATCAAACGGGATTTCAAGACCCCAATTATTTCTCCAAAAAGTTTAAGCTTTCCACAGGCTTGCCCCCAAGCCGTTACAAGAGGGTAAGCAGCGGCGAACCGGTCTACAATGTATACGCGAAAGAGCTTCGATCGGAGGAGATAACGACATGAAGAGCAAAGCTACCGTCACATTTATTGCCATCGCCCTTTGCGTCGCCTTTGGATGGTTGCCGATCCTAAGAGCCAGCGCGGAGAGCAGCGACAATAAGAGAATCCGCATGGCGGCTGTTTTGTACACCGAGAATAACCCATTTTGGTTCTCGGTATGGGAAGGGGTGCGGGCCGCGGCTGCCGACCTGCGGATTGATCTATCCGAATACCAATACGCCAACAATGACCTGGAAGCTGAAAATATGCTGGAAACCGCTATACTTGCCCGGGTGGACGTGATTTTATTGCGCATGAGCAATGAGTATTCCGCCCGAACCAGCGCACTGATTCAAGGCGCAAAGGCGAAAGGCATTCGCATCGCCATCATGGACACCAACGACTACGCGGAGTATTGCGATGTGCATATCAGCATTGACAACCAAGGGATGGCCAGTGCGCTGGCCGATGCCGTGGAGCGCAAGCATGAGCCGGGCACCGGTATCCTCATAATAAAGCTCTTCAGCAGCTCCAGCACGACGGTGATTCGCCAAGGTGAAATTGAGAAAAGGCTCGCCCAAAAAGGCCTTTTCGATATGGTGCGTTACCTGCATCTTCCAGAATCGGAAGAGCTATGGGCAAGATCCATGCAGAACTACCTGCTCGAAAATGAAGATATAGTTTCCGTCGTCTGCACAGGGCCGAAGGCCACGCTGCTTGCCGCCAACACCATCTCCGGCATGGGGTTGACCGGAAGGGTTCGCGTCTTTGGGTTTTGTGAGACAAAAGAAGCGCTGGACTTCACAAAAGAAGGCACCATCAGTGCGCTTATCGCGCAGAAAACCTATGAGATGGGCTACTTTTCCACTCAACTGGCCAATGACATCGTCCTTGGGAAAACGCTTCCAACGAAAAATCACACCATTGATACCCTATTGATTGACATTCACAACGTTCAAGAGGGATACAAGATGCTCCGGTTATTCCCTGACTGATCTCCTCAAAGCGAAACCACCCTCCTGCCGAGGCTTCAAAAAACAAAGGTATTGCAAGGAGTACTCATGAAGTTTGTTTCCATCAAGACAAGAATGATGCGTTTGCTGATTGCCGCTCTATTTCCGATGGTTCTATTGCTGGCCTCCACTTTTTTCTTCAGCAATAATGCTTTCACGAA
>JAVBOX010000120.1:0-21495 GCA_031550095.1 Eubacteriales bacterium
CGACAACCAGCGCGCGCTGCTGTTCAAGGATGGGCGCTTTGTAAAGCTGTTGATGCCGGGTAAGCATCGTGCGCTGTTTGGCAACTACAGCGTGCAAACGGCTGATGTCAAGGACGAATTCCGCCCGCAGATCGGCCAACTTAAAAACTACGCGGGCATGCCCGAGTTTGGGCGCGAGCTGGCCACGGTTGAGGTGGGCGACGCGCAAGTGGCGCTGCGCTTCGAAGATGGCCGCTATATGCCGGGCGTGCTGAGAAGCGGACTGCACGCTTTCTGGAAGGCGGGCGCCGAGCACAGCTTCCAGTTGCTTAACGTGACAGAGCCGGAAATCACCGGTATTTCACCCGCGCTGCTGATGCAGATCCCTTACATGGTGAATCGCGTTGAGGTGCTTCCCGGACAAAAGGCGCTGCTGATGCGCGACGGCGAATTTGTTAAGCTGCTTTCCGAGGGCACGCATTTTTACTGGAAGCAAGAAGTATCGGGCATCAAGATGAGCGCCCAGCTGGTGGACATAAAACTGCAGCAGATGAGCGTACAGGGGCAGGAAGTGCTCTCGCTGGACAAAGTGGCCGTGCGGGTCAACTTCATCTGCCGCTATCGGATCACGGACTGCGTGTGCGCCATGACGGAGATCGCAGATTTCCAGGAGCAGCTGCATGTGGCGGCCCAGCTGATCCTACGCGAATACATCGGCCAGCACAAGCTGGACGAGTTGCTGGAGAACCGCGAGCAACTGAGCCAGTTTGTGCTCCAAGGCATGAAGCGGCGCGAAGCCGAGTTCTTCATCGAGGTGGTGGATGCGGGTGTCCGCGACATCATTCTGCCCGGCGAGATCCGCGAAATCATGAACACTGTGCTGGTCGCCGAGAAGAAGGCGCAGGCCAATGTGATCACCCGCCGCGAGGAGGTCGCCTCCACCCGCAGCCTGCTGAACACCGCGAAGCTGATGGACGAGAACAGTACACTCATGAAGCTCAAAGAAATGGAGTACCTGGAGAAGATTTGCGAGAATGTCGGCTCCATCACCGTCCATGGCGGCAGCGATCTGCTAGGGCAGCTGGCTACGCTGCTGAAGGCGTAATTAAACCGAAGGAGGCGAATCCATGATGAAACAACGGATCAAAGAAACTTTGCGCGAGATCGAGCGGAAAGAAGGCGTCAAAATTTTGTGCGCCGTGGAGTCCGGCAGCAGGGCGTGGGGATTCGCCTCCCCGGACAGCGACTACGACGTCAGGTTCATCTATGCCCGTCCTGTCGCGGATTACCTGAAGCTCAGCGAAACGCGCGATGTGATCGAGTGGCAACTGGACGAAGTGCTGGATGTGAACGGCTGGGACCTTTCAAAAGCGTTGCGACTGCTGATGAAGTCCAACCCCACGCTGTTTGAGTGGAACAATTCGCCGATTGTGTACCACACCACACCCGAATGGAGGGCGGTCGCGCGGGTCATAGACGGGTATTTCCAGTCCAAGGCTGGGCTATGGCATTATCTCAGCACCGCCCATCATAACAACCGCGAGTTTCTGAAGGGTAAAATGGTCAAGCTAAAGAAGTATTTCTATGTGCTCAGGCCGATCCTCGCCTGCCGCTGGATTCTTTCCAAGGGTACGCCGCCGCCGATGCTGTTTTCGGACCTGGTGAAAACGGAGCTTAATCCAGTGGTTGTGCCCGCTGTTCAACGCCTTTTGGCGTTAAAGGCGCGGACGCCCGAGATTGGCATAGGACCCAGGGATGAGATGCTGAACGGATATATCGACACGCAGTTTTCCGAGTTGGAAGTGCGCGTCGCGGCGCTGCCTCCCGACCCAAAGCATAAATGGGATGAGTTGGACACGCTGTTTTACCGCATTACGATGGAGGGACACACGACATGATTGAGATCAAGGGAACCTATAACACCGCATATGCTTTTACGGGCGAAGTCGAGCCGAAAGCCGCCGCGCAGATCCGGGACGTGTGCGACCAGCCTCATTTCGAAGGCTGCAAGATCCGCATCATGCCGGATGTACACGCGGGCAAGGGCTGCACCATCGGCACCACCATGACCATTCGGGATAAAGTGGTACCCAACATGGTGGGGGTGGATATCGGCTGCGGCATGGAGACGGTGCGGCTGCGGGAGCGGGAGATCGACTTCGCGAAACTGGATCAGGCCATCCGCGCACATGTGCCCTGTGGCCGAGAGGTGCGCGAGCGCGAACATCCGTATAACGCACGGATCGACTTGACCCAGTTGCGTTGCGGCGGAGAGTTGCAGTTGGGTCGTGCGCACATGAGCATCGGGACATTGGGCGGCGGCAACCACTTTATCGAGATGGATCAGGACGACGAGGGCAACCTGTATCTGGTGGTGCACTCAGGCAGCCGCCACCTGGGTACCGAGATTGCCGACTGGTATCAGCAGGAGGGATTTCGCGCACTTTGTGGCCATTCGAAAGTGCAGATCGACGCGCTGATCCGGGAACTCAAGCACGCAGGGCGCGACAAGGAGATTCAGCGGCGCGTGCGAGAGGCCAAGGCCAGCAATGAAGCGCCGGTTTCCAAGGATATGGCTTATGTGGAAGGCAAGCTGTTTGACGACTACATCCACGACATGCGCATCACGCAGGCGTTCGCGGCGCTGAACCGAAAAGCGATGGTGGACGTGATCCTGTCTGCGATGGCGCTCACTGCCGAGGACAGCTTCACTACCATCCACAACTACATCGACACAGAATCAATGATTCTTCGCAAGGGCGCGGTGTCGGCGCACGCGGGCGAGAAATTGCTAATTCCCATCAACATGCGCGACGGCTCGCTTTTGTGTACCGGACTCGGGAACGATGACTGGAACCAGTCCGCTCCCCACGGCGCTGGGCGGCTGATGAGCCGCATGGAGGCCCACCGCAGGCTGTCACTGTCGCAATTCCAGGATGAGATGCGGGGCATCTACTCCACCTCGATCAACAAGGACACGCTGGACGAATCGCCCATGGCCTATAAAAGCATGGATGCTATCGTGGACAACATCGCCCCGACGGCGCGCATCGAGAAGATCATTCGGCCCGTGTACAATTTCAAGGCGTCGGAATGAGCAGGAGGTGTCTGTAATGAGGTTCTTTACGCCGGAATGGGATTATACCTCCCGGCGCACATCGCTGGGTTTCAATCTTCATGCAGACAAGTGCGCCAGGGTGTTCGATGAATCGTTTTACAACAGGGCTTATCAGCAGGCGCATCAAAGCGAGTACCGCATGATGAAGGGCGTCCATGAGGTATCGCACACCGACTTAATCACAAGGCTACATAAACCTTTCTATGACGCGGGCGAGATGAGCGCGGAAGAGTTCGAAAACGCGATGGAAGATGCGCGCCGCCGTGACGCGGAAAAGCCTCCGTTTAGCGAGGAGGCTGTGATGGCCCGATGCCAAATGCGACTGCAAAATACACAGAAGAGCTATCAGAGGCTCTTGCCTGCGGAGATTCTGGATCAGGTGGCGGATATCCGCGTGCTCGCGGCTGGCGTGGCATCGCCGGAAGTGTATAAGGCGATCAAAGCTTTCTCGGCAGAAAATGATCGCCTGTTCCACCAAATACACGAAGCGCACGCAAAACAGATCAACTCCATTTGGGGAAAGATCCCGAAGGAGATTCGGGAAAATCTGTTTTCGCTGCACGATGCGACGCTGGAACGCGCGGAAATCGGCGAACGGGTGCTGACTTTATTCCTGAAACAGGATTGCGAAAACTACCACCGTATTCGCAACATCACGTTCGAGGATTGTGAAATCCTGCACATCGATGAACCGGTGGATGACGGGTGGTGGAAGTACGTCGAATTCGACATCCTCGAAGACGGACGTTTTGAAGTGGGCATCCTGTTCACCGGCGCAACGAAGAATGAAGACGGCGATTGGTTCCACCAAACCATTGAGGTGCGTTCGCCCAAGATTACCTTTGCCCGCGATGAATTCACCGAAGAGGAAATCGAAGCGCAGAGGGTCATGCAAGAACGTTTGGAACGGCTTGAACAGAAAGGACTGGTTAAGCGCATCGCGCTGCTAAAGCTTGACGAAACGGACTAATTGCCTGGTTCGAGCAAATGAATACAAATGTCGGGCACCCGAAAATCCGGTGGCTGAGGCCAAGTGCCCGGAGATTCGCTGCGATTTTTCGGCAGTTAGAAATGCTGTTGATGTTTATATGCGAAGCCCGTCGCCGCAAAACACATATCGCGCGGGTCGCGACAGCGCCTCACTGAAGCGGAAGCCGTTCGGCTCCAGAGACTTCAAGTCTTCCGGCTGGCGGATCCGTTGCTCCAGGATTAGCCGCACCATATGGCCGCGTGCCATTTTGGCCATAGTTGTGGGGATTTGTCCGGTTGTCTCTTTGAGAAACACGATGTCGATGAAGCAGTCGTGCAGTTTCAGGTAGGAACGAACGCACTTCGCGTATTCCTCGGAGGCAAGGTTGATCACGCTGTCCGATGTTTCATACAGTGCGTGATAGAGCTTGTCTTGCCAGAATTCGTACATCGTTCCCTGATCCCACCGGAGCTTGGTGATCATCTCCAGCCGATAGGGTTGTATTAGATCGAAAGGACGCAACAACCCGTAGAACGCGCTGAGGATTCTTAGACTGTCCGCGGCGTAGTCCAGGGCGGGCTGACTCAAACGCGTCGGGTTGATATTCTTGTATACGAGTCCGTCATACACGAACAGCGCCGGACAGCCCTCTTTATCGAAATCGAACGCTTGATAGTCAAAAAAAGAGGCGCTCGAGAGCTTCTCGTTGGCTTTGAAGATGCTTTCGAGCTCCCATGGCGCGTATTCCTTCAGATGGTTGAGCAAGCGCTCGGTCTCCGACCGGAACGCGGGCATCGTGCCGATGCGCTCGGTTGTCATTTTCATGCGCCTTGCGGGCGATATGATCAATTTCATCGTATGTTTCACTTCCAAATCGCGTTTCGTCTACATCGGGAAGCTCCACAGCACGTCTCGCTCGTTGGACTCCCGCTCCCCAAATATATCTTCCTACGATGCCGGTGTGTGTCTGTGGGAAGGAATCCACCAGAAACACGCCGTGATTGACGGTTCCATCGTGTGGCATGGCGGCGTCAACTTGGTGAGCTTCGGCGCTTTCCAGGAGAGCATCAAAGGCCTGATCAGCGGAAGTGTGGCCAGGGCGCTGGAGATTTGAGCTCTTCATGACATTCCACTTTCTCCGTATGAACGGAAAAGGTTTATGTTGTCAGATCCCCGACTTCCTAACGGTTTTGTCTCTAGATTACCCCTTTACCGCGCCTGCAAGCCCTTCTATAAAGTAACGCTGGAAGACCAAGTACACCACCAATACGGGGAGGACCGCGATCAAAATGCCTGCGCATAAATACCCGTAGTCTGTACCATGCTCGCCTACGAAAGCCATGATACCCGCCGGTACGGTTTTCATTTTGTTGTCGTTAATGATGACACTGGCCAATAGATATTCATTCCATGTGGCCAGAAAGTCAGTGATCACCAATGTGGCAATGGCAGGCTTGGACATAGGGAGTATGATGGATGAGAAAAGCCGCCACTTGCTGCAGCCGTCAATGAATGCCGCTTCATCGATATCCCGAGGGATGACCCGAAAGAAACCGCGCAGAATCAGTATGCCATAGGAAATTCCAAACCCCACATAGACATAGAACAGGCCGAAGTAGGTGTTCAGCAGATTCAAGCGGCTGAATGCCACGTTGATGGGTACCAAAGCCGCCTGGAAGGGCAGCATCATTCCGACAAGGAAAAAAAGAAAGATGCCAGTTTTGTGCTTGATGTTAAGCCGAGTCAGTGCAAAGGCTGCAAGGGCCTCAATAAAGATGCCTATTGGTACTTTCAAGCCGGAAATAATCAGGTCGTTTTTCATGTACAGCAAAAGACGACCTTCGGTAACGGCTTTGGTAAAGTTCGACCAGGCAATCTGTTCGGGAAAAGAGAACAAGCTCTTTCCGCTATAAAATTCCCGCTTTCCCTTGATAGCCGTGGAGATGAGGGTAAAGATGGGAACCATCCAAAGTACTACCAAAATGCTGAGGAGTACATAGAGAAGAATCCGCCGTCCAAATTTGGGAGCTGACATTCGCATCAATCTACTCTCAATCCTCTCTGGCCGTGAACAGAACATAGGGGATAACTACGACCATCATCATCAGCACCATGATGCAGGCGATGGCCGTACCGGTGCCGACGTTGCTGTATTGGAAGGTTTGGGAATACATATAGGTAGAAAGCATCTGTGTGGCGTTATTTGGGCCGCCGCCGGTCAAACCTTGTACAATGTCAAATACTTTTAGAGCGGCGGTCACCAGGTTGGCAATGACGATAACGAAGGTTTCTTTCATCATCACACAGGTGATCGTAAAGAAGGTGCGCGGCTTTGACGCACCATCGATTCGCGCAGCTTCCAGTACATCCTCCGGTACAGTTTGCAAACCAGCTAAAAAGAGGATCGTGGGCAGCCCGACGCCTTGCCAAAGCGCGGCCGCGAAGATCGCGTACAGACTGACTTTAGGATCCGAAAGCCAACTTTGCTGGAAGTTAATATGGAGCAGGCTCAGCAACTGGTTGACAAAGCCAATGCTGGGGTTATAAATCCAGCGCCAGATGATGGAAACCGCGATAGGCGCTATAACACAAGGGAAGTAGAAAAAGCCACGAAAGAAGGTGCGCCCGGCAAAGGATTTATTGAGAACCACCGCCAAGGCCAAAGCCACCGTCATGGTGATGGCAATGGTCAAAACGATCCATACGAGGTTGTTTACGAAGGCTGTATGGAAAACAGAATCACTGGTGAAGAGAGTCACGTAATTCTTCAAGCCCAAGAACTCCATTTCGCCAATGCCGTTCCATTTATGCAAACTGACGAATAGCGAATAAAATACAGGAGCCACAATCACCGAAAGATAGATAATTGCGGCTGGCGCTAGAAATAAATATGAATGCCACTCTTTCTTGTTGAACTGCATAGGCCCCTCCTATTTACACCAGCGAGCCGATTGCCGTGGCAAACGGGCAGGCCTAAAAAACCTGCCCGTTTGCGCCAATTCAACCTTATTTGGCCAGATACGCCTCGATGGCGGCTTGGATTTGCTTGGCACCGTCAGCGGGAGTCACCTCACCGTTGGCAATACCGGCCTGCACGTTGAACAGTGCATCCGCCACCTCGGTAGGGAAGGCTTGGTCGGTAATGGTGAAGGTTCCATTCGCACTGGAGGCTGCCATCATATCGGGAATATTTGGCTGGCCGGCGGGCATGTCGGCGCCAACCGTGGGGAGCGGGAAGTTAAAATACTCGGGGTATTTTTCCACATTCTCCGCGCTGTAGTAATAATCCATGAATGTCATGCACGCTTCCAACTCGGCATCGGTCATATTTCCATTGAACTGAACCATTTCGGCAAAGGCGGAGAGTCGGTTGGTTCCGCTGGAGGGGAAAGCAAAGGTGGCGAAGCGATCCACTTCCTGTTCATCCTGCAAAATGATACCATCGTACCATTGCCCCTGAATATCCATGGCAGCCTTACCGGCATACAGATCCAACTTGGTGTTGTTCGGGTCGGCGGTTACAAAGCCGATGGGGAAATATCCCTTGTCGCAGAATTCCTGATACTTGGTTAGCGCTTTCACGACCGCTTCGTTATCATAGCTCTCCTGAAAGGTATTCATTTTGTCATGGAGTTCAGCGCCAGCGTAGTGCTCAATGAGCAGTTCGACAAAGCGCATGACGTGCCAGCCATACAAGCCTGCGGTGGAAATGGGAGTAACGCCGTTTGCTTTCAGCGTGGCGCAGACGGCCTCAAATTCTTCAAAGGTGGTGGGAACGGACAGCCCATACTGATCAAAGATGGCCTTGCTGTAGTACACGTCCAGCACATTGTATGCCGTGGGATAACCGGAAAGCTTGCCATCCATTGTGCATAGGCTCAAAACGCCCGCATTGAATTTTTCCGTCCAGTTATGATTGGCAGCATATGCGGTTAAATCATACGTAAGCCCGTTTTCAACATAAAAACCGCCCAGGCTGCCGCCCCAGTTGAACCACATATTGGGCAGCGTCTTGGAAGATGCCGCAACCTTGCAGGCATCTTTCATGCCGTCTGTGTCGTAGAACGCCGCTGTAACCTTAATGGTTGGGTTTGCCGCGTTGAAGGCCTCCACAATGGGCTCCACGGCGCCTTGGCGGGTGTTCAGGGTCCAGAAGGTAACCTCAGTTACCTCGGCTGCAACAGCCAGCGTGCCAATGCAACTTACAGTCAGGATGATAGAAACGACCATTGCAAGGAGTTTGGTTCCCAATTTGGTAGTGGTCATGAGCATACCTCCCTTTTGTTCTGTTTGAAAACGCATTTCGTTCTTCTAAAAGGATGAAGATTTTTTTAGAAGATTGTTTAAGAGAACCTTATCACGAAGGGAGGGGTTTTTCAATCCTTAAATAGTATATAGGATAAATGAACATATAGAATTAGAAAATTATGTATATGTTGATCATTGACACAAACGCAAAATGAACTAAAAATAGAGTTTTATAAAATTTTACATAAAATGAACTTTCGAAAAAGAGCAGCTTCCATGCTGTTGGCGTGATTTCCCTCGTTTGACAATTGCCAAATGACCTGATAAGCTAAACAAAGTTTAAAACTTTCTAAAAAGAGGTGCGCATCTTGGTGGACGGCCAAACAAAGCAGAAAGTGAACCTAAAGCAGATCAGTGAGCGGCTGGGCGTTTCGCTCGCGACCGTGTCCAATGCGCTGAATCACAAGCGGGGCGTAAATACAGAGACGGCGGCCGCCGTTTTTCGTGTGGCCAAAGAGCTGGGATATATAAAAGAGGACACAATATCGAAGATTAAGTTTGTCATCTTCCGGAAAAATGGTTTGATACTTGAGGACACGCCTTTTTTCTCGTTGGTCTTCGAGGGCATAGAAAAAGAAAGCCGCGCTCTGGGGTACGAGGTGGCGCTAAGCCATATAAACCAGGAGGAACCAGACTGTTTGGCGCAGATTCGATGGCTTTTGAACGATAGCTCTTCAGCGTTAATTGTTCTGGGAACCGAGCTGACTGACAAGGACATCAAACAGTTTACAAGCGCCAAATGCCCTGTCCTTACTTTGGATTATTGGTGCGGGGATATGTCCTTTAACGGCGTTTTGATCAACAACACGGACTCGGCGCGGCTGGCGGTTTCTTATTTGATTAGCAAAGGTCACAATAAGATCGGCTACTTACGCGGGAGCTTTCGCATCAAAGCTTTCCACGCAAGGGCGCAAGGATACCGGTTGGCCATGCAAGCGGCCGAACTGGATGTGAATCCAGATCATATTGTGACGGTGCAAACATCCATAAACGGAGCCTATGAGGATATGCTGGCGCATATCGGGAGCGGTGCGCCGCTGCCCACGGCTTTTTTTGCCGACAACGACATGATTGCGCTTGGGGTCATGAAAGCATTGCAACAATGTGGATATCGCATACCGGAGGATGTATCCATCATTGGGTTTGACGATATTTCGTATAGTGAAATATCCAACCCACCTTTAACCACCATTCGCGTACCCAAACAGGAAATGGGACAGCTGGCGGTTCGCCGCGTGGTGGAGATGATGCGTGACGATAACAGGATTCGAACAAAAATTCAAGTGTGCACAAGCTTTATTGAGAGGGAAAGCGTCTGTGACATAAAGAAAAAGGGGGCGAACCGTGATGCGAAGGATAAAGGTTAAAGAAATTGCCCACAATATGGGCATTTCGCAGGCTACGGTATCCCTCGCGTTGAACAACCGAGCAGGGGTGAGTGAGCAAACAAAGCAGCGGATATTTGAGTATATGAAAACCGCCAAAACCGAACTGGAACCGTTTTCGGCGGACGCCTTTGTAAAGCTTATTCTGTTCACCGCTACGGAGCACTTGAAGGACTATGAGGAATGGAATCTGTTTAACCTAAGTTATGTGGAAATATCCCGCCTTTTGCAGCAAAAGCATATTGAACTGCGGCTGGTTAGCGTTTCAAACAAAGAAGAGCTGAACGAAGCGTTGGTGAACGGTGAAGGGGAAGGAGCCATAGGGGTACTGCTAGAGGCAAACGAGCTTCCCGCCAGTCTTTACCCTACATTGAAGAATTGCGTAGCTCCCTTGGTGTTGTATGATTGCGAGATGGGCGGCGAAGGTTGGGATGTTGTAAATTTCCATAACGCCAAGGCGGTTTTTGATGGGATGCAACGCCTAAAAGACAATGGGCATCAGGACATTGTCTATTTGCGGCACTCCGCTGCCATCCACAATTTTGTTATCCGGCGCAAAAGCTATCTTCAGTATTTTTCTGAGGGCCATATGGAAGGACATAGGCCGGAAATCTTGGATGTGGGAAGCACGCCGGACATGATATGTGATTTTTTGAGCGGATACCTGCAAAGAAGGGAAACGCTGCCGGATGCGCTGTTTTTAGAAAACTTTACGGTGTCCATTGGCACGCTGATGGCGCTGAAAAAGCTGAATATTTCTGTGCCTGAAACCATTTCCCTCATCGGCATTGATGATCTGCCTGCCACAGCTTTGCATACAATGGATTTAAGCCGTTTCAGCATGCCCCATAGGGAGCGCAGCAGTCTGGTGGTGCGGCAACTTCTTTATCGCATTGAGAAAAACAATCAAAATACTGCTACAGAGATTTTGCTTACTCCTGTGTTTCATGTTGGGGAGACTGTTCGCGCTAAAGTGTAAGTATATCAAAAAATTGAGTCGATTCTGCGAAGGAAGGCAAGGATATGATATTCCGTGGCCCAATGGTGGTCGCAAGCAGGGCACTATTGCCAATGGGACACATCATACGGAACAGGCTGTCCTAAATCATTTTATAAAATTTGTTGACATAGTTTTAGCTCCGGCTATAATGCAGCTATGGAGCGCACAAGAAACGCAAAGGGTCACTGTCGAATGAGAGGTGAGATTACTTTTTTGAACAACAGTTTGCTATTTCAGGTGCCGCCACGCAAATACCACCATAAGCTTCGGCGCCGTTATCCTTGAGGAAAGCCAACAGACGACCAAAGCCTTGCGAAGTAAAGGGAGGCTTTCGTAGGCAAGGGAATGGGCTTTTTTATAGCCGGGGGAGTAACCTTTCAAACGGGTTCGGTTTATCACGCCTTTAGGCGTTGTTCAATAAAGGAGAGAATATGACGAATGATTGTTGTGTTCATCGGCAAGAAAAATTACAGTTTTTGGATAGTGTTGAGCGCTGGGGTGTCTTCGAGGCATCCATGCCGGGAAAAGCGGAGGGGAACCCTTTTGTGGATTGTTCCATCACCGCCACCTTTACCGGACGAAACGAAAGCGTTACTGTGCTGGGATTCTATGATGGCAACGGGGCTTATAAGGTGCGCTTTATGCCCTCCTTTGAGGGAGAATACGCCTTTCGCGTGGAAGGCAGCTTTTCCGAGGAGGTCTTTGAGGGAGCGTTTACCGTAACAAAGCCTCAGGCAGGCAATCGTGGGCCAGTGCGCACACGCGGCTACCATTTTGAGTATGAGGACGGAACACCTTATTATCCCCTGGGCACGACCTGTTACGCATGGGAATTGCAATCCGAGGAACTGCAAAGAAAGACTCTGGACACGCTGCGTGGCGGGTACTTCAACAAAATTCGGTATTGTGTGTTTCCAAAGCACTATCTGTATAACCTGCATGAGCCCATTTCCTATCCCTATGAGGGGATCCCTTGTGTGTTCAAAAAGGAAATCACTGGCAGTTTTTACTCACTGATGGGTGTACAGCCTGGAAACCAGTGGGACTTCACACGCTTCAATCCCGCCCATTTCCGTCAGGTTGAAAAGAGCATTGAATCATTGGGAAAACTGGGCATTCAGGCGGATCTAATCCTGTTTCATGCATATGACCGCTGGGGTTTTTCCGAGATGACCCCGGAGCAGGATGACTTATATCTTCGATATGTCATGGCCCGCTTTGCCGCCTACCGGAATGTTTGGTGGTCTATGGCAAATGAGTATGATCTGCTCCGCAAAAAGACTGTCCCGGATTGGGAACGGATGGCCCAAGTCGTGGTCGATTGCGATCCCTATCATCATCTTCGGTCCATTCACAATTGTATGGAGATGTATGACTATACGCGCCCTTGGATCTCCCATTGCAGCATACAGCGCCAGGATATCTACAAATGTGCCGAGTATACGGATGAGTTTAGGATTCGTTATGGCAAGCCTGTGGTGCTGGACGAGATCGCCTATGAAGGAGACATTGATCAGGGTTGGGGGAACATCAGCGGGCAAGAATTGGTGCGCCGGTACTGGGAAGCTGCTCTTAGGGGCGGTTACGCCACACACGGGGAAACATTTGACCGGGACGATGGCATCCTGTGGTGGAGCCACGGCGGAGACTTGTACGGCGAAAGCCCGGCGCGCATCCGGTTCTTGCACGAGATTCTTTGTCAAACCCCTGGCATGGGTCTAAAACGAACCCAGGGTATGTGGGACGAGGTGGCGGCTACTGTGGATACGTTGATGGGCGCAGGATATTTTCTATATTATTTTGGCTTTGGTCGCCCCTGCAAGCGGGTTTTCTCCATGCCCCCCGGGCATACTTATCATGCCGAGGTGATCGACACTTGGGACATGACGGTTATGGATGCGGGCGTTCACAGCGGCGTGTTCACCATTCCGCTGCCAAGAAAACCCTACATGGCAATCCGCTTGCGGCAAGAGTAAAGAAAGGCATCTCAGGGTTCCTTCCGATAGGCCTGCGGTGTTTTACCCGTTGCCCGTTTGAATTGTTTGGCAAAATAGGAAATATTCTGAAATCCGCAAGCCAGCGCTATATCCCGGATGCTTTGATTGCTGGACAGCAGCAATTCCTTGGCTTTTTGTATACGCTGCTCCGTGATATAGTTGGTCAACGAGTCCCCGGTTTTTTCCCGAAAGACGTGGGAAAGGTAATGGGGGCTCATGAAAACTGTCGCTGCCAACTCGTTGCGGCTGAGTTCTTCGGAAAGATGCTCTCGAATATACCGGCATACCTCCTGCACCGCATTTTGAGATCCGACCACCATATCCATGCAGGCTAAAAAGTTGGCAAGGACTTGATCCAACCAAATGTGCATATGTTCTATGCTGTCATATGCGTTTTCCAAAGGGACTTCGGGCATCTGGCTGTCAAAGAGCTGGTGTGCCGAAGCCCCGTTTTTGTCCATAATCGAATAGACCACTTGCAAAAAATCATGATAAAATCGAATCAGGTCCTCCCGGCTGGAAGGCAAGCGCTGAAGACTAGATAGAAAATCTGCCACCTCTTGCTTGAGGTCGGCTGCTTTACGGGCCAACAGAAGCTCGCCCCAGCGCTGGGCAGGGAGTGGAGAGGTTTCACGAAGAATGCCGCGGAAACTGGAGATAGGCCCTGAGTGATTTTGCACGGAGATCTGGTTGCGGGCGTAGGCAAACAGGGATTGGGCAGCCCCGGGGATTTCTTCAATGTCGCAAGTCTTGTTATAAAAGAACTGAAAATGCCCAGGAAGGGCGTGAACGCAAGCTGTCAAGGCTTTCTCGCATCCCTCGGCTTGGTTCTCCAAAGCTTGTTTGTCAAAACGAATGATCAAATAGTGAAAATCAGCAATGCGAAGAATACTGGGGGTTTCATCCGATGAAAAGAGAAATTCCGCCAGGACGTTTTTGAGGGCAAATTCATATAGGTTGCGGTTCCATGGCGGTTCGTCCCCAAGGCTATCACAGCGGAGCAGCACGGGAAAATAGCGGCGATCCGCTAGCGTGGATGGTAGATTTCGATAGGTGAGCTCGCGCACAATGGCAGACGGCTCTGCTGGAATGATTCCCTGAAAAAGCTCCAGCCAAAACCGCTCCGTAAGCGGGGTCTTCGCGGTGCGCCAGTGGCTTGCCTGCTTTTTTTGCTCATCCTCTCCCTGGATTTGTCGAACCCGTTCTACGGCTCTCAGGGCACATCCTATCAGATCTTCTTCTTTAACGGGCTTGAGCAGATAATCAAAGCTTTGTAGCTTGATGGCCGTAGAAGCGTATTCAAAATTTGCGAAAGAGGTCAGGAAAATACATATCGTCTGGGGAAATCGCTCCTTTACCCAGGCGGCCAGTTCCAATCCATTTCCCTTGGGCATTTCAATATCGGTGATCATCACATCAATGGGATGATTCTGAAAACACCCCTGGGCTTGGACGAGGGAATAAGCCCGAAGGATCAGATTGAAATCCGGCACGGCGCCTCGAATTTTTCGATGGATGCCCTCTACGCTGTAATACTCATCATCCACGATCAGCAGATTCATCGCGATCCCCCGCTTTCAAAAAGGGCAGATATGGGATGGCGATATCAATCTGTGCGCCAGCCCCTGACCTGTTGCGGAATTGAAAATCACAATCGCCAAATACAATACGGGCTCGCTGAAACACGTTGCCAATGCCGATGTGCTGCTCCTTGTACTTTTCTATATAGGATGGAATATCCTGCAAATCGGAAAGGAGTTCTGGATTAAAACCGCCACCCGTGTCCCAGATGCAAAGGTGAATCGTGGATTTTTCCGCCTGCCGCACCTTGCGGATGGAAATGTGGATTTGTAGAAGCTTCCCCATGGCGGCCTCGTATTTGATGGTGTTTTCTACAAAATTCAGCAGCAGAAGAGGGATGACAGTGGCCTTGAGCGCCTGTGGTTGGCAGTCCGTATACAGCGCAACGCTACCTGGATATCGGACGACGGATAGGGCGATGTAGTTTTCCACGTGCCGCAGTTCTTCCTCCAAAGTCACGGTTTGGCTGGAGGACAGGGTATAACGGAGATGTTCGCTGAGGGTGCACAGCATGGTTCGGGTAAGCTCTGGCTGGTTCGTATCGGTCAATTGATAGATCGTGTTCAGGCAGTTGATAAGAAAATGGGGAGAGATCTGCAATTGGAGGTATTGCATTTGAATGTTCTGTTTGCGGAGCCGTTCTTCGTACATATCGATTTTCAGGGTTGCGATTTCCTCTGTGGCTGCGTTGAAGGCCTGGTTGACCTCAAGAAACTCGCCATAGGTATTGGCGGGAAGGCTGACATGGAAATCGCCGCTTTGCAGGGCGCGGATACCTGCGGTTAAGTCCTTTACGGGGCCCACAAACCAGCGTTGCAGCATGGCGGTGGCAAACGCAATGATAGAAAAAGCGAACAGACTTGCCAGGATGATGACCAAATTGAAACGGCTCATATTGGAAGAAACGGTCGCGTCCGGAATGAGGGTAATCAAAGAAAAACGGCCAAAAGAGGCTTTTTGAGTAACCGCCAAAAACCGCTCTTTTCCCTCGCTTATAAAGGAATAGCCAGGTTCGCTCAAGGCCGTAGGCAGAACATCCAGCGGCGAGGTTTTAGACAAAAAGGTACTGGAGTCATCCAGCAAATAGACTGCGCTGTCCGCGAAGGTTCCGCTTTGTACTTGGGACAGGGCGGAGGACACCCGTATCCATGCGCCGATGTAGCTGCGGCTCACCTTGGTGATGCGCAGCAAGTAATAATCTTCATCAATGGGGATGGCGTACCACTTGGCTATGGGGAGATTCTTCTCGCGCATCAAAGCCTCACGGACAGGGTTGTTTAGATCCGCGGTATTGGCAAAAAAGAGATGGCGTGTTGGATCGTAATAGAAAAAGCTATCCACTCCATAGCCGGGTAGGGAATTCGCGAATTGACGTTTGATTCGAGCTACGGCAATATGAAAGTCTGTGGTGTCCAAAGTGGAACGTTCCAAGGATTCTATATTCGATTTTTCGAAAACAAAGGAAGCAATATAGGTGGAAGCGCTGGAAAAACTGTCGTTTAGGCGATTTGCGGATGCGGAAAGCAGTTGCTGAGCGGCGTTGCAAATTTCTTCTCTGAGCAGATTCGCAGCCACCAGGTTATGGTAGACCAGCAGTGCCGCAATCGCTACGAACAGCGCACCTGAAAGGAGAACCATGCGGGAGCGAAGAGAGTGAAAGGAAATCTTTTGTCGCATGGAGCCACCCCCCGCCTCTTTGGTGTATGGGTACTTTAGCATGAAAACGCAGCCTTGTAAAGAAAATGGGGGGGACCTTTCCCAGATTCACACCAGCGTATCAAATCATCGCAGGATAGTTGTTTTTTGCTTTGGGACTTCCAACTATAATAAAATCAACAAAGCCTTGCCAACGGTAAAGGCGGAACATCAAAAGGATGGGAGGACACGAAAATGAAACGGAAAATTGTCGCGCTATTTCTTGCCGCTGCTATGCTTCTTACCTTGTCCACCGGCGCACTGGCCACTGCTGACGGAGCGGTGACCAAGCTGGTAATGATGTTTATGTCCTGGACAGGCGCCCCTGCGGACGTGCAGCTTGTACAGGACGCCATCAACAAAATCACCCGGGAAAAGATCGGCGTAGAGGTGGACATCCAGATCGCGGACGTGGGTTCCTACCAGCAGGCGGTCACCTTGGCTCTATCTGGCGGGGAACAGGTGGACATCTTTACCACCATTTTAATGAACTATCCGGCTTTGGTGGCTCAGGGCTATCTGATCGACCTGGAAGAGAATAACCTTTTGCAAACCTACGGCGCGGGCATCGTCGAGGCGGTTGGACAAAAGTATATCGACGCCTGTCGGATTGGCGGCGTACTGTACGGCTTACCCAACAACCGGGATATGGCCCAAGGCCGGGGCTGCGCTGCCGTGGCCACCGAATATCTGGAGGGCATAGGCTATGAAGTGCCCAAGGATCAGGAGATCGTGAAGATTTCCCTGAACGAGCTGAACGACATTTACGCAAAGCTCCACGAGAAATACCCGGATTTGGAAGTGTACCGCCCGGTGAAGCTGTCCATGAGTCAGTTCTCCAATGTGGACATGTTGGGCGGTTCCGAGTTCGGTGTGCTGACGGACTACGGCGCGGGACAGAGCGTGGTGAACTTGTTCGAAACCGATTTCTATCGTAGCTATTGCGAGCGGATGTATGACTACAATCAGAAGGGCTACATCAGCCCCGACGCTGCTACCGATACCACTACGGTTACCGAGCTGGTGAAGGCGGGCACACTCATGTCCTACACCACGGGCGGCAAGCCTGGCATCAAGCAGCAGGAAACAAACATGTGCGGCCGGGACATGACCATATTCCAAACCCTGGAAGACTACATCAGTTCAGCGGCAATCGCGTCCTTCCCCTGGTGCGTTTCGCTGAACACAGTCAACGCGGAAAAATCCATTCTCTTGCTTAACGAGTTCTACACAAACCCAGAGCTGGCCAATCTTTTAAGCTGGGGCATTGATGGCACGCACTATCAGGTGTTGGAAAGCGGCCTCATTGACTATGCCAACGGCGTGGATGCTGTCACCTGCGGCTATTTCCACAATGTGAACTGGGAGTTGCCCAACCAATTCATCACCTACGTGTGGAACGGCAATACCCCCGATCTTTGGGCACAGATCAAGTCCTTCAACGACAACGCGAAGCAATCCTCCGCCTGCGGCTTCACCTTTGACTCCACAAACAGTGCCACCGAACTTACCGCCGTGCAAAACGCCTATGATGAGTATCGTTACAGCCTGGAGTTCGGGTATGTGAATCCTGAAACAGGAATTCCCGAAATGAACGCTAAGCTGATGACTGCCGGACTGCAAAAGATCATTGACGACAAGCAGGCGCAATTGAACGAATGGGCTAAGACAGCAAAGTAAACATGGAAACATTTTGGGCGGGTTATGGCCCGCCCCTTTCTTATCTCCCGATCTAGCAACGGAAGGAAGGGTGAGCCCATTGGCAAAAAAACAAAGCGTCAAGCTAGAGCGGCCCAGAGGCCTCAAGGCGACCTGGAAGGCCGTAAAGCGGTTTTGGCCCATTTATCTGTTGATGCTTCCCGGATTGGTCTATCTGTACATCAACAGTTACATGCCCTTGCCGGGAGTGGTTGTCGCTTTCAAACAGTACAATGCCAAGTTAGGCATCTTTGGAAGTAAATGGGTGGGCTGGAAGAACTTTGAGTATCTGTTTAAAACCAGCGATGCGTGGGTCATCACCCGCAACACGATTCTTTACAATCTGGCTTTTATCGTCATCAACACTGTGCTGGCTATTTTGGTGGCAGTGGTGCTTGGCGAGCTGAATGGGAGACGAAAAAAAGTTTACCAGAGCGTGATCTTGCTGCCGAACCTGATTTCAACCGTCATTATTGGCTATTTGGTTTTTGCCTTTTTGAGTGTAGCCAACGGCTTTGTCAACAATTCTATTCTTCCCCTTTTTGGAAAAACTCCGGTTAACTGGTATGCGGAGCCGAGACACTGGCCCTATATTATCGTTTTTGTCAACGCTTGGCGCAGCATCGGGTATAATAGCATCATCTATCTGGCTACCCTGTTGGGCTTTGACCGTGCGTATTATGAATCGGCGCTGATTGACGGAGCGTCCAGAATGAAGCAATTCTGGTATATTACTTTACCGCTGTTGAAGCCCACCATCGTCATGTTGACCCTGATGGCCATCGGCCGGATTTTTTATTCGGACTTTGGACTGTTCTATCAGGTACCCATGAATCAAGGGGCGCTCTATGCCACCACCAATACCATTGACACCTATGTGTACCGCGGCCTTGTGCAGCTTGGAAATATCTCTATGTCAGCGGCGGCGGGCCTGTACCAGTCAGCGGTGGGTTTTATCCTGGTATTGGGAGCCAACATGCTGGTGCGCGTCGTTGATAAAGACAGTGCGCTGATTTAGGGGGAGCGGAAGATGAAGACGCAAGAAGAGAAGGTATACAATTTTCTGGGGCATCTTCTGATGACCCTTTTATCCCTGATAGCGGTGGTTCCTATTGCTCTGATGATTATTTCCTCCTTTACGGATAATGCTGCCCTTTTGCAAAACGGCTATTCCTTCTTTCCAACCAAGTGGAGCGTCTATGCCTATGAATGGCTGTTCAAATCAAACGGAGATGTGGTTCTCAAGGCTTATGGCATGTCTTTTTTACTCACGACAGTGGGCACGGTATGCAGCCTTTTGATCACCACGCCCTTGGCGTACGGTTTGTCTAAACCCAAGCTACCCTTTCGGGGCATCATCACATTCTATGTATTCTTTACCATGCTTTTCAACGGCGGGCTTGTGCCCACCTATATCAACTACACTTCGGTCTTTCACGTGAAGGATACCTTCTTTGGCCTGCTCATTCCGGGATTGCTGATGAACGCTTTTAATGTGTTGTTGATGAAGAGCTATTTTGTGGCCGGCGTACCCAGTGAGATACTAGAGGCGGCACATATCGATGGAGCCAGTGAAGTAAAAACCATGCTTTTAGTGGCTATTCCCATGGCAAAACCCATGATCGCCACCATCGCCATGTTTGTGGGGATCGCCTATTGGAACGATTGGAACAATGGATATATTTATCTACTCAAACGGACGGATCTATATAGTATCCAAAATCTTTTGAACCGTCTGATGCAAAACATCCAGATGCTGGCCACAAACGCGCAGCAGGTGAGCAACGCCAACGAGGGTCTGGCAAAGATTCCCCAGGGAACAGTGCGCATGGCCATGGCGACACTGGGCGTCTTGCCGATCATGGTGATCTATCCCCTGATTCAAAAGAACTTTGTCAAAGGCATTACCTTGGGTGGCGTGAAGGGGTAAATTCTCGGCTTTTGAACCAATGGAGAGGAGGATGCGCATGCGGATCATTCACGAAAATCTGGATCCGGACGGGCGGGTCACGTTAACCGGCTATGTACAGGAAGCATCTCGGGAGATGCCGGCGTTTACCAGGAAGCCCGCCGTGCTGGTGTGCCCGGGCGGGGCGTATTTGTTCACCTCGGACCGGGAGGCGGAGCCTATCGCCCTGGCTTATGCCGCCAAAGGATTTCAGGCTTTTGTGCTTCGGTATTCCGTAGGCAAGAATGCGAAAGGCTGTAAGCCTCTGCTTGACGCAGCCAGAGCCATCGACCTGATGCGAAAGAATGCGGACGCATGGTATCTTGACCCTGACCGGATCGCCACTGTGGGCTTTTCGGCTGGCGGGCACTTGGCGGCCTGGGTGGGCCTTTGTGGAGAACACAAACCCAATGCCATGATTTTGGGATATCCAGCTGTGGAAATCTGGCGGCCGGAAAGCCAGGATGCGAAGAACCCGCTCATGGCGTCGCTGTTGGGAGAGGGATATCAGCCAGAGCAAGCGGAGGCGTTGAACCTTTATACAAAGGTGAGCAAAGGTGCGATTCCTATGTTCTGTTGGCACACCTCCGAGGATGCGTTGGTGTCGGGCGCGTCAGTGCTGCGCTTCGCGGAGGCGTATGCCAAAGCAAAAGCGCCTTATGAGCTGCACATCTTCCAGCAGGGAGAACACGGGTTGGCGCTGGGAAATCACGTGACCGCCAATGGCCGGCTGGCCATGGTGGATGCTGCGGCCGAGCAATGGCTGGATATGAGTGTGGAATGGTTCTTTCGCAATTTCGGCAGGCCGGAGATTGTCGATAAACCCTATGAAATGGCTGAGTCCGTGAAAGAGCAGATCATGCAGATCTAGGAGGCGAAGCATATGCTAAAAGGAATTTCACCGTTACTCTCACCGGAATTGTTGAAGACATTGGCGGCAATGGGGCATGGAGATGAAATAGTGATTGGGGACGGAAACTTTCCCGCGGATACCACGGGCAAGCGCTGTGTGCGCTGTGATGGCCACGGTGCCAATGAGATTCTGGATGCGATTTTACAGCTGTTCCCTTTGGATGATTTTGTGGATGCGCCTGTGACGCTGATGGAGGTGGTCCCGGGCTCTATGCCGGATGGAGAGCCGACTATCTGGGCAAAGTTTCGTAAAACCATTGCCCAATATGAGCCATCCGCCCAAATCGGATATGAGGAGCGCTTCGCTTTTTATGAGCGGAGTCGGAATGCTTATGCAACCATTCAAACGGGTGAATCTGCTCTATACGCCTGTATAATTTTAAAAAAAGGCGTCATCCGTTAGCGGATGTGAGTTGTCGTTGCGCACTTCCTTTTCGCGTGGAAAAGAAGAGGGCAGCATCATGGATTCGACATTGATATCAGCGCCGTCTTCAACGAAGAATCAACAAAAACAGCGCGACCCTGAGGCGCGTCAAACTAAGAAGGGCAACACTTGACATTTCGGTTACAAGGTGCATATCGGTGTGGACAAGAAGAGCGGGTTGACGCGCCATCTGGTAGGCACATCGGCCAATGCGCACGATGTGACCGTGACATCACGGTTGCTCAGCGGCGAGGAAGAAACAGTCCAGGCGCTAGCGGATATCTTGGCGCGGGGAAACGGGAAGAGGTCATAACCCGCAATAAACAAGACAAAAAGATCAAGTAGGGTCTCCTGCAGAAGTCAGCGAATCGTCCGGACACAAATGAGAACAGAAGGGAACGACGAATTCCAGGGCCAGCAAAGAGGCTGAAATTGGCTCAAAAGGCATTTCCATAAAAAGGAAATGGAAAGCCGAAGCTT
>JAVBOX010000024.1:0-5238 GCA_031550095.1 Eubacteriales bacterium
GTTCGGGCTTTTGGGCGTGCAACTTGCGCAACCGCTGGCGGATCTGTTCACCTTTACCCTTTCGATCCCATTCCTCCTGACCCAACTGAAGGATCTACAGAGCCGGAGCATTCGGAATGCGGTTTGAACCGGCCAAAAGCATCCTACAGGCTATCTCCCATGGGAGCGACGGGAGCGAGTTCTTCCCGAGAGATTACAACATGAATCTATACCGGGGGTGTTCCCACGGGTGTGTCTATTGCGACGCCCGTTCGGCCTGCTATCACCTGGACGCCCCCGGGGAGGTTCGGGCAAAGGAGAACGCGCTGGGAATCCTGGACGATGAGCTGCGAAGAAGGCGGACACCGGGCATCGTAGGCCTTGGCGGCATGAGCGACGGCTATAATCCTGAGGAGGGAACCTCCTGTATCACCCGCGGCGCCTTGATCCTCTTGGCGCGGTATGGATTCGGCATTGGCGTTACCACCAAATCCCCTCTCGTGGCCAGAGATATCGATTTGCTGCTGTCCATTCAAAAAAACGCGCCTGCCCATGTGACCTTTTCCATCACAACGGCAAGCGATTCCATGAGCCTTTTCATCGAGCCGGGCGTCGCGCCCAGCAGCGCACGGTTCGCCGCCCTCAAAAGCTTGACGGCTGCGGGAATTCCCGCGGGGGTTTGGATTAACCCGGTGCTGCCCTTTTTAACAGATACAGATGAGAACATCATTTCCCTTCTGGAAATGGCGAGAGCCAGCGGAGCCGCCTATGTGCATACCTATATGGGCATGACGCTTCGTGAAGGAAATCGCGAGTATTATTACGCGGCCTTGGATCGGCATTTCCCCGGCGTAAAAGCCCTCTACACAAAAACCTATGGGAACAGCTATATTCTGCCCAGCCTAAAAAGTAAGGCTCTCTTTCAGCGATATGAAGAAACATGCGAACGGCTGGCGTTGCCCTTCACGTTTCGAGAGACCAACGCGATCATTCGGCAGAGCGGCGGCTTCAAGCAGGAGCGACTATTCGAGTGATGTCTCCAAAAGCTTTTGATATACGGCGAGCTCCATGACTGTTCGAAGCACATTCATGGCCTCTTGATATCCATTTTTATCCCTTCCAGGGGTCCCGCTCCGGTGCATGCGAAAGCCAATGCTGGCGTATAGGCCAACGGCAATATGGCTCCATGTTTGGGTGGTCAACCAAATATCTCCCTTGGGGCCAACCTCGGGGAATAGGGCAAGGGCCTTGGCCACGACAGCGCGGCCCAACCCCTTGCCCTGAAAATCCGGCATAACGGCAACCCAATGAAGGCGGGCGAAGGTGCCAAGGCTTTCATCGGAGCCCCACCATGCGGTGGCATTGGCCACAATTCTCCCATTCGAGTCCGCGACAAAGACCATGCGGCGGAGCAGCTCCGGCTCATGGGGCAAAAAAGTTCTCTTAAAGCATTCTTTTGCCTTTGATTCATGATCGAATTCCTTCACCGATACCTCAACGGCGCACCAATCGGCTTCATTCCCCGGGGTGTAGAGCCGATAGGCATATCCATCGGGAAGCGATGGAATATCCGGCAGCGGCGTTCCACCGGGCAAACACATGATGATTGGGAAATATGGAACCGATTTATCGATCATTTTTATCCCTCTTTCCATTCTTTAGTATACATGCTATGATAGGAAAAAACAATGAGGAGGCCTAGCTGTGGATAACTCCGTTTTGAAGGCCATTGCCGATAGGCGCAGCAACCGAGCCTATTCTCCCGAACAGATCACCGAGAGCCAACTGCAGTCGATTTTAGAGGCGGGCAAAGAAGCGCCAAGCGCCAATAACAAGCAGCCCTGGCATTTCACAGCCGTTCAAAACAGTGAGCTGCTCAAGCGCGTCAATGAGGCTTTTCGCGTTGAAATGCTGAAACGGTGCAACGAGGAAATGCGCCCGCGCTTTTCAGATCCCGCGTACAGTGTTTTCTATCATGCGCCGACAGTTATTTTTATTTCATGTCCCGATCTCGCCGAAATGGCCTATGCCCAGACGGATGCGGGCATGGCAATTCAGAATATGGCATTGGCCGCCCATTCTTTAGGGCTGGGCAGCGTGATTCTGGGCATGCCTCGCCTTGCTTTTGCCGGGGAGGAAGCCGCCTCTTTGCGGGAGGCGCTGGCATTCCCCAAGGGGTTCGATTACTGCCTGTCCATCGCCATCGGCACACCTCTGGACACAAAAGACGCCCATCCTATGGAACCCGACCGCGTAACCATTCTCCGGTAAAGAAAGGATGAGTTCCATGCTACTTGGCGCCCTTGAAGCCGGCGGCACCAAAATGATATGCTCAACAGGTGACGCGAAGGGCAATGTCTTTTCCCGCGAGAGTTTTCCCACGACGACGCCGGATGAAACGATGCCAATGCTGCTTGATTTTTTCCGTAAGGCGCGGGTGGACGCTCTGGGCATCGCCTCCTTTGGGCCGGTGGATCCCCGGCGGGACTCCCCCACCTTTGGGATGATCACAAGCACGCCGAAATTGGCATGGCAAAATTTCCCCTTGTTTTGGACGCTGCGGGACGCGTTGAACATACCCACCGGTTTTGATACAGATGTAGGCGCGGCCGCGTTGGCGGAGCATAGGCTAGGCGCGGGAGCCGGACTTTCCAGCTGTCTCTACGTGACCGTCGGCACAGGCGTCGGCGGTGGGTTGGTGGTGGAAAACAATCTGGTTCATGGGTTGCTTCATCCGGAGTTTGGCCATTTCTGGCTTCGCCCTCATCCGGAAGACCCCACACCCCACGGCTTTTGTCCCTTCCACGATGGCTGCCTGGAAGGGTTGGCCAACGGGCCTGCCATCGAAAAACGATGGGGGAAGAAGGCTCAGGAGCTTCCTTTGGACCATCCAGCTTGGGCGCTGGAAGCCTATTACCTCGCACAGATGTGCATGACGGCCATCGTGGTCATTTCTCCGGAAAAAATTATCCTGGGTGGCGGCGTCATGCAGCAGGAACACTTGTTTCCCCCGATTCGCAGGCAGGTTCGGGAGATGCTGGGCGGTTACGTGCAGCACAAGGCCATTCTTGAGGAAATTGACGGATATATCGTTCCCCCGGGCTTGGGCATCAACAGCGGCGTTACGGGTGCGCTTCTACTTGCTGCAGACGCCTTTGGCTGAAATATGCCCTGTTTTGCTCCACGGCCGGATCATCTTCCTTAAAAAGTGCCGCCCGTTCGTTGCACATCTCCGCCAACTCGTGCTGGCCAAGGCGGTCATAGCAGACACACAGCTGCATAAATGGTATATATCCGCGGCATTCTGGCGATGCAAAGCCGCCGCCTTCCTCACTGGGGGAGCATTCCGGCGCGGCGCGATACCAGAACGCCGCGGATTTAAATTCATCTCGCCCCATGAATATGCTTCCGATGTCACAGCAAACCTCCGCTTTCGGCTCGCCGAGGAGCATGCTTTTCAGGAGCGCTTGAAGCGCCCCGCCTTCGTCCCCCTTCTTGAGCAGACAGGCGGCCAGATCCCGGCACGCGCCGATCCTGTTTTCGACCCAAGCGTTGGGATCGTCGATGCTCTGCTGCAAGAGAACGATGGCCTCGTCAAGCCGATCATGGGTGAATAGCTCCCGGGCGTAATAGTACCGGTGGCGCGGCTCCAAGACTTCGCCCTCAGCGATCATGCGTTCATAGATGCGCAGGTTTCGCGTGCTATCTCCCGGCTTGATCTTTTCATGGCGGACGGCAATCTGGCTTCTGATCACGACGCCTGAGGAAACGATGGCTTCATGGACCCGGCCAAACCAACGAAAGCCTCCTGTCCTTCTCACCAAACGCTCCCGAAAAAATGTGAAGGTCGGTTTCCCGTGCGGATCAAAGGCCACGTGGTAGCGCATCATCACCACATCCACCGACGGATCCAGCGTGTTTTTCAGTTCTTTAAAGAGAGCGATATTATCCTCGTCCAGCACGTCGTCGGCATCCAGCCAAAGGATGTACTCCATGGTGGCCTGATCAAACGAGAAATTTCTTGCCGCCGCAAAATTGTCCTCCCATGGCAAATCAATCACCCTTGCGCCGCATTCCCGGGCAATTTCCTTTGTCTTATCCTCTGATCCGGTATCCACAACGATGATCTCATCGGCGATTTCCCGCATATTTTGCAGGCATCGCCCGATAACCGCTTCTTCATCTCGGACAATCATGCATAGGCTAATGGTAATCATACCGGCACCTCCTAACATGATCACCGTATGAACCAAGAGAGCACAAGGTGCGGGTCTGGGCCTTTGGCAATTTTACGGCGAGCTCGTCCATGATAAAATATTATCAAAATTCTAAAATGAGGGTTTAACTTAGGAAAAAGTGTGTTATAATGTCTCATATGAGACAGATTTCTGGAGAATGGAATCTCTTCCGCAATAACCCGTTGTTCGAATGCGTTTCCGAAGAGTGGCTTTTGACGCTGTATAGGAAAGGCGAATCCATCCGATCCTTCCAGCAAGGGGCGGTTCTTTTTGATCAGGCTTCCTACATGCAATCCCTGGCTTTTCTCCTCGCCGGAAGCGCCCTGGTCTATAAGCAGGCGGGAAACAACAAGCGAATACTGATGAACCGCCTGGTACCGGGCGATGTGTTTGGAATGGCGTCTCTCTTTTGCGACGAAGCTTATCCCGTAGAGATCTTGGCAGAGCAACCTGCCCGGGTGCTTTTTCTGACCAAACCCCAATTGGAAGAGGCCTTTCAAGCGGAACCGCGCCTTTCGCGAAACTATATTGCGCTATTATCCCGGCGGATCCAGTTCCTCAACCGGCGCATTGAGGTTTTGACAGGGGAGGATATTCAGGAGAGGCTGATTGCGGTGCTCAGAAGCCTTGGGACCGGGGAAGCGTTCACACTCCCCTATTCCCTATCCCAGCTGGCCGGCATGACCGGCGTCGGCAGAGCATCCCTTTATCGGGCGCTTGACCAACTGGAGGCACAGGGCGTTTTTGCGAGGAATGGGCGCCATTTCACGGGCTTCCGAAGGAGTAAGGAAAACAGACCAGAATGACGGAGGGGAATTTTATGAAAAAGCGAATGACACTGGTTTCTTTGCTGCTGACGGCGGCAATGCTTCTGACCGCGTGCATGTCTTCCGCTGAAAAGACGGATGTGCGCGTTGCCGTACTCAAAGGGCCGACAGGCATGGGCGCGGCCGTGTTGATGGATAAGAACGAAAAAGGCGAAGCGGAAAACGCCTATACATTCATCATCGCGGGCGCTCCG
>JAVBOX010000135.1:0-7353 GCA_031550095.1 Eubacteriales bacterium
AGCGTCCGGAGTTTATCAAGCTGCAGACACACATCATGGACCTGCGGGAATTTTCCAGCGACATGAGCCGCGGGGAGCTGAACAAGCCATGTCTGAGCAAGGGCTATATAATTTCCAACCTGAAAGCCCTTCAAGCGAATCTAAAGCATTTAACATGGCAAACCAAGAGAATCGCGGAAGGCGACTTTTCACAGCAGGTGGATTTTCTGGGCGCATTCTCAGAATCCTTCAACAGGATGACCATGAAGCTGCGGGACAGCACCCAATCCCTGAGCAGAATGGCTTCCATTGATGTGCTGACTCAGATTCCAAACCGCTTGTCCCTGGACCATTTTCTAGCGGAGGTTTTTGAGGACGCGCGGCAAACAAAATCCTCTTTCGTCGTAATGCTCTTTGATATTGACTTCTTTAAATTGGTAAATGACAACTATGGCCACGCGTCAGGTGATAAGGTCCTGGTGGCTGTCAGTGAGATTTTGAGCCAACAGTTTCGCACCACCGATATGCTTGCCCGGTACGGAGGCGAGGAATTTGTGGCGGTATTGCCTGGAATGAACGCAAGGCAGGCCATAAAGATCGCCCAACGGGCCATCGAAGCCGTCGCTGAGAAGACAATTTACTTGGGGAAAACCGCAAAGACAGAAACAACCATTTCACTAACCGTCAGTTCCGGCCTAAGCGAATACCAGCCCGATGATGAAACATACGAGATGATCCTCCACCGAAGTGATTACGCCCTGTACAAAGCCAAGCGCACCGGGCGCAACAAAGTTTGCAGGGCTTAACAGAGGCGCAACGATGGTCCCTCTGTTTGGTGCCGTAACTCTTTTCATTTTAGTTTTTTTATAGTATGATGCAATGAACAAGCGAGGTGAGGACACGTATGTTTATAGCCGATACCCATTGCGATACGCTGCTGGCTCGCTCCGTATCCAAAAACGAGTTTACGAAGAAATCCGATCCCCAGGTCACACCCCAGCGCCTTCGGGATGGCGGGGTGACGCTGCAGGTTTGTGCGCTTTTCGCTGGCTCCACAGGGCCAAAAGGCGTAGGCGAACTAGCTCCCAGAGCGATGGCGGACGCCCAGTACGCCGCTCTCCCCCAGCTGACGGAGCATGGCGTGCGTCAGGTTGACAGCCCTTTTGACGCGAAAGAAGGGGAAACTTGCCTCATGCTCTCCATTGAGGGCGGAGAGATCATCGGCGATTCCATCGAAACCCTGCGGTATTTCCGCCGCTTGGGTGTGCGGCTTTTTGCCCTCACCTGGAACCATGAAAACCTCATCGCCTACCCCCACTGCGATGGAGGGCACCATGGCCTCAAGCCCTTTGGCTGGGGAGTGGTTCATGAAATGAACCGCCTTGGCATAGCGGCGGATGTCTCCCATCTTGGCGAAGGCGGCTTCTGGGATCTGGTCTTTCACAACGAAAAACCGCCCATGGCCTCTCATTCCTGCTGCCGCAAGCTGCATATGCATACGCGCAATCTGACAGACGATCAGATACGCGCCTTGATCGACCGGGAAGGCTGGATTGGCGTTAATTTCTATACCAATTTTCTCACAGGCGCCGGCTTTGCCAACGCCGATACGTTGGTGGATCATATCGCCCATATCGGAGAACTGGGCGGCATCGCCAACGTTGGCTTCGGCTCGGATTTTGACGGCATTGAAAGGGCGCCGGAAGGCGTGGAGCATCCGGGACAGATCCCCAATCTGCTAAACGCGCTGGCTCGCCGGGGCTTTTCGCCAAAGGAGATTGAGGGCATCGCAGGGCAGAACTTCCTGCGCTACATGAAAGCATTCGAGGAGGCGCGATGATGGGAAAATATGTGATCGGCGTAGACTTTGGCACCCTTTCCGCCCGTGCTCTCGTAGTAGAGGTCGGCACAGGCCGGGAACTGGCTGCCGCGACGATGGAGTATCCCCACGGGGTGATGGACGCGGCCTTGCCCGACGGAACAAAGCTGGGCACAGACTGGGCGTTGCAGCATCCGCAGGATTATCTGGACTGCCTGGCCATCACCATTCCCGAAGCGATGCGCATGAGCGCCGTCATCCCAGACGATGTCATCGGGCTGGGGATCGACTTCACGGCCTGCACCCTGATGCCCTGCTGCGCCGATGGAACGCCCCTGTGCTTCCAGCCCAAGTATGCGCGTACCCCCCACGCTTACATCAAGCTTTGGAAGCATCACGCAGCCCAGGACCATGCGGATAGGCTAAACAAGATCGCGTCCGAACGGAAGGAATCCTTCCTGAACCGGTATGGCGGAAAAATTTCTTCCGAATGGGCCATCCCCAAAATATGGCAGACCTTGGAGCAAGCTCCCGACGTCTATGGCGCCGCGGACCGGTTCATCGAGGCCGGCGACTGGGTGGTCTGGCAGTTGACCGGCAAGGAGGCCCGCAACGCATGCACCGCTGGATATAAGGCCATCTGGTCCAAGCGGGAGGGCTATCCCTCCGATGATTTCTTTGCCGCCTTGGACCCCCGCCTTTCCCATGTGGTGGATGAAAAGCTCTCCCGGGACATTTATCCTATCGGGACAAAAGCAGGTGAAATCAATGCCAAAGCTTCCGCCCTCACAGGCCTCGCCATCGGCACCGCCGTGGCCGTCTGCAATGTTGACGCCCATGTGTCCCTTCCTGCCGTGGGCATCACGGATCCGGGGAAACTGCTCATGATTATGGGCACCTCTACCTGCCACATTCTGCTGGGCCGGGAAGAAAAGCTCGTACCCGGCATGTGCGGCGTCGTGGAGGATGGCGTTATTCCCGGCTATATGGGCTTTGAGGCGGGCCAGAGCTGCGTAGGCGACCACTTCGCGTGGTTTGTGGAAAACTGCGTCCCCGAGAGCTACATGGCCGAGGCGAAGGCGCGGGGGCTCCACATCCAGCAGCTTTTGACCGAAAAGGCGCAAAGGCTCCGCATCGGGGAGAGCGGATTGCTTGCCCTGGACTGGTGGAACGGAAACCGTTCGATCCTTGTGGATACCAACTTAACAGGCGTGATGCTGGGCATGACGCTCCAAACCAAGCCGGAAGATATGTACAGGGCTCTCATCGAGGCCACGGCATACGGCACCCGCATGATCGTGGATACCTTTGGGGAAAATGGCGTGGCCATCGACCAGTTATATGCCTGTGGCGGTATCGCCGAAAAGAACCCCATGATGATGCAGATCTACGCGGATGTCATCAACCGAGAGATTTTCATCTCCCGTTCAGCCCAGGCCCCTGCCCTGGGAAGCGCCATGTTTGGATCCGTGGCCGCCGGGAGGGCCAAAGGCGGCTACGACACCATCCAGGAGGCGGCAAAGGAAATGGGCGGCGTTAAGGATATCGTATACCGGCCCATCGCGGAAAACGTTCTAGCGTATAACAGCCTTTATGCCGAGTACAAGCGCCTCCACGATCTTTTCGGGCGGGGGGAGGACAATGTTCTGAAAACGCTGAAGAGGATCAAGCAGGAGGCATAGGAAGCATAGTCCCTCTTTTATGAGATGAAAAGCGCCGGAATGCCAAGGGATAGGAGCCTTGGTATCCACGGCGCTTTTTTCTCATAGGGCGATGTGCTGTCGGCCTTGAGCCGCTTTTGTCGTCTCGCCCATCCCCTAACCGCTTGTAAAAAAATGCTTTTCAGCCTTCAACACCCATGATTTTCTAAACAACTTCCATGAAATCACTTGGGTGCCAACAATTCCGCTGGCGTAATCAGAAAAACTGTGATATGCTAATGGTGTTGAGGTATGTTCCTGAAATGATCCATGCCGCTACCCGCGGCATGTTTGCTTGATTTCATAAAGGGAGTACATGTCAAGAGGAGCAGCGTTCGGAAATATCGAGCGTCTGTTCTTGCTTGTTTTGTGTTTTGCTTCATCATTATCTAAAAGGAGGGTTTCTATGGCAGAGAAACCAAAAGTTCGTGTAATTCCCCTAGGCGGCGTGGATGAAATCGGTAAGAACATGACCGTCTTCGAATATGGGGACGACCTCATTGTGGTCGATTGCGGCCTCATTTTTCCCCGGGAGGATATGCTGGGCATCGACCTTGTCATCCCCGACATCACCTATTTGCAGAAAAACAAGCACCGGGTCCGGGGTTATATCATCACCCACGGACATGAGGATCATATCGGGGCGACCCCATATGTATTTCAGCAGGTGCCCGCGCCTGTCTATGGCACTCGGCTCACCCTGGCAATGATCGAGCACAAGCTCAAGGAGCACAAGGTTCAGGGAGGGGCCCTCAATGTGGTGAAGGCGGGAGACACCGTTCAGCTGGGCAAATTTTCAATTCATTTCATCAAGGTGTCTCACTCCATCGCAGGCGCGGTGGCCTTGGCCATCAGCACCCCTGCCGGAACTATTCTCCACACTGGGGATTTCAAAATCGATTACACCCCCATTGGAGGGGACGCGACGGATCTAAGCACCATCGCGAAATATGGCAACCAAGGCCTTTTGGCGCTTCTATGCGATTCAACAAATGTGGAGCGGCCCGGATTCACCATGACGGAAAGGAATGTCTTTGAGACGTTCAAAAACCTATTCCGAGATGCGAAAGGCCGCATCTTGATCGCGTCCTTTGCCTCCAACATCAGCCGAATCCAAATGGTGGTGGACGCGGCGATGCAATATGGCAGAAAGATATGCGTCGTTGGCCGCAGCATGGTGAATATCGTAAAGCTCGCCCTCCAGCTGGATGAACTGCGCATCCCAGAAGGACGGCTCATCGACATTGACGATCTGGACCGGTACAATGAGGATGAGGTCGTCATTATGACCACCGGCAGCCAAGGCGAGTCCATGAGCGGCCTCATGCGCATGGCGTTTGGCGATCACCGAAAGGTAAAGATACGGCCCAGCGACCTTGTAATTCTTTCCTCCTCGGTGATTCCGGGCAATGAAAAGCTTGTTTCCCGCATGATCAACCAGCTCTACCGCTGCGGCGCAAACGTCATCTATGAATCCCTGGCAGAGGTTCATGTGTCAGGCCACGCCTGCCGGGAAGAGCTGAAGATCATTCACGCCTTGGCAAAGCCCAAGTATTTCATCCCGGTTCACGGGGAATACAGGCAGTTGTGCCAGCACGCCAAGCTCGCCCAAAGCATGGGCATGAACGTGAAAAACACCATCATTCCGGAGCAGGGCGGCATCATTGAACTGAGCGCCACAGGCGCCTCCATCATTGGCAGCGTGCCCGCTGGAAGCGTCCTGGTGGATGGACTTGGCATCGGCGATGTGGGCAATGTGGTCCTCAGGGACCGAAAGCACCTTTCCCAGGACGGCCTCATCATTGTCGTCATGGCCATCGACAGCGAGCAGGGTATCATGGTCGCCGGGCCGGAGGTGATTTCCCGGGGATTTGTCTACATGCGTGAAGCGGACGACCTCATGGAAAGCGTCCGCAACATCGTCCGCAGGATTTTAGGCGATTATGAGCAGATTGAGCCTTCCGACTGGAACCCAATCAAAAACTGCGTGCGGGATGAGCTGCACAAGTATATCTACGAAAAAATAAAACGAAACCCGATGATCCTTCCGATCATTGTGGATGTATGACGCAAGACGCCGGGGCGCACCCTAAGGGACGATGTGCCCCGGCTTTGTCGTTTTATTAAGGAGGAGCGTTTATGAATGTATACGACATCGCCCATACTCTGGCCCAAGCGATTCGCGAAAGCGATGAGGTAAAGGACGCGGCCAGCTTCCGCAGGGTGGCCGAGGCGGATGACACAAACCGGGCGCTGCTCACGGAATATAAGCGTCTTCAGGCAGCCCTACAGATGCAGGCCATGGGCGGCCCTCAGGTTGCCCCGGAGGATATGCAGCGATTTCAGCAAATCGCGTCCCTGCTGTATATGAACAACGATGTGCAGGCCTATTTGATGGCGGAAATGCGGCAGCAAAAACTATTGGCGGATGTATTCAAGATCATCTCCGAAGCGGGCGGCATCAACATGGACATGTTGAACGTATGATTTCGGGAAAGGACTGCCGGTGAAAAATCGCAAGCAATATGACCATCAGACCCTCCATGAGGAGCGAAAATATGGCTTCTATTGGTATGATTGGCTCTGGCGGGGTGCGCGCCCACTGCTGATTGGCATTGGTTCGTTTATTCTGTTGGCCGGCTTGATTCTGACGGGCTGGAACATGATGGGCGAAAAGTTTTTCTGGCCCATAGATCCAAGCGACCAGACGCCGGTCATCTTTGTCGTGGAAAGCGGAAGCTCCCTAACCTCAGTCACCAACAAGCTGGAGGAGCAAGGGCTCATCCGCAATCGCTCTGTGCTAAAATACCTCATGGACTTTCAAGGCATGAGTCAGAAGATACAGACCGGCGAATACTCCCTCACCAAAGCCATGACCTTGGGCGAGATTATCAACCAGCTCACCACCGGCGACGGCAATCCTATTACCCGGAAGATCACCATCATCCCCGGTTGGACCATTGAGGATATCGCCGAGTATTTGGTCAGCGTCGGCGTCGCGCCAACAAAGGAAGCCTTCCTGACCGCCTGCAACGACAAAGTTACCTACGGAAAATACTACTACATAGACGAAGTGCTTCAAACAAGCACCGTGAGCCAGCGGCGTTACCTATTGGAGGGTTATCTTGCGCCCGACACCTATGAAATTTTCACGACAGCCACCTTGGAAAATGTCATGCAGAAGCTGATTTCCCAGGTTGAGGTGGTGTTCAACGCTGAGTGCCACACCCGGGCCGAAGCCCTTGGCATGACCATGGACCAGGTGATCACCCTTGCCTCCATGATTGAAAAAGAAGCGAAGGCGGACGACTTTGCCAAGGTATCCGCCGTGTTCCATAACCGGTTGAAGATTAACATGGCTTTGGGCTCGGATGTGACCGTTCAGTACTACACCCATTCCAAAAAAATGGCGCTGACCGACGAGCAACTAAGCATAGCTTCCCCTTACAACACCTACCAGAACAAGGGGCTGCCCATCGGCCCCATCTGCAGTCCATCCAAGGGAGCGATTCAGGCGGCCCTGTATCCGGATGAGGCGTTTGTCCAGGAGCAATACCTGTATTTCTGCTCCACAAGCCCAAAGGAAGGCACCCTGTATTTCTCCAAGACGCTGGAAGAGCATGAAACCGCCGTCCGAACCTATCGCCCGCTATGGGAAGAGTATGACAGGGAACGAGGGGTTTGATCGGGAAGCAGGCCGGTTCACCGCCCCAGCATCAACCCCTCTCCCCCATCACGGCAACCCTTTTAGGCCGCGCTCCAGCATTTGAACGGCCTTCTTCTCAAGCCTGGACACATAGGATCTGGAAATGCCAAGCAACGCGGCGATCTCATACTGAGGTCGCTGTTTTCCGT
>JAVBOX010000173.1:0-23132 GCA_031550095.1 Eubacteriales bacterium
CTTCGGCCCTTTGGAATCCCATCATTTTCATCTCACGATGGGTGGTATTTTAACAAGAAAAACAACCGCCCGCAGGCGAAAATGGGATCCTTAAGGGATGAAATCCCTTAAGTGGGGATCCAAGGGGTGAAACCCCTTGGCGTTCCTTCGTTCCTGCCGCGACAGCCCCTTCGAGCGTGTCGACTTTGTCAACACGCTGACCACTTTGCGCTAGGGTTAGCGCAAAGTGGTGGTTGGATTATGTTCATTGACTGCGAAATAGAGACCGCCTTGCGCGGAGCTCCGCCAGCGAACCTGCTTTATCCTAAAATTCCCTTGAGCGTGTTGAAGAACAGGGGCGGGTCATCGGTAATCACCGAATGGCCTGCCTTCATAAAGGAGACATACTGGGCTTTGCCCCCAAAATCCTTGAGCATCTGCTGAGTCCACGCTTCCGGCACCACCATGTCCAGCTGGCCCTGCAGGATGTGGATGGGGCATTGGATCAAATCCATGCGCCCGTTTCCGGCCTCAACCCCATTGTGGCGGTGAGAGATGTTGAAGTGCGCCAAGGCGTGATCGGTGTCCACAAGGCACCGCTCCTTGAGGGTGGCGGTCAAATTGGCCTCGTACTCCTCGGCGGTGGGCTGGCGCAGGTTGTAGATCGCCGCGTCCCAGATGGCCCGCATGACCGCCCGATCCTGATTTGCCATGGCATTTAGAGCCGGAATGACCTGCACCGGATCCGCCGCGATGTCCTCCTTGGCGCTGAGGAAATCGGTGAGAATTGGTTGCCCCTTCCCGTCCTTGCGGAACATGGGGTAACCCGTCAGGGGAACGGAATCCAGGAGAACCAACCGAATGACCCGCTCCGGCCAGTCCGCCGCCACTTCCATGGCCACCCCGCCGCCGGTGGACCATCCCACCAAGGAGAATTTGAATTCGCCCAGGATTTCCAGAAATGCCATGATGTCCGCCGCTAACTCCCGAAGGGAATCGAAAGGCGCAAAATAGCTGCTGTCTCCAAACCCCCGCAGATCCGGCGCGATGACATGATAGCGGCTTTCCAACGCCTCCATGGTCGTCTGCCAATGAACGGAGGAGCTCATATTGCCATGCAACAAAACCACTGTTGGGCCCTGGCCGCATTCCCTATAGGCGATGGTTTCGCCGGAGGGAATGCGGATGTTTAAGACCTGATACTTCTTCATGGATACCTCCCGCGCAGGCTATACGCGCTTGAGAATGACCGCCGTGCCCATGCCGCCGCCGATGCATAGCGACGCGATGCCATAGGTGGCCCCCTTCGCCTGAAGCAAGTGGGTCAGGGTCACCGCGATGCGGGAGCCGGATGCTCCGACCGGATGGCCGAGGGCAATGGCGCCGCCGTTCACATTGGTTCGGGCCATGAGCGCCTCCATGGAGACGCCATGCTCCCGGGCCAGTTCCATCATCACGCCCAGAGATTGGGCGGCAAAGGCTTCATTCAGTTCGATATATTCCATTTCGTCCAAGGTTTTTCCTGCCATTCTCAGCGCTTCTCGAATGGCCGGCACCGGGCCCAGGCCCATGACATTGGGTTCCACGCCACCCTGACCAAAGCCGACAATCTCCGCCAAAGGCGTCAGGGCATATTTCTCCGCCATCTTCTCGGAGGCGATGAGCACAAAGGCCGCGCCGTCGTTGATGCCGGAGGCGTTGCCCGCCGTGACCGTGCCATCCTTTTGAAAGGCCGGGCGCAGGGTGGCCAGCTTTTCCGGGGATGTCTTTCGGTTGGGATATTCATCCCTATCAAAGACAATTTCTTCTTTCCGCAGCGTCACCGTGATGGGCACAATTTCATCCTTGAACGCGCCGGCATCCACCGCGGCGATGGCCTTCTGCTGGGACGCGAAGGCGAAGGCATCCTGTGCCTCCCGTGGGATGCCGTACCGTTTGGCCACGGTTTCGGCGGTGATGCCCATGTGCTGCCCGTCAAAGGCGTCGGTGAGGGCGTCGTAGACCATGTGGTCCACCAGCTGCTGGTTGCCCAAACCAAGGCCCGTACGGGCGCCGCTGAGGAGATAGGGCGCACGGCTCATGTTCTCGGTTCCTCCGGCGATGTAGAGCTCGCCAAGGCCCGCCATGACGCCCGTGGCAGCGATCATCATGGCCTTCATGCCGCTGCCGCACGCCATATTCAGGGCGTAGGCGGGCACCTCAATGGGGACACCCGCCCCGATGGATACCTGTCGGGCGATGCCCTGCCCCGTGCCCGCGGGCAGAATGTTGCCCACGATCACCTCGGTTAGCGCCTCTCCGGGCACGCCCGTGCTCTTCAGAATATCTCGGGTGACTGCGGCGGCGAAGGTGGGCGCGGGAACGGTGGAGAGGGTTCCGTTGAAGCTGCCGATGGCGGTGCGTTTGGCGGCTACGATGAAAATCTTGCGCATGGTAATCTCCTTTCGAAAATATGTTTGCTTCGCGTCGATGGGTGCGCTATAATCGCAGCATCCCGACGATGCGGAGGAACGTATGCCAACAGAAACTTTTTTTAACCTTCCCGCTGAAAAGCAAGAGCGCATTCTCGCGGCCGCTGTTCGGGAATTTGGCGCCCGGAACGTACAGGAGGGAAACCTGTCCAACATCGCGAGGGATGCCGGCATAGCCCGGGGCAGCTTGTATCAGTACTTTCCTTCCAAGGACGATCTGTATGTTTACCTGTTCGATACATTGCGGGCAAGGCGGTCCGAATACGTCAAGCCTGCCTTTGAGCTGTATAAAAAAGCGCCGTTTCTCAGCTTCTTTGAGGAATTCTACCTCAGGGACAGCGAATACCTGATGCAGAACCCATCCCATATCGCTTTGGGTCAACAACTCTATTCCAACGCCCTTGGGGTTTCCCGGGGCCTGATCCACCGGCTTCAGTCCCGCTACCGGGAGATTTTCCTCATTGGCATCGATTTTGACAAAGAGAAGGGAGAAATCAGTCGGGAGGTGGACGCCTCAACATTGGCGGATCTCTGCACCCACTTTGTCACGGATATCTTCATTTTCCAGAGCGTCTACACCCAATTTTCCATGGCCAATATCCGGGAACACTGCCAAAGGACGCTGCGGATCATCGAGTTCGGAATTCACTGAACAAGCCGATTCGTGCCCTCGATCAGAGCCGCATCCCGCCGTTGACGGACAGGGTGTGCCCTGTCACGTAGCTGGATTCCTCCGAGGCGAGGAACAGCGCTGCGTTGGCGATTTCCTCCGGCTGCCCCAAGCGGCCCAGCATGGTCATTGCTTTGAACTTATTCAAGAGATCCTCTGGGACGGTCTTGAGGATGTCGGTCATCACATATCCGGGGGCGATGGCGTTGACCCGGACATTGGCGCCTTTTCTAGCGAATTCCTTTGCCCATGTCTTGGTCATGCCGATGACGCCCGCCTTCGTGGCGGCATAGTTGGTCTGGCCGATGTTGCCATACTCACCCACCACGGAAGAGATGTTGACGATGGAACCGTATCCCTTTTCCATCATGGCAGGCGCCACTTCCCGGGTCACGTTGAATACGCCTTTCAGGTTTACATCGATGACAGCGTTCCACATATCATCGGTCATCTTCTGCAAAAGCCCGTCCTTTGTGATCCCCGCGTTGTTCACCAGGATGTCAATCTTGCCGTATTTTTGAAGGATGGCCTCGGCCACCGACTTGCACTGAGCCGCGTCCGTCACATTCAGCTCCATGTACTCCACGCCTTGGGCCTCATAGGTCAGGGGGCGCATATCCGCCGCGATGACCTTCGCCCCTTCCTGGGCGAAACGGGCGCAGCAGGATGCCCCGATGCCTGACGAGCCTCCCGTTACCAGCGCGACTTTACCTTCCAACCGCAATGCCATAAATCTGCTCCTTCCACATGTTGCTTTTTGATTTCTTATAGAACTTTGACTTCGCCGGATTGCATCAGGAAGCCCAGCACAGCCGCCGTGAACTCCGCGGGCTTTTCATACATGGAGGCGTGGCCGGCGCCTTTGATGATGAGATGTGCCGAACCTGGAATGCTTTGGGCGATGTACTCCTGCTGGTAGAGGGGCGTCACGTGATCCTCATCCGCGGAGATCACGAGGGTTTTCGCCCTGATATGGGATAGCTTTTCCCGGGCGTCATGGGTTTCCGCCGACCGGGTAAGCCGCGCAAACCCGTCGTAAACCCTTGGTGTAAACACCCGGACGAACAGTTCCTCCCGGGCGGAGGCCCATTCGTAGTTCTCCTCGTAAAACCTGGGGGAATACACGATGGGGATGCAGGTCTTGAAAAACTGATGGCCGTCATAGCTCTGGATCGCGTAAAGCCAGGAGCGGCCGATGTCCCGAAGCCAAGGGGTGGTGTTGGCGCATGTATGGGCCAGGATGAGCTTGCCAACCCGCTCCGGATAATCCGCCGCCAGATGCAACAGCACTTCGCCCCCATAGCTGATGCCCAAGAGGTCGGCGGTTTTCAGCCCCAGATGATCCATGAGCCCGACGACGGCCTCCGCCTGAAGCAGCTGGGTGTATTCGTGATCCAAATGGGCGCTTTTGCCCTGATCCAAAAGATCCATCAGGATGAGCTGACAGCGCTTTGAGAATTCCGGTACGAAAGAAGCCCAGGAACCGCATGACATGAAAATGCCGTTGAGCACGATGAAGGGGTCCCCTTGCCCATGGATCTCATAGTAAACTTCGCTGCCCCTGAAATCGTAGGTTGCCATGGGTGCTTCCTGTGGTGGAATACCCGTGAATTTCGGAACGTTTCTTGTCCTCTGGGCGTTATACCCAATACAGCAACTCCCTGGCGGCTGCCCGGAGCTCTTCACGGAACTTGGGATGGGCAATGGAAATCAATGCTTCGGCCCTGGCCCGGACGCTCAGTCCCTTGAGGCGGACGATGCCGTATTCCGTTACCACATAGTCCACATCGTTGCGGCTTAGGGATACCGCCGCGCCAGGCTTGAGCATGGGCACGATCTTGGAGATCTCCTCTCGCTCGCCGGTCTTTGGGTTTTTCACATGCGCTGTGGAGTACAGGGCGATGAAAGAGCGGCCGTTTTTGCTCTTTTGAGCGCCGGTGGCCGTGTCGCTCTGGCCGCCTGTGCCGGAGTACTGGGTGCTTCCGATGCTCTCAGAGCAGCACTGGCCGGTCAGGTCCACCTCGATGGTGGTGTTGATGGAGACTTGATTGTCATTTCGGGCGATGACATTGGGGTCGTTGACGAAGGAGCCGGCCCGGATCAGCACATCCGGATTGTTATGGAGGTAGGCATAGAGCTCCGGCGTTCCCATAGCGAAGCAGCAGACGCTCTTGCCCGTGTCCATCTGCTTCCGGCTGTTGTCAATGGCGCCGGACTGGATGAGGCGCATGATGCCGGTGGTCATCATCTCCGTATGGACGCCGAGATGGCGCTTGTGCCTGATGAACTCACAGACGGCGTTGGGAATGCCCCCGATGCCGATTTGAATGCAGTCCCCGTCCTGGATGTGGTCGGCGATGAACTTGCCGATGCCTTGATCCTTCTCGTTGGAGGGCACATCCGGGAATACCGGCAGGCTGTAATCCGCCTCAATGAGGTAATCAATCTCCTCAAAGCGCAGTGCCGCGTCGCCGCTGATCCTGGGGATGTTGGGGCTGATCTCCAGGATAACAATGTCCGCCTGCCGCGCCGTATCCACTTCATAGACATTGGAGCAGGAGATATGGACATCGCCGTTTTCGTCCGGCATGGCCGCGGAAGCGATGAAAATATTGGTATGGACGGTGGCGTTCCGCTTTGTCCCGGCAAAATGCAGGTTGTTAGGGATGAAGGATACCTGCCCCGTGGCCTGAAGCTTCCGCAGCAGCGGGGTATAGAACCAGCTTTCCACATGGAACGCCTTGAAGTATTCGGGATTTGAGAGGTATTCTCCCGGCACGGTGGGCAGGCAGTCGGTGATGGTGACATCCTTCACCTTTCCCGCGATCCGGTGCAGGTTTGTCAGGAATTCATAGGGCTCCGCGGCCGCCATGCCCACGGTGATCATGCTGCCGTTCTGGACCAGATCCAGGGCCTGATCCACAGAGATCACCTTGGATTTGTAGTCAAACATGGGAATCCTCCTTCGCGCCTGCCTGGCCCCAGCGGATGCAGGTGGACGCCCATACATAGCCGATGCCGGCGGCAATCATGGTGACCAGGGTACCCTCCTTTATTTTGCCGGTCTCCAGCCCGATGGCCAGGGAGAGTATTTGGTCGATTTGCCCGATATGGCCGTAATTCTCCAAATAGGTGGTTTGCTCATTTGTGAGGCCCAACTCCCGCACCATGGCGTCGTGCTGGGAACGCTTGAAATGCAGAATGGCCAAGTATCCGATATCCTTCCGGGTCAGGCCGCCGCTCTTCCGCAGGGATTCGTCGATGCAGCGGAACCAGTTGGATATGGAGACCTGATTGAGCCTGTCCTTCATGTGAACGGGGTTCATGAGGCGGAGGGACTTATAACCCTCCTCAATGTTTTCGCTGGTAAAAGGCTTGCTGATGCCGCCGATTTCCACCCCGGCGTCCCAGGCCAATGTGCCATCGCCGATCAGGTGGCTGCCCAGCACCAGATTTCTTCCCAGATCCCTTTGGAGGAGCAGGGCCGCGGCGCCCGCGCCTAGGTTGTACATCATGGACATGTTCTTGTCCATGAAATCCACAAAATCCCCGTTGCGGTAGCCCCCAACGATGAGAATCGTCTTGATTTCCTCATCGGCAATGAGCATGTCTTTGGCCATTTTGATGGCGGCACAGGTGGTGCAGCAACGGTTCTGCACATCGATGCCCCAGGCGTTGTCCGCGCCGATTGCCCCTTGGATGTAGGTGGCCGAGGTGGTGAGGGGGTATTCCTTCCATTCTTCGCCAATGCAGAGAATCACGTCGATGGCCCTGGGGTCAAGCCCTGTCCGCCGCAAAGCGTCCAGTGCCGCCCGTGCGCCCATAGCCTGGGTGCCGTCCGCCGGGCCTGGGACGATCTTTTGAAGAATGCCAAGCTTTTCCCGAACCGCCTCCTCAGACCAGAAGCCGCCGGTTGCCTTTGAGATATCCGCCGCGGTCATGGCGGCTTCAGGCAGATAGAGCCCGTAGCCGAGTATGCCGACGCTGTGTGGCTGCATCATGCGCATCCGCTCCCTTGTAAAACTCATATCCGTTAGTAATATGACGCCAATGTCATTTTGGATCAAGTATAGCATGGCGGTTTTTGGAATTCAAGACGGTTGAAGAAAAAATATGCGGCGAACGCGCAAAAGTTATGGTGAATTATAGAATTAATTGATAAGTATTTGTCAAATGATTTATTCTATGTTGACATGCTCATGGGATGTCTGTATAATTAAAAACACATAAGCTGGAAATGACGCAAGCGTCATTGTTCGCAAATGATTCCCGTGAAAGGCAGCGTGGGAAAATGGCCGCTTTTTTTCAGAACATCGTCGGCGGGATTGAGACGGGCAGCCTGTACGCCTTGGCGGCCATGGGCCTCGTGCTCATCTACCAGACATCCAAGATCAACAATTTTTCTCAGGGAACCCTTGGCATGTTCAATGCCTTTTTCTGCACGAGCCTTATCCAGGCGGGCATTTCCATGTATATTGCCATCGTGCTCGCGCTCTGCTTTGCCATGGTGCTGGGCGCCCTCATTGACACATTGCTTATGAGCCGGGTTAAGACACTCTCTCCCCTGGGCAGGCAAATGATCACCTTGGGCCTTATTATGGTGTTCCTTGGGCTGGCGCCCATGGTCTTTGGCGCCAATGAAATGCCTTTCAGCAAGCTTATTTCCGCCCCGGCTTTGGACATTTTAGGCGTCAAGGTGCTTCCCAACTCCTTGCTGATCATCTTCGTCACCCTGGTAATCATGTTGGGCCTTTTCTTCTTCCTGGAGCGGAGCAACTGGGGATTGGCGGTTCGCGTAACTGCGGCGAACCCCACCATCGCCAAGCTTATGGGCGTTCCCACGCGGATCATCACCATGGGCGCCTGGGCAGTGGCCACCGCCCTGGGCTGTCTTTCCGCCATCATGGTGGCGCCACTGACCAATGTGAAGGTGCTCATGATGGAAAGCATCCACTTGAATTCTTTCATCGCCTCCGTGCTGGGCGGCTTCCAGACGTTCTACGGTCCTTTGGTGGGCGCCTTCATCATCGGCGTCGCCAACAACTTGATTTCCTATTATATATCGTCCAAGTGGGCCCTCGCCATCCTGTATGGGCTTATCCTCCTGTTCATCGTCATCCGGCCCAATGGTCTGTTTGGCAAGCAGATCATTAACAAGGTATGAGGTGTGGGAATGAAGCTACTGAGGAATAAGTATTTCCAATACGCCCTTGTTGGTCTGGCGTTTGCCCTGCCGGTGATTTTGCCCGGTGTTTCAACTTCTTTTGTGACCATCGCGGGCAGCATGGTATGTCTGGCCATCGCGGCGACGGGGTACAATGTCCTCCTGGGCTACTCGGGCCAGATTTCCCTGGGACACGCGGCGTTTATGGGCCTTTCCGCGTATTTGTCCGCCTATCTCACCCAGCAGGCGGGCTGGGCGTTTATTCCATCCTTCGCGGTCTCCATCATCGCCCCTTTCCTGGTGGGGCTGGTGCTTGGTGGCATCGCGGTGCGGCTGCAAGGCTTTTATCTGGCCATCGCCACCCTGGGTTTCGGCGAAATCCTCCGTCAGATCTTCATCGAAATGGATTGGTTTACCGGCGGATTTTCCGGTGCAAGCGCGAAATATCCCCTGATCCTTGGGCACCGGTTCACCAAGAATGAGACGTATCTGGCTATGGTCGTCGTCATGGTGCTGCTGATGATGCTGGTGTATCATCTGGTGAATTCCCATTCCGGTCGCGCACTCATCGCCATGAAGAGCAGCCAGCATGCGGCCAGGGCCATGGGCATCAACATCTTCCGGTATAAGCTCATCGCCTTTGCCATCAGTTCCTTGTTCGCCGGAATCGCCGGTGTCTGCACGGTACACTTTATCCGGTTTTCCGACCCCACCATGTGGATGACCCAGAAGTCCTTGCTCATCGTCGCCTATGTGGTCGTGGGCGGCACGGGCACCATAGGCGGGCCAATTCTGGGCACCGTGGTGCTGTATGCACTGCCCGAGCTGTTGAAGTCCGTGCCGGTGATCGGCGAAATCTCGGGGCTGCCCGTGCTGCTTTCCGGTATATCCATGATCCTGATCTTGTTGTTCTACTCCAGGGGGTTGGTATATCTCCCTCAGAGCGTCCTTGGGGCGTTTCAGAAGCGCTTTGGCAAGCGCGAGCGGAGGGCATGACAATGATGGAAAACGTGCTTGAAATCAAGAACCTGTCTATCAGCTTCGGCGGCTTGAAGGCAGTGGACGACCTGAGCTTCTCCATCGGGCGGGGGCAAATCTATGGCCTCATCGGCCCCAACGGCGCGGGAAAGACCACGGTGTTCAACTGCGTCACGCAGTTCTATAAGCCAAACGCGGGTTCCATCCTCTTCACCGACAAGGAGGGTAAGACCCATGAACTGACCCGCATGCCGGTCCACAAGGTCATATGGCTTGGGCTGGCGCGTACCTTTCAGAACACCGAGATCATCCGGGATTTGACCGTTATCGACAATGTGCTCCTGGGCGCCCACTCTCAGTTTTCCGCCGGAGTTTTTTCGGACATGCTGCAGTTGCCTTGGGCTGTCAAACAGGAGAAGAACTTGCGCAAAAAGGCTTTGGGCGTGCTAGAGTTTATCGGACTGTCCCATCTTGCGTATCAGCTGGCCGCAGCCCAGCCTTACGGCGTTTTAAAGCTCATCGAGTTGGGTAGGACCCTGCTGTGCAACCCCAGCCTGATCATCCTGGATGAACCCGCCGCCGGCCTGAATGAGACCGAGACGGAGAACCTCATGGACACCATCCGCCGCATCAGCAGTGCGTATAACTGTTCCATCCTGCTGGTGGAGCATGACATGCGGCTGGTGATGGGCGTTTGTGATCGAATCTGCGCCATCTCCTTTGGCAAAAAGCTGGCCGAGGGCACGGTGAAGGAGATTCAGACGAATCCGATTGTCCAGGACGCGTACCTGGGAAGGGAGGGTGAAGCGTGACGGACAGGCTTCATGTCCAGGAAAAGGAAGTCGCCCTTCGGCTTGACAACCTCTCGGTATCCTATGGGCGGATTGAGGCGCTTAAGAATGTCTCCTTGCAGGTGAATAAAGGCGAGATTGTCGCCCTCCTTGGGGCAAACGGCGCTGGGAAGAGCACGGCATTGAAGGCCATTTCCGGTCTTGTGGAACCTTCCAGGGGGAAGATCACCGCCTTTGAGAAACCCCTTACAGGCCTTGCCGCGGAGAAAATTGTGCGCAGGGGCATCATTCAGGCGCCGGAGGGACGGCAGGTATTTTCCGAGCTGACGGTTGAAGAAAACCTCTTGATCGGCGGCTTCACCGCCCCTTCCATAGGAGCGCGGCGGACCCGTCTGGATGAAGTGTTTTTTTATTTTCCACGGCTGAAGGAGCGCGTGAATCAAGTGGCGGGTACCCTTTCCGGCGGTGAGCAGCAGATGCTGGCCATCGGTCGGGCGCTGATGGCAAAGCCTCGGGTTCTCCTGCTGGATGAGCCATCACTGGGCTTGGCGCCTCTCATCGTATCCACAATTTGTGAGATCTTACGACCCCTGAACGACCGGGGCGACACCATTTTGCTGGTTGAGCAAAACGCCAAGCAGACGTTGAAAATCGCCCATTATGCCTATGTGATGGAGGTGGGCGCCATCACCATCCAAGGCGTGGCAAGGGATCTGCTTGAAGATCCCAGGGTCATCGAGGCGTATCTGGGCCGAAGTTAACGCTTTGAAGCCGTTCCCAGTAGGGGGATTGCAATAGAACCAAATAACACGGGGGAGGTTTGAATTGTCATGAAAAAGGGGTTGTCTTTTCTGTTGGTGATGGTCATCATGCTGGGCTTGCTAATCATGCCGCTTTCAGCGCTGGCCCATTCCCAGGGCGTCACCGATACAACGGTTACCGTTGCCAACAGCATAGCCGTTTCCGGCGCGTATGCCCCGGTTGGCATTCCGTTTAAGCTTGGCATCGAGGCTTATTTCAAGATGGTCAATGACGCTGGCGGCATCGGCGGCCGCAAGATCGAGTATATCCATCGGGACGATGAGTTTACCCCGGAAAAGGGCAAGGCGTCCTTTGAGCAGTTCCTGTATGACGACAAAGTGTTCGCCATCGTGGGGCACTTCGGAACGCCGGTGGTGGCCGCCACCCTGGACGACATGAAAGAGGCGGGCATTCCCACCATCTATTACGCCACGGGCATCGGTCAGCTCTACCAGGAAAAAGCGGAGGGCAACGACCGTTCCTCAATGCCCATTCAACCTATCTATACCACGGAAGGGGAAGTCATGATCGCCTACGCCAAGGGCCATTTCGGCGCCCAGAAGATCGGCGTGGTTTATACCAACGACGACGCGGGCAAGTCCCTCTTGGCGGGCATCGAAAAGGCCGCCAAGGAGTCCGGCCTTGAATTGGTGATCGAATCCATCCAGGCGGGCGCCACGGACGCTACGGCCCAGGTTGCCAAGGTGAAGGACTGCGACATGGTGCTGGGCGCCATGATTCAGGCTACCCTGCCTGTCCTCATCAAGGAGATGGAAAAGCAAGACGTGATGAAGCCCGTTCTGACCACCTATGTCAATGTCTCCGCCACCATCACCACCGCCAACGCGGAGCATGTCCAAAAGCTCATGCATACGGAGGGCGCGGGCATCTATGGCCTGGGCTGGGTCAACATCGACACCACCACGGATGAATACATAAACTTTGACAAGTTCATTCGCGAGGTGGGCGCCACGGACGCGGAAATCAACGCCTATGCCATGACGGGCTGGATTGCCGGCAGCGTGTTCTGCCAGGGCCTGGAGCGGGTCGATCCGGCGGATGTGACCTGGGAAGCGTATATCGACGCCGTGGAATCCGCGCCAATCAAGAACCCCTTCGGCGGCTTTGTGGATTTCGGCGGCGGCAAGCGCCAGGGCACCACTGAGATGAACCTGTCCAAAATGGACGATACCATGCCTTCCGGATGGACGCTGATTATCCCCATTACCAGCATCGCCGACATCCTTGCCGGGAAGTAAGCACTCCACATTTTCCTCAACAGAAAAGAAGCCATCGGCGCCTTGCCGGTGGCTTCTGTCTGCTTGAGGGTCCTGTGGGGACGGCGCCAGGGGCAGCGCCCCTTGGCGTTCTCCTCCTCACTCGATTGATGTTTTTTCGTATCTCCCCTGGGCCACTTCACCAACGGCCATGAAAGGCGTGTTCTTGATATTTCCCCAGCTGAGCTCATTGGCCGTGCCCGCGGTCAGGGAGATGATGGGCAGATCGTTGGCCAAGATTTCCTGGGCTTTCTTGTACAGTGCGCTGCGGGACTCCCTGTCCATCACCTTTAGGGCGTCGGCGAAGCAGGCGTCCAGATCCGGGTTGTTGTAACTCATGAACTGGATTTGGCCGGTGGAGGTGACGCGGGCGCCGAAGTTAGAGGGATCCGGGCCCTGGTTGCCGCTGAGGACCACGATGTCAAAGTTGTGATCCACCAGGCACATGGTGGCCCAAGCGCCGATGTCGTAGGTGTTCAGGGTGGTGTTGACGCCGATTTCCTTCAGGTTATCCTGGAGGACCGTGGCGATGGCGATAAATTCCGGACTGTTCATGGTGGGCATATTCAGGGTGAAGAAATAACCGTCCGCACCGCGGGTATAGCCCGCGGACTCCAGCAGAGCGATAGCCGCCTCCACATCCCGCTTCGGCGCTTGCGCCTGATCGTTATAAGCCCAAGCCATAACGGGGGTCATGAAGCCATATTCCGGCGTGCCCTGGCCCATTTGGGCCTTGCGGACGATCTCGTCCCGATCGACGCCCAGGGCAATGGCCTGACGGACTTCCTGCTTTGCCGTGTGCTCGCTGGCAAAGTTCATGGCGATATACGCGACGCTGGGGAAGGGGATCTCCAGGAACTGAAGATCGGGATTGGCCTTGTAGGAAGGGATGTCGCCAGGCTGCATGTGATAGTCGCCCAGGATGTCAACTTCATGGTTCATGAACGCCTGGGCGGCGGTGGTGGAGTCGGGAATGACGGAGAAGATCAGCTTATCCACGTTGGGTGCGCCGCGGAAGTAGTCCATATTCGCTTCCAGGGTTACGCTGACGCCCGGCTGGTTTTCGGCGAACTTGAACGCGCCGGTGCCGACGGGCTTCATGTTGGCCGGATTTTGAGTCCAATCCGTGCCCTCATAGATGTGCTTAGGCAGGATGGACGCGCCGTAATAGGCCAGATTATAGGGCAGGGACGCATTGGGCGTTTCGGTGCGAAGGATGACCGTGTTGTCGTCGGGCATCTCAATGGCTGTAATGCAGGTGAAGGAGGCGCCGGAGAAGCCTCCGTTCTTGATGGTCTCCAGGGTGAAAGCCACGTCCGCGCTGGTGAATGGCTCGCCGTCGTGCCATTTCACGCCCTCATGAAGGTTCAGCGTGAGAGCCAGTCCATCTTCGGAAAACTCCCAGCTGTCGGCAAGATCCGGCAACAGGTTCATCTCAACGTCAAAGGCAATTAGATTATTGAAAATGTTCATGCAGATCAACAGGGCGGCATCGTCTGGCACCAGGTTCGGGTTGAAAGAGAGCGGATCGGAAATTTGCGATACCACAAGCGTGCCGCCTTTTCTGCCTTCGGCGACGGCTGTCAGCGACGCAATCATGAGCAGCATTGCCAGCAGCAGGGATAGGGTTTTCTTCATTATAGTTTCCCTCCAAAATGATTTTGTTGTAGACGGGCAATGCCCGCTATACCCATTGTTCCAACCGCCCGTCGGCGTAAAAAGCCGCCGCCAGGCCGCTTTCCGCCTGCAGGGCCACCAGCTTTTGCACAGGTATCACCGTGTAATCGATGGCCTGCTCAATGGCGCCAAATTTCTTTCGCAGGAAGGCGTCTACATCGTCCCGGGCGGCGGCCAGCTGAATGGCGTCCTGGCCGGTAGCCGTGAGGAACCGCTGTTCGATGGCGCCCAGCAGCATGCCAATCCCAAGCAAATGCATGGCGGGCAAGCCGTATTTGTTATCGAAGTCCTGGGCTTTTGTGGCCGGGGCCTCAAAGGACGGATTGGACTGGGCAAACGCCCGCGTGGAGGCGACGCTGGCGGTTCCCATCTGCCGCCGCTCATCCAAGGCGACGGTATAGTAGTCCTCCTCCGACAGCAAGTGGCGGATGGCCCCCAGCTGCTTTTCCAGGAACGCATAGATTTCTTCGATCTCATCGCACTGGGACAGGAGCGATGCTTTCCGGGAGCGGTCCGACGGGCTTTCATCCGCAATATCCGGGTGGAAATAATACGGAAGCTCCGCTACGATTCCAAAGCATGTACGGCCGTCCTCGTTGGCATACCCGATAGAGCTGTCGCCTTGCACCAGGAGGGTGGCTGGATCAACGCCTGGGAGCATTTGGGCGTAAAACTCATAGATGTCCCCCACGGAAGGGAAGCGGAACAGCGCGGAGGCAAGCGGCGCCATGCAGGGCATTTCCGGCTCCCCCAGGCTGAGGGGAATGGCCTGCATTTTCGCCGCGTTATGCAAGGCCCTGATCATGCTATCGTCCGCCTGGGTGATATACCAGAATACACCGCCAAACCCGCCGTTGTGGAGGGAGTAGAGGAGAGTTGGCTTCACCTGCCCTATGAGCGCCATCAGCGCCTGGGTCTCTGGGAGAGGCGTATGCCAGTGCATGGTCTTGTAATCGAAGGGGAATGTCCATTCTACCTGCATCCGGCTCGCGGGCCTGTAGTAGGATTTGGCGTAGTTGTACAGGGTGTAGGGGCCTTTAAACCAACCCTCGTTCCGCTTAACCCCGTCCGGATCCACGGCCTTGATCATGTGCCAGGTGTACCCAGTCTTGGCAAGAATGTCCGGGTTTTCACAGAAGAAGCGGCTGAGGAACTCAATGGTCATGATGCCGATGGGCTCATTGGGGTGAGGACAGCCCAGCATGAGCGCGTGCTTTGGGCCATCGCCCATGGTCAGGCACTGGATAGGCCTGCCCTCCGAGCTATGGCCGATGGTCCGAACCCGCAGGCGGGTTGGAAATGCCTGTAAAAGCTTGCGGGTGCTCTCCTCCTGTTCCTCCAGGGTAAAAAAATGGTCATAGGCGGGGACGGATGACAGAAACACATCGCGGATGGACATTCGAACACCTCCTGATGTTTTTTCGGGCTTATGGCGCTGTTGAAAAACTGACGGCGCCTAAAGCGGAATGGGGGAGGCAAGGGTTGATCGCGGTTCTGGAAGCGCGAGGGTGTGAACCCTCGCATAAAGGCAGCCATCCCGCTGACATGCGCGTCGGGGATTGGCCGTACCGATTCACAGATGCGGGAGGCCGAAGGAATCCCGCGCCTTTTATGGCTGGATCAGATGGCATGTAACCCGCCTTTGACCCACATCCCCCGCCGGGGGCGGCGTTTTTTCGCAGTGGGCCATCGCCTTGGGGCAGCGTGGCTGGAAGGAACACCCGGCGGCCGAGCCGATGGGCATGGGGGGTTCTCCGGAGATGGCGATGGGTTCTGGCTGGGGCCCCAGGCGCAAAGCCCCCGCATGGGAGACCAGCGCTTGGGTATAGGGGTGCATGGGGGAGAGGAGAACCTCATCCACTGGCCCGATTTCCACGATGCGGCCCAGATACATCACGGCTACCCGGTCCGCGATGACCCGGGTTGTGGCAAGATCGTGGCTGATGAGCAGCATGGCCATGCCTCCCGACTTTAGCTGGACCAAGAGCTGCAGAACCTCCGCCCGAACCGATACATCCAGCATGGAGAGCGGCTCGTCCGCTATGAGCAAACGAGGGGATAGCATCATGGCCCGGAGGATGGAGATCCGCTGGAGCTGCCCGCCGCTCAAGGCAATGGGCATTCTGCGCAGAAAATCCACGGCCGGGCGCATACCCGCCCCCTCCAGCGCGGCTTTACATCTGTCAAAGCGCTCCGCCCGGTTTGCGCCAATGCTGTGGAGGATCAGCGCGCGCTCCATGGAGGCAAAGATGGTAAAGCGGGGATTGAAGGTGTCAAATGGGTTTTGAAACACCAGCTGCACGGCCTTGTGATATTCCCGCTGGGATTTTCGCGTCCAGTCCGATGCTTTTTCCCCGGAAAGTAGCACGTCCCCCGAGGTTTCCGGCTCCAGCCGGCTGATCACCCGGCCCAAGGTGGATTTCCCGCAGCCGCTTTCCCCCACGATGCCCAGAACCTCACCGGAGGCCAGGGTGAAATCCACCCCGTCCAGGGCATGTACAGGGGGGTATTTTCCGTTCATGCGCACTGCGTGCTGGGGGTAGTGGTGGCAAAGCCCGCGAACTTCGAGCAGTGGCATCATTGGCCGTCGCCCCCTTTCATGGGTGTTACCAAATGGCATGCCACCCATCGGCCGTCCAGCAACTGGACTCCCTTGGGTGCGCTGTCGGCGCAATGGGGAAGGGCCACGGAACAGCGGGGGGCAAAGGGGCAGCCTTTGGGCCGCAAGGAGAGATCCGGCAGGGCGCCTGGAATGCCATGGGGCACTGTGCGCGGGCCATCCAATATTGGCAGGGAATCAATGAGTCCCTTTGTGTACGGATGGGTTGGAACGCCGAGAACCGCCTCGGTTTTTCCAAATTCCATAAGCTTTCCCGCATACAGGACCGCAATTTCCGCGCAGTTCTTCCGAACGATGGAAACGTCATGGGTGATCACCAGCCGGGTCAGCTGGAATTCCGAGGACAATCGCTCGATCTCCGAAAGGATCTGCCCCTGGGTGATCACGTCCAGAGCGGTGGTCGCCTCATCCAGAATCAGGAGCTTTGGGCTCAAAAGCAGGGCAAGGGCGATGGATACCCGCTGCATCATGCCGCCGGAAAGCTCATGGGGGTAGGCGTGAAACACCCGGGAGGCCAGCCCCACTTTTTCAAGGGTGGCGACGCAATGGGCTTTTGCCTCGCCGCTGGAGGCCTCAGGCCGATGGAGCCGGTACACATCCTGAAGCTGGCGGCCAATTTTGTGGACGGGGGAAAGGGCGTTCATGCTCTTTTGGAATACCACGGCCATCTTGCGCCAGCGCAAGCCGTTTAAGCGGTCGGCCTCCATGACCAGCAGGTTCTCCCCGTCCAGCAGCGCTCGGCCTTCCACCTTAGTCGTTTCCGGAAGCAGGCGCAGCAGCGCGTGGGCCAGGGTGGACTTGCCGCTGCCGCTTTCCCCGACGATGCCCAGAGAAAGACCTTCCGTGATGGAAAGGGATACGCCCTGGAGGGCGTAGATGCTCCTGTCGTCCAGGTGATAGGTGACGCTTAAGTTTTGAATGTCCACCAGCGGCATCGAATCACCTTCCTTTCGTCCGGGGGTTTAAAACTTTGTTTAGCCCATCGCTGATCAGATAGAACGCCAGCACTGTCACCACCACGGCAATGCCGGCGAACGCCGTAATCCACCATGCCCTGGTGATGCTTGAGCGCCCTTCGAAGATCAACCGTCCCCAGGAAGCTCGGTTAGGGTCCCCTAGGCCCAGAAAGGAGAGCGAAGCCTCGATGAGGATGGCCCCGGCGACCCCCATGGCGGTGTTGGAAAGGATGGGGTGAATCCCATTGGGGAGGATGTAGCGAAAGAAGATGGAGCCATGGCCTTCCCCGATGGCGCGGGCGGACAAAACGAACACCCGCTCCCTGAGGGATAGGGCTTGCGCCCGCATCAGGCGGGCGTTTCCCGGCCAGCTGGTCAGGCCGATGATGAGCATGACATAGAGCAGATTGGAGCCGAAAAGCGCCACCATCAGCAGCACCAGGAAGAATACCGGCAGCATGAGAAACACGTTGGTGATTTCCGTCACGGCCCGATCCACCTTGCCGCCCAAATACCCGGCAAAGCCGCCGATCAGAGTGCCCAAAATGCCTCCGATGGCCGCGGCGATAAAGCCCACCAGGAGGGAAGTCCGGGCACCCATGAGCACCATGGACAGCACATCCCGGCCCATGCCGTCCGTGCCGAACCAATGGGCGGCGCAGGGGGGCGAAAAGAGGTCGTTGCCTAGTGCGGTTACGTCGTACGGGGCCAGGATGGGCGCCAGCAAAGCCAGCAGAAGCACAATGGAGAACATGGCCGTGCCAATCCGCAAATGGGTGGAGCGGGAAAATGCGTATCGAAGGCGGGCAAAGGCGTTTTTCATTCGAGGAACTCCTTATCCGGTTATCGGCTGATTCGAATCCGGGGATCAAGCCAGGCGTACAGAAGATCGATGAACAGCATGGTGACCGTTACGGAAATCGATAGGATCAGGTAGAGGCCCATCAGCAGGGGATAATCCCGGCGGTTGATGGCGTTGAGCATCAGCTGGCCGATTCCCGGCCACGCGTGGACGATCTCCACCAACGCCGCTCCGGCCACCACATACGCCAGAGAAATGCCGAACAGGGTCACCGTGGGCAGCATGGCGTTTTTCAGCACATACCGGCGGAAGATCATCTTCTCCGGCATGCCCGTTGCCCTAAAGGTGGCGACGAAGTCCTCATCCATGACATGGAGCACGGAGGTGCGGGTAATGCGCAGATAGGCGGGCATCTGCACCAAGGTTAGCACCGATACAGGCAGGACGAGATGAACCAGCAAATCCCAGAACTTGGCGATGCCCTTGTAACCGGCCCGCAGATTGTACATGCCGGAGGTGGGCAGCCAGTGCAGGGTGGAGGCGAATATCAAAATGGAGATAAGGCCCAGCCAGAAGGGAGGCATGGCGTCAAAAAGATAGGAGACATAGCTGAGCGCGGCGTCCAGCCATGTGCCCCGCTTCCGGCCCGCCCACAGCCCCAGCAGGGTGCCGAACAGCACGGAAAGGAGGCAGGCCGTTAGCGCCAACAGGAGGCTAGGGCCCATATAGGCCAATACCATGTTCAATACAGGCTGCTGAAAGGTCAGGCTATGGCCAAAATCTCCGCGCAGCAGGTTGCCGGCGTAGCGGATGAACTGGGTGAACAGGGGCTGATCTAGGCCGTACTTTGCCCGGAGCGTGGCGATGGCCTCCTCCGATGGATTGTCCATGCCGGCCATGATCCGGATGGGATCTCCGGGGGCCGCGTGAATGATGATGAAATTGAGGATAAGCACAACCGCGATGGCGAGAAGGCCGGTCATCACGCGCTTGAGGATATAGCGGCGCATGTCATTCCTCCTTTTCGTCCGGCAAAGTACCGGTGGTGATAAACTCGCTTATGAGGGCGGCCAACTTTTCCGGGCAGAAGGCGTGAAGATAATGCCCGCCGGAGATCACCCGCCACTGGGCGTTGTTGTCCTGGATGAAAGCCGACTCCTCCTTGGGCATTTGCTGGTTGAACAGAGCCATGAACTGGGAAGAGGTAAGGAACATGGCCGGAACTGAGGACGGAATGACGCTTCCCGCCGCCTTGCTGTTTTCCTCCACGCGGCGGTATTCATCCATGACGCCGGGGCGGAAAGCGATTCTTGACCCGAAAGCCTTCATTTGCTCGGTTTGAGCAACCGAATATGCCTGATAATCATTGCGCATTTTGGCGTGTTGGGCTTGGGACTTGGGAAGCGCCGACAGGAGGCGCAGTATGCCCAAGTGGGCTATCAGCGCGAAGGCGGGAAACTTTTCATCCCCCGGTTCCCGGTGCGCCAGATAAAAAGAAGGCGAATGGGCATCCAAATACGCCAAGCCGGATACCTCCTCCGGGTGCTCCTTGGCGTAGTAGGTCATCAGGATTCCGGCGATGGAATGCCCGGCGATAAAATAAGGCGGCTTTGCGCCGATGGCTTTCAGGCCGGCCCGCAACTCCTCAAGCATATTTTCTATTGTGCGGGGGCGGTTTGGCTCGTCGCTCCAGCCATAGCCCAGGGGCTCTGTGATGATCACGGTATACCGGGCTTTCAGGGCATCCTGGAGAGGCGCCATTTCCGTCGACGGGGAACCGCAGCTCCATCCGGGCAGCAATACCACCGTGGGCCCTTTGCCAACCGAATAAAGATGCATGCTTCCGCCTGGCGTTGGAACGGGCTTCGCGAGGGGCGGAAAACGCCGAAGGTCGCGAATATTGGCGGCGTGATGATATAAGTAGATCATAAAAAAGAATAAAAAAAGAAGCCCCGCCACCAGCAGCAATGTGAACATGGGATTCACCTCGTAATCATTTGTATAAGTATAGCATTAATTTAAACATGTGTAAACAATTTGCCAGCATTTGGTTTATCGGTTTAATGAGACAATGTGGGAGATGCCCTCTTGCGATTTTTCCATCATCTGCTATGATGAAATGAATGGAAAACGTGACAAGGAGGCGGGCTGATGCGAATTTCCGCTTGTCTGGATGCTCTTTTCCCGGGGGTGCCTACGGCGAAAGCCCTGCGCCGCGCGGCGGCCGCCGGCGCCAAGGCTGTCGAATTCTGGGGCTGGTGGGATAAGGACACCCCAGAGATTGCCGCGGCGAGCCTAGAATCAGGGGTTGAGATTGCCGCGGTTTGTACGAGGTTTGAAAGTCTGGTGGACGGCGCGTCCCGAAAGGCCTACTTGGAGGGTTTGCGGGAAACGGTGGAGGCGGCGAAGCGGCTTTCCTGTTCCGTTATCATCTCTCAGGCTGGGCAGTGGGTGCCGGGCTTATCCTTTGAGGAGCAGCGGAAAAACCTGGTGGACGGGCTTTGCCAAGCGGCGCTTTTGCTTGAAGGGACCGGGCTGACCTTGGCGGTGGAGCCTTTGAACACCCGGGTGGACCATCCGGGATACTTTCTGTCCTCTTCGGATACGGCGGCAGGGATCCTAGAGGAGGTGGGGAGCCCCCGGGTGAAGATGCTCTTTGACATCTATCATCAGCAGATTATGGAAGGGGATGTGCTGGCCCGCATCCGGTCATATCTTCCGCTGATTTGCCACATTCACACCGCCGGGGTACCTGGGCGCCGTGAGCTTTCCTCGGGAGAACTGGACTATGGCAATATTTTTGAAGCCATCGATAAGATGGGCTATGCAGGGTATGCCGCCCTGGAGCTATGGACGAACCAGCCGGAGGAGGAAATTGCCCGCTGGTGCGGGCATATGCGTTGAAGCGTGGAATTTTAACGCTTGCAAAATAAGGACTTCGTTCTATAATCATAATGTGCGGCCCATAGTCGCGCGGTGCCGTTCAATTTGCTGACACGGAAGGAGCTTTCGATATGCTGGGAACGGGTTTCCTGGACCAAGGAATCTGGGATATCGCCGAAACCGTGAAGCGTTTTTACCTGGGGAACGCGAAGGGTCGCACCATGATGCTGAAGATGGGCAGGAGCCTTGCGAAGAGCGCGGAGCGGCGGGCAAAGTATGAGGCCCAAGGCGTCCATATCCCGCCTTTCCTGATAGGGAGTGTCGCGTCCCTGTGCAATCTGCGATGTCCGGGTTGCTACGCCTGGGCAAATGGTGCGTGCGATTCTTCCGAAAATGGGACGACGCAACCAAATGAGATGTCCGCCGGGGATTGGCGCCGGGTTTTTACGGAGGCCTCGGATCTTGGCGTTTCCTTTATTCTGCTGGCAGGCGGAGAGCCGCTGCTTCGGCGTGACATCATGGAGGCTGCCGCAAAAGTTCCGGACATTCTGTTTCCCATCTTCACCAATGGCACTTTGATCGATGAAGGCTACCGTTCCTTGTTCCGCGAACACCTGAACCTGATACCGGTTCTCAGCGTGGAGGGGAACGCGGAGACGACGGACGCCCGCCGGGGACAAGGCGTATGGGAAAAAATCAATGGGGCGATGGAGAACTTCAGGTCCCAGCGGCTGCTGTTTGGGACCTCTGTCACCGTAAATGCTTTCAACATGGAGGCTGTCACAGAAAAAGCCTTCATCGAAGATCTTCGGGAGAAGGGCTGTGGCGTTGTCTTTTTTGTGGAGTATGTGCCCGTGGAGGTGGATACCGATGCCTTTGTCCTTTCAGAGGATCAACTTGCCGCCCTCAAAATTCGGGTGGAACGCCTGCGGGCGGATGAGAGGAACAAAGGGATCAACTTTCTCTCCTTTCCCGGCGATGAGGACAACATGGGCGGATGCCTGGCGGCGGGACGAGGTTTCTTCCATATCAATGCGCACGGTGGGATGGAATCTTGCCCATTTTCACCTTATTCAGAGATGAACTTTAAGGATCATACGCTCATGGATGCCATTCGCTCGCCATTCTTTCGCCGTGTGCGGGAGATCAGCGCGGCGGAAGGAGCCCATCATCAGGGCGGATGCGTGCTGTTTCAGCATAAGGACGAGATGGAGGCCCTCATTCGGGCGTTATAAACTTGTGATGCGGGGAGGAATTGCCATGCAAGCGGTCATGGAGTCGACTTTTGATGTTCTGTATATTGTTGTGGTGATCACGCTTGGGTTCATGATCCTCAAAAGGGCGAAAAGCCGGAAACAGTTCGTTTTGTTTGGCGCGATGGCCATCGTTCTGGGGGTTGGCGACGCCTTCCATCTGATACCCCGCATGTGGGCGCTGCTGGCGTCAGGGGATACCGGCCTGCCAGCTTATGCCCCTGCCCTTGGCTTTGGCAAGCTTGTGACCTCCATCACCATGACCGTGTTTTACACGATGCTCTATCACTGCTGGCGGCAGCGCTATGGCGTTGAAGGGCGCAAAAACCTCACCTTCCTGGTTTATGGCTTGGCCGCCGTGCGGATTCTTCTGTGCCTCATGCCCCAAAACCGTTGGCTGGACGTGGACGCGCCGCTGCGCTGGGGCATTTACCGCAACATTCCCTTTTTGTGCCTTGGCGGGCTTCTCATCTGGCTTTACTTTTCCCATCGGGAGGATAAGCCCTTTCGGTTCATGTGGCTTGCCATCGGGCTCAGCTTTCTTTTTTATACGCCCGTGGTGCTCTTTGCGGATCGCGTCCCGGCGGTGGGCATGCTGATGATTCCTAAGACCCTTGCGTATGTTTGGATTGTCTGGATGGGATTTAAGGCCGCGCCAACCATCAGCTAAAATATTACTCCGGCACCGAATATTCGGAATTTGGCACGGATCTTTTTCCGTCCAGTGGCGTCGCCCTTCACTCAGCGTAGCGCTGCTACGCCTCGTTCCAGCTCCTTGCTGGGCGAAAAAATCTCTCGTGCATCTCTTCC
>JAVBOX010000175.1:0-22128 GCA_031550095.1 Eubacteriales bacterium
CGGCGGCGATGACGGCGTTGGCAATACGGGCGCCGTCCATATGCACTAGGAGACCCTGGGCATGAGCGAACGTCGTGATTTCGCGGACCTCGTCAGGCGTATATACGGCGCCGAATTCGGTGACATTTGTTAGGGAGATGACCCTTGGCTGGCAATGATGAGGATTACCGCGAACGGACAGGCAAGGCTCAATATCGCGGATGCCAATTTTTCCCGCGCGATGGGGAAGGCCTTGAAGTTTAACGCTCAAAACCCTTTCCGGCGCACCTGTTTCATCGGCAAAGATATGGGCGCAATCGGCACAGAGCACGGACTCATAGGGGCGAAGCATGGAGGCCAGCGACAGGACGTTTGCGCCAGTACCATTGAAGACGAATGAAACGTCCACATCCTTTTCGAAGAGGCGGCGGAATGCTGCTTGGGCCCGGGCACAGGAAGCGTCATCCCCATAGGAAGGGGCATGGCCGTCATTGGCTTCCTGGATTGCCTTGAGTACGTCCGGATGTGCTCCGGCACAATTATCGCTAATAAATCCACGTTTCATACTTGAATTTTCCTTTCGCGTTTGTTATACTAAGTCGCGTCGCCGAAGTGGTGGAATGGCAGACGCTCCGGACTCAAAATCCGGTGCCCGCGAGGGCGTGCGGGTTCAAGTCCCGCCTTCGGCACCAAAATCTGTCTTGAAACACCAGTTTTAAGGCAGATTTTTATGATGGATCGTTTTTCTTACATATACCTTATGCATAATGGACACACCTTTCGCCTGTTCGCCGTTGAGCATTGCTTGATCGTGTCATTGCCGTGACGAGTTACAGCAAACGCCATGGTCACAAGGCTCACCTTGTCCATTATACCACATCCCACACCATAATAAATTGGTTTTTTCGTTATTTTTAACCGCCTTTCTCCATAACCGGCGTTGTCAAGCCACTGGCTTAATAGAAACGCTAAAAGAACCACACTCTTCTTGCATTTCGCAGACAAGGCAGGTTTGCCTTGCTTTTTTAGGCCGGATTTTCCTCTCTATACGGATGTTGACATTATGGATGAGTTACGATACCCTTAACTAATCCGCCCAGGAACGCGACTGGTGGTGAAAGATTAGGTGTCCCCATTCCATCGGCTGTTCACCTACATGAACACGCGAAAAAACTCGCTTGTTTTGTTCTGTGCCGCTTACACAATGGCCATAGCGCTGGCGTTTTTGGTTTTCTCCGTTTCCCTGAACCTTTATACGAACATGATGAGCCGGACACAGGCCAACACCAATGTGGAACGAATTCGCGCATACGCGCAAACAGCGGATCATAACCTGCGGAAGCTGAGCGAAGTATCCAGCCAAATTGAGTACAACAGCTTTATCCGAAACTGGATCAATACGCCGTTTGTCGCCACCAATTTGCTGGATGTCCGCAACATCCTAGATAACAACATGGCCATCGTCACATCTGATCTGCGCCTTTTTTCCATCGATATTTATAATGTAAATGAAGCCATGGTGCTATCGACCTTTTCTGGCTATTACAATATTGACGCGCCCAGCGCTTCAGCCCATGTCCGCAGCCAGCAGTTCTTGCGCTTTGTGACCGAAAAGCCGCGGGATGTGCGCTATCAAATCGATAAGTCCAATGGGCAGCTTGGTCTTGTCACCTATATGAAACCCATGGACGCGGTCAATTGGCGCGGCATTGTCGCTGTCAGCGCCGACATCGGCAAGTTGTTGGGGGAGGACATTCCCCAGGATGTGCTTCTGTTTCTCACCGACCCGGAAGACGGGTGGAGCGCGTCGGTAGGGGAGTCTACCCGCTCCGTTGAGCTCGGTTACCTGGACTTCCTGAAGGACCAGGGAAATATGCCGGCCAATGAGCTTCGCTCTGTCACAGTAGGCGGCAAGGGCGAAATGAACGTGATGTCGCTCCAGATTTTTTCTGGCAGGCTTACGCTGCACGCCGCGTTTCCACTTCTTAACCCAGCCACGCTGATGATCCGCAATACGGATACATTTACCTTTGTGGTCGCCGCAATTTTCTTCGTCTGTCTGCTGCTTGCTTGGGTGATTGTGACGCTTGCCAACCAGCCTTTGCAGCGCTTACTGGCAAAGGCGGAGGGGAAGAGGACCCCCGGAGGACCTGTCCAGCGCCTGGAACTGCTGATGGATCATTACGCCCAGCAGGAGCAAGCGCTTCAAAAAAGCCTCGAAATGAACCGCTCCTATCTGCGGGAGCGATTGCTCCGCAATTTGGTGTTTGGGCGCCTGACGCAGCATTCGGATGTATGGCCGTCCGAGATTCTGGACCTTACTGGAAATCACTATCTGATTGCGTTTTTCGCCTTCTTTGCGTCCACCGAAAAATCGGAAGGGAAGCCTGTTTTCGCGGAAATCGAGACCTACGCTCGATCTGTCGGTGAAGCGCTGGGCGAGCATGCCCGGTGTGAGCTCATCCATATCAGCCCCATGGAGGTTGCCTTCCTGCTGAGCTTTGAAAGCAAGCCGGTGTATTTGGACTTTGTTCATCTGGTGGAAAGGGAGATACAGGCGGCGGCTTGCGCATCCATCCGCGCTGTCGTCGGTCTGAGCAATGTGGGGCAATCGCCGGAGGAACTGCCGGAGCTGTATGACCAAGCCGTCGTTGCGTCCCGGTCTGGAAATCCGGATAACGGATCGTGCGCGATTACGCACCCGATGTTCTTGCAGAATAGCCATCAGTATGCGTTTATTCAGGTTGTAAAGCCGCTGATTGGCGCACTTCGAAAGGGTTCCGTGGAGGAGATCAGCGCCTCCCTTGCCGAGCTGTTTGAACGGTATGCCGCGATGCGGCCGGAGGAGCGGGATTCCTTCCTGGTGTTTTTAATTTCCGCCATCAACCGGGTGAGCCAGTCCTTCGGCGCCTCGCTGCAGGAGCTGATGCCGGAGGATCTGTTCGACGTGTTTCTCAACAAACGAACCCCGGAGGAGCAGATTGGATTTCTGCAGGCTGTTTGTGAGCGCATCGTCAATCTGCGGGCGGATTCAGATAAGCAGTATAAGCGGGCTTCCGTTGAGCTTGCGATTCAGTACTTGAAGGTTCATTTCGATAAGCCGATTCAGTTGAACACCTTGGCAGATGAACTGAAAATCAGCCCTTCTTACCTCAGCGAGCTTCTGAAAAAAGAGCTGAAGATGACCTATCTGAAGTATATCCAAACCCTGCGCATGGAGCGGGCGAAGGAGCTGCTGCTGAGAACGCCTTTAACCATTAAGGAAATCGCCCTTATGGTCGGATACGACAGCGAGCACTCGTTTATTCGTATTTTCAAGTCCTTTGAACAGCTCACGCCATCTCAATACCGCGCCCGCCATGGATCTGCCGATTCGTAAACAGCTGTACAATTTTTCGCCCATCGAGGAAAACTGTGGCCAATCGACCGAATTATTGGTCAACTATTGTGCGAAATATTGTAAATATACAAAGTGGTTTTGTTCTGTTATGATGTGTTCATCCCGGCAAACCAGAGACAAAGGGGTGACGGCAATGGATCAAACCATGCGGAAGGCACCTTCGCGGAAGACACCTTCCTTGAAGCCAAAGACCTACTGGCGGCAGCTTGGGTTGGACATTCGAAACCAGCGCTATCTATACCTGTTGCTGCTCCCCGGTATTCTCTGGTATATCATCTACCGCTACCTGCCCATGGCTGGCTTGGTGATCGCGTTCAAGGACTTTAGCTTTGGGAAAGGCATCTTTGGCAGCGAGTGGGTCGGCTTGAGATACTTCAGGTTGCTCTTCACCAGCCATCCGGATTTTTGGAATATACTCAGCAATACGGTGCTCATCAACCTGTACAAGCTTGTTTTTTCCTTTCCTGTGCCGATCCTTCTGGCCATCATGCTCAGCGAGGTGGTCAGCAACCGGTTTAAAAAGTTTGTGCAGTCCGCCATCTATCTTCCTTATTTTGTCTCGTGGGTCATCTTTGGCGGCATCATCACCCAATTTCTCTCCCCAAGCACAGGCATCGTCAATAAGCTGCTGGCCGTGTTTGGCATGGAGCCAGTCTTCTTCCTGACAGAAACCAGCTGGTTTCGGTCGATCATCGTCGCGACGGACATTTGGAAAACCATGGGGTGGGGTTCCATCATCTATTTGGCCGCCATCGCGGGAATTGATCCAACTCTCTATGAGGCCGCCACCATCGACGGCTGCAATCGGTTCCAAAAGACAATATTTATCACGTTGCCATCCATATCTCAGACCACTGTTATCCTGTTGCTGCTAAACATTGGCCGCCTTCTTGAGGTGGGCTTTGAACAGATCTATGTGCTCTACAACCCGGTGGTGTACAGCGTCGGTGATGTGATCAGCACCTATGTCTACAGGGTGGGCATTGGAAAGAGCAGGTTTAGCATTACCACCGCCATCGGATTGTTTCAGTCCGTGGTAGGTCTGGTGCTGATCTCCGTTGCCAACTTTACGTCTCGGAAGCTCTTTGATAAATCCATCTGGTAAGAGAGAGGTGACAACCTTGGCCATCAGCAAAGCCGGGCAAAGGAACCATTTTGGCGCTTTTAGGTTTTTCAATGGGCTGCTCCTCTCCTTCCTGGCGATTCTCTGCATCCTTCCGTTTTACTATGTGTTCACCATTTCCTTCTCCGATCCGCTTCTCATCCGGGAGGGCATGGTGACGCTGCTGCCCAGGGGGTTCTCCTTACGCGCGTACAGCATGATCCTGCGCCAGCCCATCTTTTACAGCGCCCTTCGGGTCAGCATGGAACGGACGGTGATCGGCGGCGCGTTCAATCTGGCGCTGCAGTGCTGCACGGCGTATGCGCTTTCCTGCAAGCATCTTCGAGGGCGCAAGGCCTTCATGCTCATGGTGATTTTTACCATGCTCTTTAATGGAGGCATTATTCCCACATTCATGATCGTGCGGTACACCGGGCTTTTGGATACGTTTCTTGCGCTGATCATCCCAAACGCCATCAGCACCTGGAATGTCATCATCCTCATCAGCTTCTTTAACACCATTCCCGACAGCATCCATGAATCCGCCCGGATCGACGGGGCTAATGACATCACCATTTTTATAAGGCTGGTGCTGCCCCTTTCCATTCCGGCCATCGCGGTCATTACGCTCTATATCGCCGTGGGCCATTGGAACGCGCTGATGGACGCGGTGCTCTACATCAATAAATCCAGCCTGAAGCCGCTCCAGTCCTATCTCATGGATCTGGTGATGAGGAACCAGATGACGGAGATGTTCGCGTCCGCTTCAGAACAGGAGGTTACCTCCTTGTCCATTCAGACTGCCGCCATCTTCGCTTCCACGGTGCCCATCCTGCTGGTGTACCCGTTCGTGCAGCGATTTTTCATCAAAGGGCTGATGATCGGCGCCATCAAGGGGTAACTCCCCGAACCGCTTTTTTCGGAACTCTCCGCTTAAACGCGGATGGTATAGGATGCCAGAAAAAATCTTGGAGGAGGTTTTCCCATGAAGAAACTCTTGGCCCTGGTGCTTGTGCTGGCGCTGATGCTGCCCGCGATGGTTCTGGCGGGCGCGGAAGGCGCGAAGACAAAGCTGACGTTTCTGACCAATGTCAATGTGGACACCGAAGGCACGGATGTGAACGACAACGCGTACATCAACTACATCCGTGAGCGGAACGACTTGGACATCACGGTCATCAGCGAGGCGACCAACTATGTCCAGAAGCTCAACACCGTTATGGCTTCCGGCGAATACCCGGATTATTTCATGGTCATGAGCCGTAACAACCTGATGATGTGGGCGGCGGACGGCCTTTTGCAGCCATTGGATGAGCTTATCTCGGGCACCGAGTATCTGCCCAAGATGATCAAAGAAGAAGCCTGGGATCTGACCAAATACGATGGGCAAATCTACGCGATTCCCATGCAGCGCTTTGACGCCACGCCGTTTATGAGCTTTGTCCGCCAGGATTTTGTAGATAACCTGGGCGTGAACCTTGCCGATGTGAAGACCCTTGACGATTGGTATCAGCTGTTGCATGACTTCACCTACAAGGATCCCGATGGAAACGGCATCGACGACACCTTCGGCATCACCGCTTATTCCGGCGGCGATAGCGTCCGGGGCGATAACATGCTCAACATGTTCCAGGACAGCTTTGACTGCGCCAAGCTCGCTTTCATCGACGGCCAGGTACAGCCCAACTACATTCAGCCCGGGTATAAGGAATGGCTGAAGTTTATGGCCAAGCTGTATGCCGAGGGAATTCTGGATCCGGAATATGTGACCAACACGTATCAGCAGGTATTTGAGAAGACCGCCACCGGCAAGTATGGTTTTTTCTCCGCGTTCTGGAGCATTCAGGAGTTCCGCTCCAACGGGGGAAAGCGGGAGGATTTAATCGCGGTGGCCCCACCGTTGAAGGCGGACGGCACCGAGGCCAAGTATCGCTACGGCAGCCCCTGCCGCCATTACATCGCCGTCTCAAAAACCTGTAAAGATCCGGAAGCGGTTGTGAAGCTCATGGACTGGGCCTGCTCCGATGAAGGTGCCGTCTATGTCCATGCTGGCCTGGAAGGCCTGGACTTTGATATGGTCGATGGCAAGGTTACCGTTCGTGACGACCGCCGCGGCAAAAACTGGGCATGGCGCTATCTGGAGCTGGGCATCCAGAAGCCGTTGGTGGACGATCAGCTGTATCCGATCCTGATGCAGTCCTGGGGCGAGCGGGGCATGCAGGATTACGAGATGAGCAATAAATATGGCATGTATGATGAAATTGACATGAAGGCGCCGTATTTCTCCGAATTGGAAGACTATGACCTTAACTCCATGGTGCTAGCCTTCCGTGATAACGCCATCATGGGCAAGATCGACATCGACGCCGAGTGGGATAAGTATGTGGAAAGCTGGAAGAACGCCGGCGGCAATGTCTGGATCGAGAAATACACCGAGTATTATAATGAAACGTTCGTGAAATAAACCAATCAAACAACAAAGACAGCGGGGCGGAAGACGGAAGTTTTCCGCTCCGCTTATGAGGTGATTTTTATGAATCTTGCGCTTTTGTCCGCAGGAGATCTGCGCGTTGGATTTCATCCGTCAAATGGGCAGCCGGTTAGCCTTGCCAGTGCCGCCACGGGACTTGAATACCTTCGGAGCTGCCACCAGCCGTTTTTTAGGTTGTGCCTGAAGAAGAACGAGGAGACTTTCGAATATACAGCGCTACACGCCGTCGCGGCGACCGTCGCGCCGCATGACGGAGGTGTCTCGCTTTATTATAACTTTTTGGATCGGCAGAATATTTGCGTGCTTTGCACCGTTGAAGCGGTGGATGGGGAGCTGAAGTTTGGCATTGACATACGCCAAACGGGTTTTGAGGTGGTGCGGGTTGATTACCCAGTCTTCTGCCTTCCGAAGGTTTTGGCGCACCAGGAGGATTGGGCTGTCTATGAGCATGGATTTCACAACGGCATCTTGATTCACGGCTTTGAAAACGCGCCGAAGGAGGCGGATCTGGCCTTTTCCGACGGGTATACCAACCCGGTGCAGATGATGGCCTGCGGCACGGCCAAGGAGACGCTCTATATAGCTACCAACGATACGGAGCATCATGCCCGATACTTGCTTCCTCGGGGTGCTGAGGAGGGTCTGGAGCTTGTATCGGCTTATTTCCCTGAGGATCGGAGAGCGGCGCGGATCGTTCTGCCCTATGATGTCCTGATCTCCTGCCTGCCGGAGGGAGAGTGGTACGCGGCCGCGGAGAAGTTCCGGAGATGGCTCTATGGGCAGCCATATATGGCCAAGCGCTTGACGGAGAGGGAGGACGTGCCCGCCTGGTGGCTTAATTCTCCCGTGGTCGTGGCCATCAAGGAGCGGGGCAAGCGCAACAGCGAGCCAGCCCAGAAGACATCCCCCTGGTGCCATCCGCTGGAAAAAGGCGTGTCTCGCCTGCTGGAAATCGCCGACCGGATGGGGAGCCCTATCAACGTACAGGTTTTTCACTGGGAAAAGGGAGGCGCGTTTGTCAACGGCGACCATTTCCCGCCCTTGAGCGGATTCGAAGGCACGGCAAAGTTCTTTGACATGCTTCACGCCCAAGGGCATACCGGAGGCGTGTACATTATCCCCCACAAATGGACGTTTAAGGCGATTGCGGCAGGAACTGAGATGAACCCGTTCCTGTTTGACCATGATATTACCGATATCGCGGTTTTGGATGAGGCGGGGAAGCCCCGGTTTAGCAAATGGGACTGGCCCTGGCGTAAGCGCGTTTGCGTCTGCATGGCTGAAAAGCGGGTTCGGCAGTCCATCATCAACGACTTTTTGCAGTTTACCAAGATGGGCGCCGATTATATTCAGTTTGACACGTTTGCCGGGGTGACGCCTACCTGCTGGAGCGAGAACCATGGCCATCCCACCGGTATGGGCAAATGGCAGATCGACAACACCCTAGAGATCATCCGGGCCATTCGCGGCTTCGAGAAGGACTATGTCCTGACCTATGAGGCCGAACCGATTCCGGAGGTTATCCCCTTGAGCCATGGGTTTGTGGAGCGCGGTCTCCATCCGCTGGACGAGGCGGGCGTGGAGATGATACCTCTGTATCAGTTTATGTATCATCCATATACCCAGGGGTTTTCCGGTGAGAACTGCGGTGATTTTAACACCCCTGATAATTTCTTCTACCATAATGCCATCTCGTTCATCAGCGGCGATCTGACGATGATCTCGCTGGATATGCAGGGCCATGTCTGCATGCAGACCCATGAGATCGATGACTTCAACATGACGGTGGACGATTTTTGTCCGGAGGAGGATATCTATGCGTTCCTCAAGCGGATCAACGGGCTTCGCCGGAACGCGGCAAGGGCCTATCTTTCCGAGGGCGAAATGCTGCGCGGGCCAAGGATTTCCTGCGCTTGTGATGGCGTATTGGAGGGGAAAAACCAGCGCCTGGAAATCCCCGCGGTTCTGGGAAGCACATGGCGGGCGGCGGACGGAACCACCGGCACGGTGCTTGTGAACCACACGCAAGCACAGCAAGCTGTCTCGGCGGATCTGCGGACAACCCAAAGCCAAGCCTTCGTTGTCTCGGAGGATGGGTCGTCTCAGAGAATGGAGCTGATAAACGGCATCGCCAGCCTGTTCGTTCCCGCGCGTTCGGCGGTTTTGATCGTTCTGAAATAGAAAAGCTTTGAGAACGCGCGCGTGGTGCGCGTGAGGGGGAGAATAGCCATGGGAAAGCAATCGGTGGTTTTTCATGAGGATTTTAGAGGGTTTGGGATTGCGGATTTTCCGTTCGAGCCGCTGCACGGCGCCATGGGGGAGTATCACTTTCGCCCGCCGGAGACCTATGCCGGCGCGTGGTATGACCCCATTCCCACGATGTCGCGGAGTAAAACCTGGATCATCACACAGGTGGATGGCGTGAAATGCATGGAATACGCCGCAAAGCCGCTGACCGGCGAGGATCATCTGTGCCTGCTGGCGACCGGGGAGCCCGATTGGTCCGACTATACGGTTCAAATGAGGGTCCGGAGCCTCTTGTTTGACAACACGGCAGGCATGATGTTCCGCTATCAAAATAGCCGCTGCTATTACATGCTGGCGCTTTCCGGAGATAAAATTAAGCTGATCCGGCGCAATCACGCGGTGATCGACTGTCTGGCGGAAGCGCCTCACCCCCATACATCGGATAGATTCTTCGCGCTGGAAGCGTCCTGTGTTGGGGATCAAATTATTTGCCGCCGGGATGGGGAGATTGTTTTTACTGTAACCGACGGTTCTTATTCAACAGGCCGCATAGCCTTTGGGGCCCTTGCGCCGGCGCAGTTTGCGGACATTGTCGTCACGGCGAGCGACCGGGTGGAGGCCGGATGGGCGAAACGGCGTGGGGAAAATGGGCTGGAAGTGGCGAAAAAGCAGAAGGAAACGCCCCAGCCAAAGCTTTGGAAAACCATTGATTTTAAAAACTTTGGCTGCGGCCGCAGTCTTCGGTTCGGCCATCTGCTGGGCAACGGGGAGCTGCAGATCGTTCTGGCACAAAACCAGCAGCGGATTTTCGGCGATGCCTTTGCCCATATCAGCTGTCTGACGGCCATCGATTTGGAGGGGCATGTCCTTTGGCAGGTGGGAGAACCCAACCCGGATCACGCCCATCTGACGGCGGATGTGCCGCTGCAGGTTTATGACTTTGACGGGGATGGGTTTGACGAGGTGATCTACGCCCATGACTTCAAGATCATAATCCTGGACGGCAGGACGGGCAAGGTGAAGAAGTGGGCCTATACGCCCAAGGTGACGGAATCCCCGGAATTCTTGAATATCAGCGGCATTGGGCGCTATCCCTATGACCGCCTCAACGTGGACGCCATTCGGGTGGTTAACCTCTCCGGCGCGGACCGCCCGGGAGATCTTCTGATCAAGGATCGCTACAAGCGGCTTTGGGCCTTGAACAACAACCTGGACGCGCTCTGGACATACGCCGCGCCTGTGAATCCGGGTCATTTCCCCTTTGCCAAGGATGTGAACGGAGACGGCCGTGACGAGGTGTTTGTGGGCTACGACCTGCTGAGCGCCGATGGGGAGCTCCTCTGGTCCCTGCCAATCCATACGGATCATACCGATGAGATCGTCATTGGCAAGGTGGATCCGGATCGTGGCGCACTGATCATGATGGCGTCGGGTTATGAGGGTTTTAACATCAGCGACCTTGACGGCAACCTGATCGTTCGCCAGCAGACGGGGCATGCCCAGCGCATCAGCGTGGGCAACTATCGGCCGGATCTTCCTGGGCTTGAGATTGCCATGGTCACCTATTGGGGGAATCAGGGTATCCTGTTCCTCTATGACTGCAAAGGCAACCTGCTGTGGACGGCCGAGCCCTCCACCAACGGGAATATTCTTTCGCCTGTGAACTGGGCGGGGGATGGGCAGGACCTGATCCTGCTGAACGGCAACTGTCAGCGAGGCGGCATGATCGACGGCCATAACCATCAGGTGGTCCGCTTTCCAGATGATGGGCATCCGGAGCTTTGCTGCGAAGCCTTCGACATCACCGGAGACGCCCGGGATGAAGCCATTCTCTGGGATACCCAAAGGATGTATATCTACACCCAGGACCGGCCTTTTGCTGGGCATCGGATTTCCAAGCCGGAAAAGTACCCCCACTATAACGCATCAAACTACCGTGGAGAGTACGCGTTTCCAAACTTTGTGCCATATGAGCCTGAAAAATGAGCCCGAAGGGGAGGGGTACCATGATCTTAGGCATTTCAAGCGCCATGTTTTCAAAAACCAGCGTTTGGGAACAAATTGAGGCGGCGGAGCGGTTTCATTTTTCATGCGTCAGCTTTGTGGATACGGATGTCATCTCCGGCATGGCGGAGGGAATGCTCCAAGGATTGAAGAATCGCCTGAGGCAGGCGGGCTTATCCGTTTGGTCTATTCAAAGCGGCGCGGACACGAAAGAATCTCTGGAAGCCTCCCTGTCCCTGGCGGTTTTCCTGGGCGCGAAGCATGTTCGGGTGTCGCCTGGCGAGGTTGACTGGTTGCGGGCGGCGGCAGCCTTGACCAGGACGCGAGGGCTTTCGCTTGTGCTGGACGCCTCCGATGACCTTGAGGCGTGCGCTTCGCTGCTTGATGCCATTGGCATGGATCATGTGGGCATTGCGCTTAACCCGGCTGCGCTTTACGCAGCCGGGAAACCGGCCACGGCTTCACAAGTCGGGCAGATTGCTCCCCGTATTTTTGAGGTGATGGTTAGCGACTGCATACGGCTTGAGGCGCCAACAGAGCGCCGCATTGGGCAAGGCGGCGTGGATTGGCTCATGATCCTAAAGGCGCTGGAAGGCATGGACAGTCCGAGGGCTCTGATTGTGAACTGCGTCGGTGAAAAAGGAACCGGGATGCCAACGCGGGCGGCGCTTGCGAAAGCCAGCATGCATGACCTGAAGATGCTGCTTGGAACGGCTTACGACAAGGATAGCTGGCTGCACCTGTCCCCAAACGGGCCGGGTATGCACGCCGTCATCGCGCCGGACATCAGCGACTGCCAATCCGTGTGGGTCTATCGGCTGAACCTGCCCAGGGGGGAAACCTACCGGCTGTCCACAAAGGAGCAGGAGATGAACGTGGTACTGATCGCCGGGCAGGCGTCCATCAAGGCTGAAACGATTGCCGAGATGCTCATGCCTCTGGATAGCTTTTACCTCCCTGGAAGGCAGGAAGCCCTGTTAACCGCCCGGGAGGATTGCGTCTTTTACATTGGCGCGGCGGTCTGTGAAGGGTATGGCAAGGCTTTCTATCGCAAGTTTGACCTGTCCTTGCCTCTTTCAGATATTCATCAGATGCATGGGGCCGGTTCCGGCCTTCGGGAGGTTTTCTTCACTCTGGAGCCTGGAAAGCCCGCTTCCCGCCTTCTCTGCGGCATTACATATTCTATGGATGGGCAATGGACAAGCTGGCCGCCCCACCAGCATGAGAAGGACCTGGAAGAGGCGTACTGCTACTTTGACATTCCAGAAGGCCGGTTTGGCATGCATTTGAGCTATGCGGAATCCGGTGATGTTGAGGAGATGACCGTACACCCCGTTCGAGACGGGACAATGGTTCTGGCCTCTCGGGGGTATCATCCCACGGTCGCGACGCCGACAATGCGGAATGCGTACTTCTGGGTGCTGGCCGCCCACGCTCATGAGAGCAGAAGGTATGACTTGGCAATCAACGATCCCGCGTTCAGCGGATGAGGAGAGAAAAAATGATTCCGATTGACCTGAGCGGAAAAAAGGCAATCATCACGGGCGCTTGCGGCGGGTTGGGACGCGCCATGGCGGCGGGGCTCGTCAAGGCGAGCGCCGAGGTGCTTGCCCTGGATGTGGCGCCGAATGTCCATGAGATCGCGGGGGTGATAGGCGCGGCCCACGCCATCCAAGCGAACCTCCTCGACCGGAGGGCCCTTGCCAGGGGCTTTGAGGAAGCCATGGAAAAGCTTTCGGGCCGCGTTGACATCCTGGTGAACAGCGCGGGTATTCAGCGCCGTCATGAGCTTGAGGATTTTCCCATTGGAGATTGGGATGATGTGATGGAGGTGAACCTGAACGCCGTATGGCAGCTGTGCCAGCTTGCGGGGCGGGTGATGCTCAAACAGGGCAGCGGAAAAATCATCAACATCGCGTCCATGCTTTCCTTCTTTGGCGGGTTCCGAATTCCCGCCTATGCCGCCAGCAAGGGTGGCGTAATGCAGCTCACCCGGTCACTGGCTGTGGGCTGGGCGGGAAAGGGCATCCAGGTCAACGCCATCGCCCCTGGATACATGGATACGGAGATGAATACGGCGTTGATCAACGATGAAAAGCGCAACGCGTCCATCCTCGCGCGGATCCCCGCGGGGCGCTGGGGGAAACCGGAGGACATGATCGGCCCGTGCCTGTTCCTCGCCTCTGGGCTTTCGGATTATTTGAGTGGGGCAATTTTGCCGGTGGATGGGGGATATATGGTTTGCTAGGGGTTGCTTTGCGTTATGCTCATTCCGCCGGAAATTCATCCATATTCCATCTAACCATTTGGGAAAAGGCTTTATCTTGCCCTGCCCGTAATTCCCATAGCGCTGAATTCAGGGGTGTTACGATCATCCGCTTCGTGATGATTGCGCCCTGAGGCACATCGCACGCCAATTTGGTGCCTTCAAGCATGTAGAAAGGGATTGGGTTGTCACCGGCTAAGCGAACGAAGCGGGCGAGAGAGCATCGGAGATCCCGGTTCCAACCGCCAAGAAAATCCTGTGGTTCCGGCCATAATGTGGAATAATAAGTGCGGGGGAAACGCAAAAGACAGTGCAAAACCCTTGCGCTTTTTTAGGTAGGAAGCGGATGTACAAAAGCCGAAATGGACAACAAAGCCTGTTGGAAGATGCCCGGGCGTTCCGCGGGGTGAGGTGGTCGGCTCTTTGGGGTTTAGGGGTGATGAGATCTACTTTCCCGCATCACCGCCTTTTGTAGAAAATCGCGAACGCCAGTCCCGCGAGCAGAACCATAACGGAAACGATCAACAGGATTGCCGATTCGCCCGAAACGTTCGAACCCGTGGCATCTTCGGAAAATGGCGATCCGCCTGGCCCGCCGAAGGAGCGGAATTGTGAGGGATCCGTAGTGTGCTGGTTTCCGGCGGTTCCTGTGCTTGCTTCGGGGATGCCGCTGGTTTCCGGTGATAACAGGGTGTCCGATGGAGCGGGGCTTGGATTCGCGGTTGCCGTGGCATCCAAATCAGCCGGAATCTCCTGGACCTTGGCGGATGACGCCTGCGCGGCACTTGCGCTCGGCGTGGCGTCAGTCCCCATATTTTCCTGAGCGTTGTTCTCTTGGTTAAATCCCGTAAAATCATCATCTCGGGCCTGCGGGAAACCTCCCACCATGGAGGGCATCCTTCCGCCGCCCATGCCGCCCGCAAACGAGCCGATGTCTCGCGTGGAGATGCTGGAAGCGTCGACCAGCTTCGAGGCGTCCGCGCTTTGCCCCTCTTTTGTGGAGGGGATCGTCCCATCCAACTGACCCGCGATGCTTTCTCCCCTCAGATCGCAGAATTTTTGCAGCGTGTCAATGGCCTTCGCGTATTCCTCGTATGTGCAAAACGCGGTGGGGTCTTTTTTCACATAGGGCGATATGAGCGCAACCACGGAATCAAGCGTTGCGGCCAGTTCGCCGCTGTCAAAGTACTTTTGTACAAACTCCGCGTAGTACTCATGATACAGATCCGTGTAGGTCTCGCTGGCAAAAATCCACGAGATCATCGGCCTTGCGCTGATGTCGCCGGAGGAGACCGGCGAGTCGATGGGCGAGTTGACGGACGAGGTCGCACCGGCATCGCTGTTCGTTGAAGCTCCACCCCTGCCGAAGCCGCCCATCTCGAAACCGCCGAACGCCAGATTGTAGTCCCACGGAATCATCGACAAAACGCCGTCGTCCTCATAGAGATAGTAGTTATGAACCATGTTGCCGGTATAGCTGTCGTCATTGCACAGGAAGTTGTGTACCACCAGATAGCGGATCACAGCGTCCACATCCACAACCGACTCGATGTCGCCGCCCTCAGACAGCGTTTTGAGCGAACCGATCAGCCGAGCCTTGTCGTCCTCCGTGATCTTCGTCTTGGCGTTGTCGAAAATGTTTGCGTAGCTGGCCGGATCGTCATCCACATACTGGAGCATGACGTCCGCGCTGCCCATGCCGCCAAATCCTCCGCCACTCCCGCCGCCAGGCGGGGAAAACCCTTCATCCATGCCGCTCGGCGGCGAAAACGCGCCTCGTTCCATTCCTTCGGGCATCTGCCCGGTAAATGCGGACGGAGCGAAGTTTTCCGGCATTTGGGGCATCCCGTTCGGGATCTGTGAATCGTCCTGTTGCTGAAACTGGCTCTTGAAGCCATCCATGTTGAAGTTCATGCCGTTTCCGCGATTCGCGTCCATGGAGAGGCTGTCTGGCTTATACAGTTCTCCGGCGTCCGCGCCGTAGTTGCGCTTCAAGAACGATTCCTCAACGCCCTCAACCGCCAGATACAGTCCCCACGCTTCGCCGTTGACGGTGATGTTCACAAAGCTGCACAGCGGCGAGGCCACGCCCGTCTCCCGCATCATGGTGTAGCTGATGTAATCCTTCAGGCAGGAGTTGTCCTGAATGAGATTGTTTAGGCTCAGCTTATCCAGACCATGGTAGCTGCTGCCTGGGTTGTACTGATCGAACTCAATCTTGAAGCTGTAGCGGTTGTTTCCATAGGCGGCCACGGAGGATAGGGAGGTGTTTCCCTTGGCGCGTATCGCCACGTTCTTCTGCGTTTCGCCGTCGATGATCACGGAGCACACCGCATATTCCTCGTTGGCGCAAGTCTCGATAAACCCATCCCAGTCATCCATGACGATATCCAACGTATGCACGCGGGAGTTGTCAAAAAGTCGATTTTCGTAGCCCATCGTCCGATCCGCCGTGGCGATGTCCAGCGAGGCCCCGTTCATGAACAGAACCGTACCCACCACGGCGAGGGCGATGACGATGGCGCAGATCCGGTCGATGCCCTTGTGCCTCAGCATTTCGTCTCACCTCAGCCCAGATAGTCGCCGTTGTAGCTCACCAGCACGGCGCTTCGAACGCCCTCCATCTCGGAAAGCAGGGTAATGAAGTTGGTGTCATCGCGCTTGAGGCGGATTTCATAATTCAGTTCGATATTTCCGCTCTGGGCGCTTTTGCTCTTGATCACCGTGCGCTCCACTTGCTTGGTGAGAAACTCGCTGGCGCGGACTTCGCTATCGCGATCGGCGCAGCTGATCACCACGATATACGGGTTGACGGTCGCCTTTCGGTTTGCGAACACCAGCAGCATGACGCCCACGGCGACGCTGCCAAAGACCGCCAGCGGGATCATCCCAGCCGCCAGCACGATACCCACCGCGATCGACCAAAACAGGAACGCGATGTCCAGCGGCTCTTTGATGGCGGTTCGGAAGCGCACGATGGACAGCGCACCGACCATGCCCAGAGACAACACCACATTGGAAGTTACGGCCAATATGACCAGCGAGGTGATCATCGTGAGCGCCACCAGGGTCACGCCAAAGCTCGCGGAATACATGACGCCGCTGAACGTCTTTTTGTACACCAGAAAGATAAACAGCCCGATGGCGAACGCGAGGATCAGGGCAATGCCCATGTCGAGCAAGGAAACGCTGGCAGCCCGCTCAAGAAAGCTGGACTTGAAGATATCGGCGAATGACATGTGTTTGATCTCCTTTGCTAACCGTATATTCTGCAAACCTGGTACTTGGAAAAAGCCGTGCTGTGTCTGCTATCGACTTGGATGGCTTTGCGGATCACCGAAGGCAGGTACTCGCCCCACTTTACCTCCAGCAGGATCACCGGGTCACCCGCCGGAATGGTTACCAAGCGGGGATTTAGGAAGTCGATGGAGCGCAGGCCTGTTCGGATGTTGTCATCGATGGTAACGCGGACGTTTCCAGGGCCGTAGACGTAGGGAATGCGGGTATAGTCCACGATGGTCTTGGGGCGCAGTCCGTGCGCCTTCATCTTGCTGTAAAGATCGATGACCAGCGGCCTGCCGCTCGTCGGCATCCAGCCCAAATCATTTTCCACGATCGCTTGCGCCTCATGGCGGGTCAGCGGCGTGCTCAGCTTGCCGCACAAGCCGTTCCGTTTTGTCTTTTTCTCAAGCATGATGAGGCTTGTATCGCCGTTATAATAGCGGATGCGAAACTTTTCCCGCTCGTTGACGCCGTCAATCTTTTCGCGCAGCGCCTTGTCCGCCAAATTGTCAAAGTACAGGCTGCGTATTTGATAGTTGCCGGTGGCCGCCGCATTTTCATCGAGTTTCGCGATAATGCCGAGCCGATGACAGATCGCGGCTTTGTCTGAGCGGGAGATCACATGCTTGATCTCGTTGCGATAATTCACGATGGCGGTTCTCCTCTCTTGTTTTGTAAGCGCATTAGACCGCGCCAACCTTAGCGGAGGCTTAGTAAAGCGGGCCACCGAAACACTATTCGATGGCCCGCGTGAAAACAATCTGTGAACAACTTGTGTCAGCGCCCGCGCGTCACGCGCGGGGAATGCGCACTTTCGGAAGCTCGACGGCGATCACGACCTCGCACCCGTTTTCATAGTGCGCTTGGATCTTCCCCCGATGCATCAGAGCAATCAGCCTGGCCGCCGAAAGCCCAATGCCGTAGCCACCTTGAGATGACCGCGCGGCATCGGCGCGATAGAACCGCTCAAACAGCACATCCGGCGGCGCTTCGGGCAGCGCATGGGTCGTGTTGCGGACACAGAGCCGCGCTTTTCGGTTCTTTGCGGCGAGTTGCACCATGATGCGCCCGCCCTGCTGCGCATAGCCGACGGCGTTGTCCATCAGAATGCGGATCAGCTGCTGCAAAGCTTCGGCACTGCCTTCCACCATCTGATGCGCTTCGATTTCCGCATCCATGGAAAGCGCCTTGATTCGGGCGGGCTCCTCGTAGGGCGCGAGCTCGCGCTGGATGAGGGCGCCAAAATCCAGCGGCTCAAAGGCCTGTGCCGCGCTTTCCTCTAAAAGGAGATGAGCGCCGTGATATCTTCTCCAGATATCGCTGCTTGTTCTTGGGGCGTCACATTCCCATCCAAGCCAACCTCCGCCACGAAATAGCGCATAGGCATGGGATTGGGACCAATTTGATAGCCGAACGCGGGGCCGTTTGGCATGCCCGGCGGAGGAGCGGGTCGCTCGCCCGTCACCAGCGTACGCAGGATGGATTCCGCCGTGATTTCCATCTGATAATAGCCTGAGGCGATCATGCCGCTGACCAGAGTGATCAGCAAAAGAAACAGCGCCGATAAAGTAGCCGCCATGAACTTCCGGCGGAGGAAGCGAATCATTCCAACACCTCCAGCGCGTACCCAAAGTTGCGCTTGCTGCGAATCTGCACATTGGCGTCAAGCACGGCCAGTTTTTTGCGCAGGTATGAAATATACACCCACACCGTGCCGTTTTCGGCGGTTGCGTCATAACCCCATATGCGCTCAAGCAGTTTTTCCGATGAGAAATAGATCCGGGGATTTCTCATGAACAACTCCATGAACTGATATTCCAGCTTGCTGAGCGAGAATGTACTGTTTGGCCCTGACAAACTAGCGCTTTTGCTGTCCAGGGTGATGTTGCCATATTGCAACGTATCCGGCACATACTCTTCGCGTCTGCGGAGCATGGCGCGTACGCGCGCCAAAAGCTCCTCCATCACAAAGGGCTTTGCGAGGTAGTCATCTGCGCCCATGTTCAGTCCGCTGATCTTGTCCGCCACTTCCGCCTTGGCTGTCAAAAGCAAGACGGGCGTGTGTACGCCCTGTGCCCGGAGCGCTTGCAGCACGCTCAGCCCATCGCGCTTGGGCATCATGATATCCAAGATGATCCCATCATACAATCCGCCCAGCGAATAGTCGAGCGCATCCTCACCGTTGAAAACAGCATCCACGGCGTAGTGGTGAAACGTGAGAATATCCACCAGCGCCTCCGACATAGCCGCTTCATCCTCCGCCAACAGTAGTTTCACCACGCTCACCTCTCTCCGTCCGTTTGATGTGGTTTGTTTTTTTAAGCCTGATAAAGGCATGGAAAAAATAGATTTGTGAAAACTGAACGCGAAGGAACTGTACTTTGCGCGAAAGCGGGTAGTACGGCTCAAAGAAAAGGGCTTGAGCGGAGCGGAAATCCAGGAAATGACAGGAATTGCACCCAACGCTGCGAGCGAGATATGGGCGCGGTATCAGCGCGGAGGGCTGGCGGCTCTCAAGCCCAAACCGTGCGGGGCACAAAAAGGCGACGGAATGCTGTTGACGCCATCCGAGGAGCGAGAGATCCGCGGCGCCACCATCGACAAGACGCCCGCTCAGGTGAAGACGGGCGGATGTATGCGGACACGGCAGAGCATTTCGGAATTCGTTGCCAGAACGCGTAAGAAGTAAGCATAAGGTTTCCGCTTTCTTTCAACATCCTAAACTCGCTTTCCCCCGCCGCCAATCCCATACCGTTCCTGATGGCGCGATTCAGAACCCATCCCGTTCGTCTTCTCACCGGGCGGCCCGGTTTATCGATCAGCCGCGGTAGGCGTCCTCCAAAGCGGCGAGGTTCAGCTTCTGCATCTTGAACATGACTTCGTTGACCCGCTCCACCTTTGCCGGGTCTGGGTCTGCCAGCATGTCGTTCAGCGACCTGGGCACAATTTGCCAGGAGAGTCCGAATTTGTCGGTGAGCCAGCCGCAATCCATGGGCTCGCCTCCTTCCAAGAAGGCATCCCACAGACGGTCGATTTCCTCCTGGGTATCGCAATTCACCATCAGCGAGGCGGCAGGAGTTAATTTGAAGAACGTGCCGCCATTAATGGCGACGTACTCCTGCCCGTCCAGAACGAATTCCACCGACAGCACCGAGCCTTCGGGCATGCCGGAGGCCGACGCGCTGGACGCCCCATGGCGGGTGACGCGCTTGACAAAGGAATCGCGGAACAGGGAAACGTAGAAATGCGCGGCCTCTTCGGCCTGGGTGTCGTACCACAGGTTCAGGACGATTTTCTGCATGAGAGGGTGCCTCCTTATTGTTGAGTCCCTACTAGCGTTGCATGGCGACAAATGCCAAATCTGTCACTGTTGCCACTGAAATTATACCACAAGTACGCAAGCCATACCAGGACGAGGACGACTGCTCGCCGATGAGCATCATTAAGCAAGCCAGTATAGACAGCTTCATTTGCTCACGCCATTCGCTTCAAAGAGCCAGACGCCAATTGCGCAGAAATATGGTATAATAAGCAAAAAATCTGGATTCGCGTGAGGTATGCCGTGGCTTACAGTGAACTGATCAAGAGCTTCGAGCGAATTCGCGACTACATGCGTGAATTCTATGTGTATGGGTTCAAGAGCCGAGACGAAGTCGATATCAAGTCGGCGCGGGGTTATGATAACGAAAGGCGACGCATCGAAAGCTGGCTTTCGGACTGTATGGGCTTTCGACACACGCCGGAGGGAAAGAATGTATTCCTTTCGGTGGACAGCCGGGAGATCGCTCACAATCCGCTGCATGTAGCCTTTCGGGCCAAAAGCTTTACGCGCAACGACATTACATTGCACTTCATATTGCTCGATTTGTTGCAGAGCGGCGAGTCGCTGACAGTGCAGCAAGCGGCAGATCGCATCGCCTCCGACTACCTATCACGTGCGCCTGGCGGCGAACTGCCGGATGAGTCCACCGTGCGCAAGAAGCTTTTGGAGTATGAAAAGCTGGGACTGCTGGAAATGCGGACGGATGGCAGGAAGCGGTTGTACTCCATGAGCCATCGCGGTGTTGACCTGGCCCGCTGGGCGGATGCCATTGCGTTCTACGCGGAGGCGGACAGCCTTGGCGTGATCGGCGGGTTCCTGCTGCCGCGACTGGATAGTGCGCCGGAATGGTTCCGGTTCAAACATCACTACCTGCTGCGAGTGCTTGAGAGCGAACCGCTGCTCGCCGCGCTGAGCGCGATTCACGAGCGGCGCTGTGTGCTGTTGCATATGGGCACGGGCCAATCCGGGCGGGAGATCACATGGCGCGTTACGCCTGTGAAGGCGCTGGCGAGCACGCAGACCGGACGCTACTATTTGTGCGCATACAGCTCTAGGCGCGGGCGGATCTGTTGCTATCGCATGGATCATATCCGCGCGATAGAGATGCTGGAACACGATCCCGAGTTCATGGATCGCCGTGCAAGGTTTGACCAGGTAAAGCAGCACCTTTGGGGCGCGGGCATCGGCGGAAACCGCAGTGTCAGCCATATCGAAATGACCGTGCAGGTAAGCGAGGATGAGGATTACATCGTGCGGCGGCTAATCCGCGAGCGGCGCTGCGGCAACGTGGAGCGGATCGACGGGACACACTGGCGATATACCTGTGACGTGTACGACCCTTATGAGGTTGGGCCATGGGTGCGCACGTTTATCGGGCGCATCACAGACTTTCAATGCGGCGACGCGGCGGTAGCCGAACGGTTCCGCTCGGACGTGCGGGCGATGCTTGCGCAGTACGGAGGTGACGCGGATGCTGTTCAGTGAGGTGCATGGCGTCTATTTCGAAGCGGTGGCGCGCATTCTTACTGAAGCCATCGATGCGCCGATTACCCCTCGGCGTATGGACGAAATTGTGCGGGAGACGGCGTTTTCAGAAAGTGTGCTGTACGTTGGCCCGGCGCTTCGGGCAGGCGAGTGGCCGCTGTTGACAGCGGAAGGCGAGGCCCTGGTTCGGCACACGCCGACGATGCCGCTGACCCTGCTTGAAAAGCGCTGGCTGAAGGCGCTGCTGCTGGATCCGCGCATCGCGCTGTTTGATCTGACGTCGGATGGTCTGGAAAACGTGGAGCCGCTGTTCGATCCCAGCGATGTCTGCTGGTTTGACCGCTATTTGGACGGCGATCCGTATGACGATCCGGCGTACATCGCGAATTTCCGCACGGTGCTTCAAGCGCTTCGTGAACACCGCAAACTGTTGATCGTGTACGCGGGCGCAAAGGGCCGCACGATTCGCGGCGTGTTTGTGCCCGGCAAGCTGGAGTATTCGCAGAAGGACGACAAGTTCCGGCTAAGCACGCTGGGCGGCAGACGATTT
>JAVBOX010000174.1:0-26840 GCA_031550095.1 Eubacteriales bacterium
TGGCGGAGCGGACGCTGGCCATCGCCCCGGGAGAGCTCATCGTCGGGGAAAAAGCTTCCGGCGCCCAGGCCGCCCCTACCTTCCCGGAGCTATGCTGTCATACGCTGGAGGACATGCGCGTCATGAACGCCCGGGAGCTCATTTCCTTCTCCGTGACAGAGGCGGATTTGGCACTTCAGGAAAAGGATATCATTCCCTATTGGGAAAAGCGCTCCATGCGCACCCGCCTGCTGGCCGCCATGACCGACGAATGGAAGGCTTGCTATGCCGCGGGCATGTTTACGGAATTTATGGAACAGCGAGGCCCCGGCCATACGGTTGGCTCCGCCAAGATATATCAGAAGGGGTTTCTGGACTATAAACAGGAGATTCAGGAAAGCCTGGAAAGCTTGGATTATCTGGGCGACCCAAAGGCCGTCCGCAAAGCGGAGCAGCTCCGGGCAATGTCCATCGCCTGCGACGCCATTTTGCTGCTGGGAAGCCGGTATGCCTCCCTGGCTCGGGAAATGGCCGAAAGGGAGACCGACCCCGTCCAGAAAAAGGAGCTGCTTGCGATCGCGGCCAACTGCGATGTGGTTCCCGCAAATCGTCCCAAGACATTCTGGCAGGCCATTCAGATGTATTGGTTTGTTCATCTGTGCGTGACCACGGAGCTAAACCCCTGGGATGCCTACAGCCCCGGGCGGCTGGATCAGCACCTGAACGGCTTCTATCAAACGGATATAAAGGAGGGCATTCTGGACGAGGACAGCGCCCTGGAGCTTTTGGAATGCCTATGGGTGAAGTTTAACAACCAGCCCGCCCCCCCCAAGGTGGGCATTACCCTCAAGGAGAGCGGCACCTATACGGACTTCGCCAACATCAACACCGGCGGCATCGCCCCGGACGGGGAGGACGGCGTCAACGACGTCAGCTTCCTGATCCTGGACTGCATGGACGCCATGAAGCTGCTGCAACCCAGCTCCAATGTCCAGATCAGCCGAAAGACCCCCCGCCATTTCCTGCGTCGGGCCTGCGAGGTATCCCGAAAGGGATGGGGCCAGCCCGCTTTTTACAACACGGAGGCCATCATTCAGGAGCTTCTCACCGCTGGAAAAACCTTGGAGGATGCCCGCCTGGGCGGCACCAGCGGCTGCGTGGAGACCGGCGCTTTTGGAAACGAAGCCTATATCCTCACCGGCTATTTCAACATTCCAAAGGTTCTGGAAATCACCCTCCACAACGGCGTTGACCCCAGAACCGGGAAGAAAATCGGCCTCTCCACCGGGGATCCCAGCTCCTTCGCTTCCTTTGAGGAGCTATACGACGCGTTCATCGCCCAAATGCGGCATTTCTTGGATATCAAGGTTCGGGGTTCCAATGTCATCGAGCGGCTCTACGCCGAGTACATGCCCGCGCCCTTCCTGTCCGTCATCACAAACGACTGCATTCAAAGGGGTATGGACTACAACGCGGGCGGCGCCCGCTACAACACCAGCTACATTCAGGGCGTAGGCATCGGCACGATCACCGACTCCCTCACCGCCATCCGCCGCCTGGTCTTTGAGGAAAAATCCCTTCCCATGGCGGAGCTGCTCTCCGCCCTTGAGCGCAACTTTGTGGGCCATGAACGGCTGCGCGCCATCGTCTGGAACAAGTTGCCCAAGTACGGCAACGACAATGCCGAGGCTGACGGCATCATGCAACGGATCTTTGAGAGCTATCTCACCATGGTCACCGGACGGCCCAATACCCGCGGCGGCACCTATCGAGTGAACATGCTGCCCACCACCTGCCACGTCTATTTCGGCGAGGTGATGCAGGCAACGGCCGATGGCCGTTACGCGGGAAAGCCCCTTTCCGAGGGCATCTCCCCCGTGCAAGGCACGGACACCAATGGGCCCACCGCCGTGATTCGCTCCGCGTCCAAAATGGATCACTTAAAGACTGGCGGCACCCTTCTCAACCAGAAATTCACCCCGTCCGTCGTCGAGGGAGAAAAGGGTCTCGACCGAATGGCTGATCTGGTTCGGGCCTATTTCGATCTGGACGGGCATCATATCCAGTTTAACGTCATCGACCGCCAAACCCTTCGGGACGCCCAGAAAAACCCGGATGAATACAAGGATCTCATCGTCCGCGTCGCCGGTTACTCCGACTATTTCAGAAATCTCAGCCGGGCGCTTCAGGACGAGATCATTGACCGCACGGAACAGGTGTAAATAAAACATCAAAGGAGGAAGTCCATGCAAAAAGAAGGATATTCCTTGGAGGACACGGCAAAGCTCACGAAACTGATGTCAGGAGCGGGTCGCGGCGCACATTCCCCCCAATCAAAGCTGGCCGGGGAGACAGCCGCCACCCTTTCCTCGCTGATCCTCTTGACGGCATCCGAGGCCATCGCGTGCATGTCCGCCAGCAACGGCATGCCCTGGAACGAGAGCTATGCCTTAACAGCCAAGGTCATGGCGGAAACCGCCAACCTCCTTTCGGAAAAGGGCATGCACCCCGCTCAGCTCAAGGATACGCTCTGCCAGCCGGGCACGCTGGCCATTGAGACCCTGCAGGCCTTGGAACAGGTCCGCCTCCGGGTGGCCATGATCAACGCCTGCAACGAAGCATACAACCAAATCAGCCAAAATCAAGAGGGGCAGGAGGACACGCATCCATGAACAACGCTTTCTTTCAGGTGGACAAGCCTATCAACGAGCCTGTAAACAGCTACGCTCCCGGCACGCCGGCAAGGGCTTTCCTGAAGCGGGAACTGGAGAGGCAAGCCGCCATATGCCCGGATATTCCCATCATCATCGGTGGCAAGGAAATCAGAACCGGCGTCACGGACGTTTGCGTCATGCCCCACAACCACAAGCATGTGCTGGCCACCTACAGCGTCGCCGGGGAAAAGGAGCTCCGCATGGCCATCGAGGCCGCCATGGAAGCCCGAAAAGCCTGGGCCGATATGCCTTGGGAGCAACGGGCCGCCATCTTCCTGAAAGCGGCGGATCTTCTTGCCGGGCCCTGGCGGGACACGCTAAACGCGGCCACCATGCTGGGCCAGAGCAAGACGGCCTATCAGGCGGAAATCGACTCGGCCTGCGAGCTCATCGACTTTCTCCGCTTTAACGTCTATTTTGCCCAAGAAATCTACCGCCAGCAGCCGGGAAACATGCCCGGGATCTGGAACCGAATGGAATACCGCCCCTTGGATGGCTTTGTGATGGCCATCTCCCCCTTCAACTTCACCTCCATCGGGGGCAACCTCTGCACCGCTCCCGCCATCATGGGCAATACCGCCCTATGGAAACCAGCCTCCACCGCCATCCTTTCGAACTATTATTTCATGCGGCTCCTCCAGGAAGCCGGGCTTCCAGCGGGCGTCATCAATTTCATTCCCTGCCGTGGATCCGATGCGAGCCGCTATGTGCTCAAAGACGACCGCCTGGCAGGCTTTCACTTTACGGGCTCAACTGCCGTGTTCAGCGGCGTCTGGTCCCTGGTAGGCGAGAACATCCGGGCGTACCGGAATTATCCGCGCCTGGTGGGCGAAACCGGCGGCAAGGATTTCATCTTCGCCCATCCCACCGCCCAACTGGACGCCTTGGTACCCGCCATGGTCCGAGGTGCCTATGAGTATCAGGGGCAGAAGTGTTCCGCCGCCTCCAGGGCGTATATCCCCGAAAGCCTCTGGCCCGCCTGCAAGGAGCGGCTTCTTTCGGAAATCCAAAAGCTGAAGATTGGCGATGTGGCCGACTTCACTAACTTCATGGGCGCGGTCATCGATGGGAAATCTTTTGAATCCATCCGGGAGTATATCGATTTCGCCAATGCCAGCGAGGACGCGGAAGTCCTCACCGGCGGGTATGACGACAGCGTGGGCTATTTCGTTCAGCCCACCTTGATTCAGGCCAAAACCCCGAGCTTTAAGACCATGGTGGAAGAGATCTTCGGGCCGGTATTGACGGTATACGCATATCCTGATAACGCCTTGGAAGAAACGCTCCATCAATGCGACACCGCTTCCCCCTACGCATTGACCGGCGCAATTTTCGCCCAGGACCGGCACGCCATTTTGCGCATGCAGGAAGCCCTCTCCGGCGCCGCGGGCAACTTCTACATCAACGACAAGCCCACCGGCGCGGTCATCGGCCAGCAGCCTTTCGGCGGCGCCCGGGCATCTGGCACCAACGACAAGGCGGGAAGCATACTGAACCTGCTCCGCTGGGTAAGCCCCAGGGTCATCAAGGAGAACTTCGTGCCCGCCAAGGACATCGCCTATCCCTTTATGGCGGAGCCGTAAGCACGGCTCCGCCCCTATTTTAAACCGAAGCAAAGGAGCGGCAAGCATGGACAAAAGTTTTTACGCAGGAAACCGAAAAGCCCTCTATCAACGCCTTCCGGAGGATTTCGTTCTGGTGCTCTTTGCCGGCCAGCTTATCCGCAAAACCGCGGACGAGTACTATCCCTTCTTCCCCCACCGCAATTTCGTCTACCTGACGGGAGCGGGAGACGCTTGCGCCCAGGGGTTCATCTTTATGGCGGAAGGGACGGGGGGAACTGTTTCGGAAACCCTATTCATTCAACCCCCCGACGCCCACGCGGAGCGGTGGCAGGGCCGCCGCATGAAGGCAAAAGAAGCCCAGCAGATCAGCGGCATTGAGGAAATTGCCTATGTGGACGCCTTCTCCCAGCGGTTTCACCTGGCGGTCAACGGAGGCCGTAAGGCGGATCTTTGGCTGGACTTGGACAGGCTCAAGCCCGATGCCCCGGAAAGCCTTCCGGAATCATTTGCCAACCGGAGCGCAAAGGCCTATCCTTTCCTGCGCATCCATTCGGTACTGCCGGACATGAAAGCCCTGCGCACCATCAAGCAGCCCTGCGAAATCGAGGCCATGAAGAAAGCCCTGACCATCACCCGAGAAGCCATCATGGACATGATGCGGGCCTCCAAGCCCGGCATGTACGAGTACCAGTACAAGGCCATCTATGACGCGGCCCTTACCCGGAACGGTGTTCTCGCCCCCGGTTTCCCGCCTATCATTTCCAGCGGGGATAACAATTTCTGCATCCACTATTACTCCTACACCGGGCAGTCGAAGGATGGGGACATGATCCTCAACGACGTAGGCGCCTGCTGGGATTTCCTCAACAACGACATTTCCCGAGGATGGCCTTGCAACGGCAAGTTTACGGAAAGGCAACGGTTGCTGTACACCTGCGCCTACAATACCTCCGAATACATGTTCAGCGTCATCAAGCCCGGCATGCCCATGGCGTCAGTGGATCAAATCGCCCGGCGCTATAACTATGAGCAGCTCAAGGACATTGGCATCATCGACAATTATGAGGATATCGGCAGATACATGTGGCACGGCGGCGCCCACCACTTGGGCTTTGACGTTCATGACGTGGTGGACATGCAGCGGCCTGTGGCGCCGGGCATGGTCTTTTGCGTGGACATTGGCATCTATAACGAGGAGTGGGGTATCGGTTTCCGCCTGGAAGACAACTGCCTTGTGACAGAAACGGGCTGCGTAAACCTCTCCGCGGATATCCCGCGCACCATCGAAGCCATTGAAGCCACCATGCGGGGCGAACTGAAATAGACCGCCCCTTCCCTTACTACAACACAGGAGGCGCTTATGAACCTTGGCCTTAGCATTTACTCCCTGGATTCCCTCATCGCCAAAGGGGAAATGACCCTTCAAAGCGCCCTGGACTGGGCGGCAAAGCAAGGCGCCAAGTGCGCGGAGCTGGTGCCCTTCTCCTATTCCTTCGTGGACGCGGGCGGCGCCATGGATAAAGATGCCATCCGCGCCGCTAGGCGCCATGCCAAGGACGCGGGCATTGAGCTGGTAAACTATTCCATCCTGGCCAACTTGTGCAGTGAGGACAACGGAGAGCAGGAAGCCGAGATCCGCCGGGTGATGACCCATGTGGACATCGCCGCCGAGCTGGGCCTGCCCAGGATGCGCCACGACATTTCCTCCTTCCGCCGCACCCGGGAGGAAATCGGCATTGCCTACTTTGAAAGGCTGTTCCCCAGGATGGTGGACGCGGCCTCCCGCATCGCCAAGCGCGCGGCAAGCGTCGGCGTCACCACCATGCTGGAAAACCATGGGTTCTTTGTCAATGGCTGCGACCGGTGCGAGCGGCTTGTCCGCGCCGTCAACAGGGATAATTACAGAATGCTGCTAGATACCGGCAACATCGCCTGCGTGGATGAGGATCCAGCCGCCGCCGCCCAGAAGCTGGCGCCTTTGGCGGAGATGATTCACCTAAAGGATTTTTACATTCGCAAGAGGGACCCGGGCGACACCACGGAATTCGACTGCGGAGGTCACTGGTTCCGTTCCAACAGCGGAAAATACCTACGGGGATCCATTCTCGGCCAAGGCGATCTGGATGTCTATGAAATATTGGGCGCCATCAAGGCATCCGGATACAACAAGAACATCGCCATCGAGTTTGAGGGCTTCGAGGATCCCCGGTACGCTTCCCGGGTATCCATGGACAACGCCCACCGGATCTGGAACGAAGTATAGTAAACCCAAGCCAGCGGATCTGGGCACTTAGGAAGGAGAAGACACAATGGAAAAAATTCGGGTTGGCGTCATTGGAACGGGATCCATATCCGTTTCGCACCTAAACGCGTATCGGGACAATCCCCACGCGGAGATCGCCGCCCTGTGCGACTTGAACGAACCCCTCCTTAAAAAACGGGGGGAGGAATACAAGGTCGAAAAGCTGTACACCGATTATCGCGCCATGCTGGCGGCCGAAAAGTTGGACGCGGTGTCCGTCTGCGTCTGGAACAGCCAGCACGCCCCCTGCGCCATCGCGGCCTTGGAAGCAGGCGCCAATGTGCTCTGCGAAAAGCCCATGGCCACCAGCGCGAAAGAGGCCATGACCATGAAGGCCGCCGCCGACAAGGCGGGCAAACTCCTGATGATCGGCTTTGTGCGCCGTTTTGGCAACGACTGCGATATCCTGAAGGATTTCATTGACCGGGGGGATTTTGGCGAGCTCTACCACGCCAAGGCCACCTACCTGCGCCGCAAGGGCAACCCCGGCGGATGGTTCGGGGACAAGTCCCGCTCCGCAGGCGGCCCTCTGATCGACCTGGGGGTTCATGTCATCGACCTGACCCGCTATCTGATGGGGAATCCAAAGCCCGTCTCCGTCTATGGAGCTACCTTCCAGAAGCTCTTTGATAGAAAGCGCGTCAAATCTGCGCCCCCCTATGTGTCCTCCGGCGCCACGGATCATGACATCTGCGACGTGGAGGATTTCGTTACCGCCATGATCCGCTATGACAACGGCGCCGTCGTGAACTTAGACGCGAGTTTCTCATTGAATATCAAACAGGACTCTGCCCGAATCGAGCTGTTCGGCACAAAGGCCGGAGCCAAGCTGGAACCGGAATTGGAAATATACGGCGAATGGAACGACCACATGACCAACGTCACCTTGGTCACGCCTACCGCGCTGTCTTTCCAGGGGCTTTTTGAAAACGAGATCAACCACTTTGTCGCCTGCGTTCGGGAAGGCATTCCCTGCCGAAATCCGGCTGCCGACGGCATTGAGATCATGCGGATTCTGGACGCTATCTACGAGTCCGCCGCCTTGCAGCGGGAAGTCCGCCTGTAGACCCAGCGCCTTTGAGGAGGCACATAGCATGAAGATCATGGCCTGGACCTTGGGAGCCGACGACGTTACACTGACCGCTTATCTTCTGGATCAGAGCAATGAACTTTCCAATGCGGCCGCGCGTCCCGCCATATTGGTGCTTCCCGGCGGCGGTTACTTTTTTTGCTCCGACAGAGAAGCGGAGCCCATCGCCCTTGCCTATGCCGCGGAAGGCTACCACGCCTTTGTGCTTCGGTATACCGTAGGTGAAAAAGGCATATTCCCCAAAGTTTTGGAGGACGCTGACGCGGCGATGGCCTTTATTCTGGAGAACGCCGACGCGTTTGGGGTGGATCCGGCCAAAATCGCGGCCATCGGTTTCTCGGCGGGCGGGCACCTGGCCGCTATGTTGGGAACATCGGGGAAGCATCGGCCCAGTGCGCTGATCCTGGGGTATCCTTGCATTCTGGCCTCCATGGGCGAGTTGATCAAGAAGGCGCTTCCCTCAGCCGACCGGCATGTGGACGGGAAGACGCCCCCCACCTTTCTCTTCTCCACCGCGGACGACGCGCTGGTGCCCATTGAGAACACACTGGCCTTTGCCGCGGCACTGAACCGGTCGGGAATCCCCTTTGAGGCGCATATTTTTGAGCACGGCCAGCATGGGCTCTCCCTTTCAAAGCCTTTGACCTCCGATGGCAAGCGAAGCTTGGTGGAGCCCCGGTTTGCCGCGTGGTTCCCCATGAGCGTGGAATGGCTCAAGGGGCGTTGGAACGACTTTCCTTCGGACAATCCAAATCCGTAGGGGCGATTCCGCAACGGGCTGATCCCCCGAAAAACGAAAGGGCCGCGGCGCGTTTATATTAGCGCGGCAGCCCTTATTTTTTTAACCCAAACCGCAATCGTGAATTACTTTACGTTCTCCAAATACCGGTCATACACGGACTGGTACAGTTCCAAATACTCCTGAAGTCCGGCCACCTCGAGATCCTTCTTGAACTGATCCCATTCCTTCTCAACGCCGCCGTCCATGATCCATTTGGCCGTATAGGAATGAACGGTATTCTGAATCTGCGGCCAGATCTGGGAAATCATGTTCTGCTCCTCCGTCTTGAAGAACAGCCGCGGGAGCGCCTCAAACTCTTCCATGACCTCATACTTGCCATTCTCGATCTGCCCATCCAGCAGGTATTTCTTCGTATCCACGGGGTATTCCAGAATGGTGTCGTAATAGTCGCTCAGGATGGCCAAGGAGCCCCGGACCGGGGTTGTGGCCTGACGCATTTCGGCGAAGGTGGCGTAGCCGTCCTTCAAGTTGGGCTTGCCCTCCGCATCGAAGTCATAGCCGATGATTCCGCCGGGCTTATCCACGAAGATATAGTCCTTCATTCCCCAGTTCAGGTAGATGGACTCATAGGCTTCATAGCAGAAATCCACAAAGCGGGCAAACAGCTCGGGGTACTTGCATTTGTCGGTGATGATGTTGCCAGTAGGCGACTGAAGCTCGGAATAGTTGTTCTCAACGCCCATCTTTCCTCCCGGGCCGGTCAGCCGGGGAAGGGCCACATACTGCTCGCGCACAAAGGAATCCGGCACGTTGGAAAGCCTGTTCCAAGTTCCGCAAACGCCGATCTGGGCAACGCCCTGGCTCATCTTGTCCACGATGATGCCGGCGGGGTTGCTGCTGGGTGTGAAGGAGGCCGGATCGATCAGGCCCTCGCTGTACATCTGATGGAACCATTCCACAGTGGCCTTGTAGGCGTCGCTGGTGGCCGTAAAGACAAGCTTGCCATCCTTGCCGGTGAGGAAGTCGTCCTGCTGGCCAACGATGGGAATGCCCTGGCCGAAGCAGCCCGCCAGACTGCAGAAGATATCCTGGCTACCAAAGTTACCGATCTGCATGAAGTTATACGCCAGAGGATACTCATCGTCAATGCCGTTGCCGTTAAGGTCCTTGCCCTTCATGGCCCGCATGGCCTCGGTCAGCTCGTCAATGGTCTGGGGAACCGGAAGGCCCAACTGATCCAGCCAGTTCTTGTTGATGATCATGGAGCCCGGCGTGTTGACTAGGCCGTGCATCTCCTCAATGTAGGGGAAGCCATAGGTGTTGCCATCCGGCGCAGTACACATGGCCTTATACTCGGGGCGCTTTTCAAAAATGCTCGTCAGGTTGGGCATATATTCCGCGATCAAATCCTGGGTCGGCATGAAGATACCGGCGTCGATGTACTGGGAAACGATGCTGGGCTCAATGCCGTTCCAGAACACATCGGGATAATCGCCGCTGGAAAGCAGCAGGTTGATCTTCTCCGCCACGCCTTGGGAGGGATACTTGATCCAGTTGAGCTTGATGCCCGTCTTTTCCGCGGCGTATTTCACCCACATGGTGTCATTGATATCCTCCGGCAGGAGGGGGTTAGCGGCGATGAAGATGGTGATCTCCGGCATTTCCGCCCCTTCCTTCAGAATGGGCAGCCCCTCCCGATTCATATAGTCGTCAATGTTCTCACTCAACGCGCCAAACGGTACCATCATCAGGACGACCAACAGAATAGAAAGCCAACGTTTCATGATAATCCCCTTTCTTTCTTTGAACTGAGCGTTACGTATAATCCCCTGCCCTCCTCTCTTAGCCTTTCACAGAGCCAATCATAATTCCCTTCGCAAAGTACTTCTGGAGAAACGGGTACAGCAGCAAAAGCGGCAGCGCACCAATGACAATGACCCCGTACTTCATTTGTTCCGCCAGCTTGATGCGCACGTCAAAATCCATGGCATCCCCCAGCATGTCCATCATCGAGTTGACCAGGATGAGGTTGCGCATCACCACCTGCAAGGGCATGTTCTTATCCTCCGTCATGTACATAAGCGAGCTGAAGAAGGAATTCCACTGAGACACGGCAAAGAACAGTCCAATGACCGCAATGATGGTCTTGGAAAGCGGCAGGACAATTTGAAAGAAGAAACGGAAATCGTCACAGCCATCGATGCGGGAGGCCTCCAGCAGCTCCATGGGGATGGATTCCTGAAAAAAGGTGCGGGCCACAATCATGTTCCATGCGGAGCATGAAACAGGCAATACAACCGCCCATGGGGTGTTGAGCATGTGGAGGGACTTGATCAATAGATACATGGGGATGATGCCCCCGGAGAAGAACATCGTAAAGATAAACAACAGGGACAAGCCCCGCCTGAAAACCATATCCCGCCGGGAGAGCACATAGGCACCTGGTATGGTGACAACGAGGGAGCAGACAAGGGTCAAACCCATGTACAAAAATGAATTCCGGTATCCCACCCAAAGAGGCCTATACGTGAAAATGCGGTTATACCCCTCCAAAAAGAGCTTTTCCGGATAGAGGAGAAACTTGCCCGAGTTGACAATTACCGGATCCGTAAACGAAGCCAACAGGATGTAGTAGAGAGGATACAGCACGACCAGGCTGACAATGGTCAGGATAACGCCCAGCGCAATCCGAAAACCCAGCTCGTCCTTTATTTTCCCGCGTTTCATCGGCTCTCCTCCTCTCGTCAGAAAAGGCTCGTTCCGGACAGCCTGCCCGCAATAAAGTTCGTGGTTAGAAGGATCAACAGGTTGGCTATGGAGTTGAACATGCCAACCGCCGCGGCGAAGGAAAACTGGGCGTTGAGGACGCCAACCTTATACACGTAGGTGGAGATCACCTCGCTGACCTGCAGGTTCATGCCGGTCTGCATCAGATAGACCTTTTCATATCCGATGGTGAGCATGTTCCCCGTGGCCAGCACAAGCATGATCACGATGGTGGGAAGCAGCGCGGGGATATCGATATGGAGGATCCGCTTCAAGCGGCTAGCGCCGTCGATCATGGCGGCCTCATAAAGATCTGGGCTGATGGTTGTCAGGGTGGAGATATAGATGATGGCGTTGAATCCAGCCGTTTGCCAAATGCCGGAGGCCACATAGACGGGCGCAAAGTATTCCGGCCTGGCCATAAACATCTTGGCGCCAATGCCAATGTTGTTGAGAAAGATGTTCACAAAGCCTGTGGTCGGGTTCAAAATGACCGACAGCATGCCCACCACTACGACGCTGGACACAAAATACGGCACATAGGTGGCGGTCTGCACAAAGCGCCTGGCGCGGTTTCCATTGATCTGGTTAATCATCAGCGCCAGGATAATGGGTACCGGAAAGTTAAATGCCAGCATGCTGAAGCTGAGCCGAAGGGTGTTGAGGATACTGGTGAAGGCGATGTTGGTGCGAAAGAATTGCTCAAAATACTTGAAGCCTGCCCATGGACTGCCCAGGATGCCCAGTTTGGGCTTAAAGTCCTTAAAGGCGATCGTAAGGCCATACATAGGTGTATAGCAGAACACAATAACCCAAACCAGCGCGGGCAAGATCAATACCCAAAGCTGCCAGCATCGGACAATGTCCCGCAGCGTTCGGTTCAAGGCCGAAGGTTTGTTCAAGCGCATCACCCTCCTCACCGGGTCATCATACCAATGAATATAAGGGGAATGGGGATTAGCTGTTACCCGGAATGCGCATGTTTGTGATCTCATCATGAGAAGCGCTGATGCTCCCACAGTCGGCAAACAAGCCTACAAAGCCTTCCGCCCCGAATGTGGAAACCGTGCTGATGCACAGCCTTCCCCCCACGCTGATCTCCATTTCCCCATTGACCTTGCGCACCTGAACATTCAGGCCTTCCGAGGCTTTGCTCAAATCCACATGGGTTTCCGCGAGAACGGCGTAATCAAACCAACAATGCCCCTGGGGCGTAGTCACCAAGAAGTGCTTCACCAGGCGAAGCCGATCCTCCCCGGGATAAAACTCCGCAAAGTACCCCGATCCTTCCGCGTCGGCACAAAAAACGACGCCCACCCTGTAACCCTCCATTTTTAAATGGCAGTCCAGTGTAAAGTTGTTCCGGCTAGCTCCAGAGGATAAAACCTCCACGCCGAAATTGCTTTGCAGGCTGTTTTGGGTGTATTGAATGCCTGCCGTGTTGTACACAGGCTTGGGCCCGTTTCCCAGCATAGGCTGAGGTCCGCAATCGCGGTAGGTGTTCCAAGCCTCGGGCGACCGCAGGACCAAGCGGCCCTTCTCATCGACACAAACATCCAACACCGCCGGAACATACTTGATGACCGCCCCAGGCGAAACCCGCAGGCCAAAAGGGCTTGGGCCATCCTCCTTTGCAAAGGTCCAGCAGGCGAAAACATCCCTGCCCTGAAAGCGGGCAATGCGCCCCGCGTAGTGGGTGCGGATCGGCATGAGCAAGTTTCCACCCTCGCAGATACCATAAGGGCCTTCAATATGATCCGCCACCCAATAGCGCTGGGAGGCATCCTCCATGATGGAGGCGATGAGATAATACTTTCCATTGATCTCATAGATCTGAGGACATTCCAACTCCATATACGCGTTGGGCGCAAACAAGGGCTCCCGATATGACCAGTGGATCAAATCCTCGCTGACCAGCAGCGCCGTTACACCCCTGCGAAGCATAGGCCCTTTTGCGGCGCGGGCACAGACAGTCAAGTAATAGAGTCCGTCACACAAAAATGGCTTTGGGTCCCGGAAAGAAACTCGCTCCGGCGAAATACCCGCGTCCTCATAAATCTCCCCCTCGGTGGTGACGCCGTTGATTTCGGCCAGCTTTTCCCACTTCATCAGATCATCCGAAACGGCGCCGCACATGCGCTCCACGCGCCCTCCATCTTTCCGGCAGGTTGCGCAATAGAGCATGAAGAACCTACCGTCTTTGGGCGTAACGCTCACTGTGCGGATCATGTCGTCATCCCAAGCGCCCGGATCCCCAGTGCGAACCGCGGGAGGCAGCGATTTCCACGAAAGCCCGTCCTCGCTCACCGCGTGGGCGACCAAATCCCGGTTGGGAATGACCAGGTGAAACATATGCAGCTTGCCCTGAAATTCTATGATCTCCACATCTCCGATGTCTGAATGGAGGCTTCTCGGTCTATACATAGCACACACCCCTAAATGTTATCGATAACATTTTCCACAATACAAACAAAGCTACTTTCCCTCCAATTGTAAGCGCAAATAGGCGCCTTGTCAACAATAAATCAGCGCAAATTTGTGTGTTTATTATGTTTCATTGCAAACATACTCATGATATGATATGCTCATATCTATTCCAGGGTAGATGAAATGTTATCGTATACATATGGTGGAGTGTGGTAATCCATGGCAACATGCAAGGATGTGGCGAAGCGAGCGGGGGTATCCACGGCAACGGTAACGCGGGCATTTGAAAGCGGTTCCTCCATTCGCGAACAAACCCGCGTTCGAATCCTTGAAGTCGCGCGGGAGATGAACTATGTTCCCGATCTCAACGCGCGAAGCCTAAAGCGGCAGTGTTCGGGCCTAATCGGCATCACCGTCAAGGACGTGGCAAACCCCTTCTACATGAATGTGGTGACGCGCATTGAGGACAAGCTTCGGCAAAAGGGATACCGGGCGATGATCTCCTTCGCGGATCAGAAAGGCCACAGCGAACTGATATGCCTGGAGGCGATGAACGCCTCCAGGGTGGATGGGGTTATTTTTTCCCCCGAAAGCCAAGAGGGCGAACCCCTCATAAAGAGCATGCTAGCACGGGGTACCCGCTTTGTTCAGCTATACCAGCATCCGTTCACAGGCATCGATTCCATCTGTAACGATAACGACCACGGCTCCTTTGTGGGCGCCCAGCACTTGTATGATCAGGGGCATCGGCGAATCCTCTACGCATTCAACGGATGGGATAAGCCTCGCATTGAAGGCGTAAAAAGGGCGGCGAAAATGGCGGGAATCCCCCTGGATGATCGACAAATCATCCCCCTAAAAAACAACCCGAGCGAGGCAACCGCCCAAATCCGGGCGATGCTTGCCGCCATTTCGCCCAGCGCCATCTTCGCCCACACCAACTACGCGGCTACGCTCACATTCCGGCTCCTGTGGGATATGAGCATCCGGATTCCGGAGGATATGGCGCTTTTGATCTATGACGATTTACCTTGGTGCAAGATGCTGGACATTTCCGTGATCACCCATCCCTTTGAATCCTTTGCCCAGCTTGCGGTGGATCTTGTGCTCAACAGCGTCAAAGCTTCGGATGATCCCTTGGTTCCCCGGCGGATTGTGCTGAACCCCTTCTTGCTTAAAAGAAATTCCATTCGCTGGTGCCCTGGGGATGAGAAATAGAGGTTGCGCATTGTCGAAAAAATTTCGTCTTTCAAACAAAAGTTTATGAAAAAAATGATAAGCATTGACAGGATTTAGTATGAAATGATACGATCATATCATGGATTGGAAAGTGGGACTTTCCCAGCATATGGGCATAGCCCGACAAGGAGGATGGTTTATGAAACGCACACGGCTGCTCGTGATTCTCTGCATCCTGACGATGGTCGCAACGTCATTATCCATGGTTCCCGCTGCGCTCGCCGCGGAAGCGCCTTTGGAAATCCGCATTGCTTATGATGACAATCCGACGCTCCCCTTTGACCCCGACTGGCTTTCGCTGAAACTAGCCCAGGAATTCACCAACACAAAGCTGAGCTTTGAGGTCATCCCCAACACTGACTGGACCGAGAAGATCAAGGCGATGCTAAACTCCGGCACAGCTCCGGACGTTTTGTTGTATACCAGCGCGTCCATAGCCGCCGAATATGGTCAAAACGGCGCCCTGCTTCCCATCAACGAATATAAGGAATATCTGCCCAACTACTTCAGGCTCATCGAGGACTGGGGGCTGCAAGAGGATCTGCAGGATCGGTATACCGCGAATGGAAACCTCTACTATATGCCGGCCATTTATGACTTCCCCTTCTATGATGGCGGCCCCATCCTCCGGACTGACCTGCTGGAAGAATACGGTCTGGCCATCCCCGAGACCTATGAGGATCTTTACAATGTGGCCAAGGTCTACAAGGAGCATTTCCCGGATTCCTACCCAGTGACAAACCTGGTGGATTCCCGGGTCACCTTCCGGATGACCATGCCCGGCTTTGGCATCAGCCTGGGCCTCAACGCCTCCACGGCTTCCCATGTGCTCAGCTATGACTATGAGAAGAAAGAATTCTTCCCCGGCGCAACCAGCGACCTGTACAGAGAGTATCTCCGCTATATGAGCAAGATGTATGCGGAAGGCCTGTTGGATCCGGAGTTCGCCAACGCCTCCGACGTCTGGACCACCAAGATGTCCACCGGTGCCGCCATGATCTCCTTCGCCTATTACGATCAAATCGGCGGCCTAGTTGCCAACTCCGAAATCCCCAATATCTCCTTTAACATGATTCCCCCGCTGAAAGGGCCCGTGGGCGCGTACCATCAGCCCAAGAGCCGCACCGGAACGGGCATCTCCTTCCCCGCCACAACGCTGGAACGCCGGGGCGAGGAAGAACTAAAGAAAATCATGTCTGCCATAGACGCGATGTTCTTCTCCGATGAGATGTCCGAAATGTGGTGCCTGGGTGTGGAGGGCGAGACCTTTACCCGGGATGGGGACAAAGTCACCTTCAACGAGAAAATCATGGCTTCCCGCGATGGCCCCTATAAGGCCATGCAGCTTCTGTATGGCATGGGCTGTGATCCCCTCCAGCTTGTCTGGATCAATGCCCGGGAAATGTACAAGTACGACGAGTACTACGGAAATCTGAACAAGACAGTCGCCGAGATGAAGGCCATCCAGCCGATCCCGCCGCTGCCCAAGTTTACGGCGGATGAGAACGAAGAGGTCAACCTCATGAAGGCGCCTTTGATCGACTGGTTCGACAGATGGACAAATGACTTTATCCGCGGTGCCAAGAGCGTTGAGACGGATTGGGATGCCTTTGTGAAGGAAGGCCAGGATCTGGGCATCGACGAGATGTGCGCCAAGTACAACGAGGTGTTCAATCGGTAATAGAGTGATTTGAGGGATGCCGCGTCGGGAAGAAGGCGGGAAGCGCCCAGGCGTTCCTTTCCAGCCAAATTCCTACCGCGGCACTCCTCCATTCGATTTTTGGCGCAGGAGGAATCACCCGTGGAGAGAAGCCTTGTACGCAAGACGCCCTTTCGCAGGCACTTTCTAAAATACTGGCAGCTGTATCTGATGCTCATGCTGCCGGTTTGCTATTTTTTCATTTTCAAGTATATGCCCATGTTCGGGAACATCCTGGCCTTTCGGAAGTTCCGCCCGGGCGTCCGGCCCAACCCCTTTGGCACGGATTGGATCGGGTTGAAAAATTTCGAGCGCTTCCTAAAGGAAAAAACTTTCTGGCGGGCGTTTACAAACACATTGATCACGTCCTCCACCAACCTGCTGTTCAATTTTCCGGTTCCCATCATCTTCGCGCTCATGCTTAACGAACTTCGTAACGTAAAATACAAAAAGCTCGTCCAAACGGTTTCCTATATGCCGCGCTTCGTATCCACCATCGTCATGATCACCATGCTGACCGAACTGCTCTCCCCCACGAGCGGCATCATCAACAAAATACTCGTCAACACGTTTGGCATCAAGCCCATCTATTTCATCAACGAGCCGGCGTACTTCAGGCCCTTGTACATCCTCACGGACATGTGGCAGTATACTGGCTGGTCGGCGATCATCTATCTGGCCGCAATCACCGGCATCAATATAGAAATGTATGAATCGGCGATGATCGACGGCGCAAACCGCTGGCAACAAACCCGCTATATCACCATTCCTTCCATTCAGCAGACCATCATGGTCATGTTCATCCTAAGCGTCGGCCGCCTGCTGTCGGTCGGCTTTGAAAAGATCCTGCTGCTCTACACCCCGGAAAATTCCGCCGTCAGCGACGTCATCGATACATTCGTCTACCGGTATGGCATCACCAACAACAACTACTCCTACGCCACCGCCGTCGGCCTGTTTGGCGGCATCATCGGCATCATCCTTGTCACCAGCGCCAACAAGCTCTCCCGGGTATTCACCGGGGACAGCCTGTATTGAGGGGGTGAGAAGCATGCATCACCGATCGGCAGGCTATAGGATTTTCAACATTTTTAATATAGTGTTCATGTTTCTGGTGCTGTTCATGTGCCTGTTTCCGTTCATCTATATGCTGGCGATTTCCTTGAGCAGCGCCAAGGCGGTTGTCAACGGCAAGGTCCTTTTTTACCCGGTGGACTTCACGTTGGATGCCTATAAGCTGATCATGAGTCATGATCAGTTCAAGATTGGCTATATGAACACCATCATATACTCCGTCGGCGGAACAGCGATCGCCATGTGCATGACGATCCTTTTCGCGTACCCCCTGTCGAAAGCCTTTCTTCGCGGCCGAAGCATCCTCATGAAGATGGTCATCTTCTCCATGTACTTCTCCGGCGGCTTGATTCCGAACCTTCTCCTGGTGACCGGCCTTGGGTTGAACAATTCGGTATGGGCCATGTTTCTCCCTTTTGCCATCAACCAGTTTAATCTGATCATTCTGCTGAACTTCTTCAAAACCCTGCCCGAAAGCATTGAGGAAGCCGCCATCATCGATGGCATGGATTACTTTGGCGTGTTGATCAAGATTGTCATTCCCCTCTCGTTGCCGGCTATCGCCACAATCGCATTATATACTGCCGTGTTCTTCTGGAATGATTGGTTTTATAGCCTGATCTATATGAACAGCAATGAACGGTATTCAGTCATGGTGTACCTGCGCAACATCGTGTCCGGCCAGTCCCTGGCCGGCGCCGCCAGTGGATCCGCCTCAGCGGATCGGACCACCGTATACGCCACCCTCCGGTCCACGTCCATCATCCTGACCACCCTGCCCATCATCATGCTATACCCATTCCTGCAGCGCTATTTCGTAAAGGGAATGACCGTGGGCTCCGTGAAGGGATAGCGCAAAACGTTAGGCAGCCCCGTCAAGCGTGTTGCTGTGGGGGCTGCCTTTATATGAGCGTTTATACCAATTTGCGCTCCCGAGTATTCAAGGATTTACAGGTCCTGCCCAACACCCTGCTTCGAAATTCTTGCGTGACAGGGGCTGTCGCGGTCGGAGTGAAAGAAAAGGGATTTCACGCCTCCAATGAGCGTACTGCCGCATCGTTGGTTGGAGGCAGGACCATCTGCCGGATGGTTCAGCATGTCGACAAAGTCGACACGCTCGAACGCAATGCATATTGCATTCCGTTCGGCTGCACGGCCTTCCGGCCGTGAAAGGAATGTTTTCAGGCGGCAAGCCGCTTGAAAACTCCCCGCCCGCCCGGCAAAGCCGGGCGATACGATTGCATATGAAGGGGCTGCGGCCCCTTCATGCATCCTAGGTCGAGGTGCAGGGGTTTGTTGATGGTCTGGACCATCCGCCGGATGGTTGCGCAAAGTCCCACCGCTTTCGCATATGGGCGGGCAAAATTCATATACCAACCCTTCCCGCCGTGAGGCGAAATGATGGGATTCCAAAGGGAAAAGCCCTTTGGCAGGGTCTGGGACGGAGTCCCAGCGTTCTTTTCTGCTCGAGCAGCCCCATTGCTTCGCTTTTTCGTACATTTATTCTCTTTCGGCATTTTCCAGAAGCTTTCTCCCTTCCTCCGAATAGAGGAATTCCATCATGCGCATAATTGCCGCCTTTTCTTTGCTCGACGCCTTCGAGCGCACTGCAAACGCCAAGGATTGCTCGTCCATCGGCTCACCCCCATCCGAAGCTTGGTTTGGCAGAGGCAGGCAAAGAAGAAGCCCCGACCCATCACGAATCAGGTTCGACGACTGCAACAAATGAATCGAGGAAGACAGATTTAGCATTGTTTTCCGGTCGATTAGCGGGTCCAATCTCGCCCACTTGTTTGCCTGGCGAATCAAGTGCTCCACCGGCAGCAGCACGACATCCGGCGGGGTGGCGGATGACAAAGCTTTTTCCAATGCCCCTTCCAGATCCTGTCCTGTTGCCGCGATGATCTCAAAATCAGCGCCTGTTTGTTTTTTCAAAGAAGAAATCAAACTGGCATCCATGAAGAAGGCGGCATCATCCCCTCCCAGCCAGAGATTGATGACGGAAGATGAGGCCCCTCCACCTCCGTCGGCCAGGTTAGGCGTTGCGTATTCCTCCGCATAGCTCGGCTGGGACTGCTCATCGTTATTCTTTCCGGTTTGCGTACCATAAGATTGAAGAAAAGATTTCTTCATATCCGAACGGCCGTCAAGGGAGCTGTTCAGGCTTGGGTAATAATTGAACTCAACATCTCCTCCCGCTGGAAGAACGTTTCTAGAGTTACGGGCGACAGCACCGGTCACCGTCGCTGATCTTAACACGCCGTATTCGTTTATTTTAGGGCCGAGCTGCGTTATCGCGGGCCTATAAGCAAGATAATGCCATTCCGTGGAATCTTTGCCGTAATCCGTTTTTTCGCATGGCCCGCCGCAATAGGGGCAATAAGCCGGGAAAAGCGGTTTGCACTTGCAGGCGAGGCCTCCCGCATAGAGGCCAACTTCGCCTATGTATTCTATCGCTCCCTGCACACGATAGATATCAACGCGGTATGTTTTGCATACTTCGCATTCCTTACCGCTCGATAAAGGCGCGTTAAGCAACGCGTCCAAAGAAGGGGTGAGCTTTGCAATTCGGCCGTCCGAAGCCATGTAATGGCAATATCCGTCCGAGCCAAAAGTACGATATGACGAGCAAGGTCCTTTGCACAGCGGGCAGTAGATCGGAAAGTCATGGCCGCATGTACAGTCCCGCCCACTGCAGTTCTCTTCAGATAATAAGCAGGGAGGGCACGGGCGGGCGCAGCAAGATGCCTTCGCTCCTCGAGGTATCTTCAATTCCCGCACTTCCGTCGTGCCAATGCCAATGGCTCCATTGGGCATCAGCGAAGAACCCACCAGCGTATGGAAATAACCATTCGCGTCCGGTTGAATGTATTTCTTGCAAGGTCCTTTGCATAGCGGACAATAAAAGGGGAAGTTGTGCTTGCAGGAGCAGAGCGCGGAATTATGATAATCCGGGTTTTGAGAACATGCGAAGCAGGTTTTATAATCATCACAGCAAGGATTTTCCACCCAAATATACCAAGTGCGCGATACCGAAGGGTTCGCGGCTGATGTACAGCAAATCCGTATCATGCCTGGATGGGTCGCGACGAGGCGCTGATTGTTTACAATGCTGGCTTGAACAGAATTGGCGGCAAGGGTCCAGACGAGCTGTTGGTCTTGCTGATCCGCCGGTGCGTTCGTATACCTAAGCCCGCAGACATCAACGAGCGACACAGCCTCCCCCAACGCCATGCTTTGGGGTAAACCTGAGATGTATTCACAGCTGATTGGGCCGACAAAGCGAAAAGTCCAGCTATCCTGGACGGAAGAATCTGATCTAAGCTTGGCGAAAATCGTGCTTTCCGCGTCAAAATCGCTGTCGTTGCTAATGAATCCTTCCTGCGAAAAATGCACGGCTCCATCGCAACTCCATTCGACTGGCTTTCTGGTCTCCTCATCAAATATACGAATCCATTCCGACGTACTGCCATCGGCAAAGGTGACTTCCGCTTTCGGCACAATCACCGAGCTTGTGGAAACTTCATTGGGAAAATTGCTTTTGCCCGTGTATGTCACCCCGTCAATTGTGACGCTGGCAATCGTGACCGAGATTGGCTCTTGATCATAGATGACTACATGCCATAATCTGTACACGTTCGGGTCTCCCGTAGTCACCTTCACCCAGGCAGGTCCAGCGGCCAGGGCCTTCCAGAAAAGCCTGTTGGATCCATTTATATCCCCCGTAACATCCATGTTTTCCGAGCTTTCCACTGTCCAGCCAGGGGAATGATTTTCGACATAAATATACCCGCTTGCGCCTATCGCTGTGACTTCAAACAAGTCCCCGCGCATCGAAATTTTATCAACTTTTTCAATTTCGAATGCCCACGTATGCCGAATTTCAGGATTTTCCACCAGCGCAACCGTTATACTGGATTGCCCTGGCGCCAAAGCAAAGATCCCACCATTCGCGGCAATCGCGAGATTATCGCTATAATCGATAATTTCAAACTCAGTTTCTTCCAGCCTGCGGGAGGTTCCGTCCGCGTAGAAAACAGTCACGCTAGGAACTGAAGAGACATAACCCCATACGGTTCCTATGTATGCCTCAATCGTCATAGACTTATGAACTGTTATGTGTGTCTCGGCGAAGATGGCGTCGTCCGACACCAGTGTGGCGCGGATTGTCGCTATCCCTGGATTTACCGCGCACCAATTGCCCGTATCAGGGTCGATCTCGATATTATTACCGCTCCAACGAATCTGGCTGTTCGTACTCCGATAATTCAAAATAAAATCATAGGCAATAGATGAGTTCATGGTATCAAACGAAAACTGCGGATCCGCCGAAACTGTGCCCTTATAACCGACATAAGCTGTGTTTTTGGAAGCGTGAATATGAATGCCCATCACCTTCAGCTTATTAACCGAAAAGAACCAGGTATCGCTCTTGCTTGGATCGGATGCGGAAGACGCCGTAATGGTTGCGAGGCCTTCCCTCGAGGCTTTAAAGGCGCCCGTCATGGAATCAACGACGATATTGGTTCCGCTGAAAACAGCTTCCTCCCGACCGCCAGAATCGTGGAAAAAAGCAGCGGCACAGACCCCCTCAAAACCCAATGGTACACATGTCGGTTTCTCGGCAATTCCCTCTCCGCCCGCAAGAGCGCCAAACTCCATGGATTTCTCCGCCGTCGCGCCTATTTTACTTGAGGATGCCGAAATCAAAACTAGATTTTCCGGGGGGGCAATAGGATCGCTAAAGAGGATATCGTTGGGCATAGGCTCAAACCCTACGGACGCGCGGTAAAAGCTTCCAGTGGAGGCGAGAATTTTATCAAAATAGCCAATGCCATGGAATGAGGCGGGCGCTGCCGGCGCGAGGGCGATGTTATTGGAAGGCGACATGGGCGCACCGAAGAAAATGGTCCTAGGAGTGGATTCCGACATTACAATAAACGGCAGATATAGGCATAGAATTACCACCGCTCCAAGAAGCGCAAAGCGTATCCATCGCTTCATCAAATGCTTATGCTTTGTCATTTCATTGCGTCTCCATTCAAAAGAGCATTTCCATTTGTATTCATCCCGCGTCCGTCCATCCGTTTGGACTTGGCGTTCTATCGGAATCTATTGCCCTGGGAGAGTCCCCATTTCACTTCGCCGCCTCCATAAGGGCATTTCTTCCCTCCTGGGTGTAAAGATATTCCATCATGCGGACAAAGGCGGCCTTTTCTTCGCGCTTCGCTGTGGCACAGATAGCCAGTGCCAGGGAACGCTCATCCAGAGGTCCCTCCTCCCCCGCGAGGCTTGGCAAGGGAATGTATAGAATGGTTCCAGCCTTACCCTGGGAGAGCGCGGCCAGCGCAGGCCGCTGAAACGCGTTGGACAGATAGGGCAACGCAGGTTCAATCCATGAATCCAAAGCCGTCCACCGTTCCTCAAATAAACGCAACCGCTCAATGGGCAGCAGAACGGCGTCCGGCGGAACAGGAGAAGATAAATCATTCTCTAAAGCCAACTCCAAATCCTGCCCTGTCACGGCGCAAATTGACAACGTGACGCCAATCTCTTTTTTCAGCGCTTCTATCAGATCCGTGTTTGTAAAGAAAGCCGCGTCCCCGCCTCCAAGCCAAAGGCGATAAGCGTTGGCGCCGGACGGCTTTTGCGCACTTACAGAAGCTCCGCCCGCGCTCAATGGGCTTCCCGTCAGTTCCGGCGGGTCGCTCTCATGTTCCTGATCTATCGCATTAACGGTGGCGTTGGAGCTTCTGTCCAAGAAGGACGTTTTCAAAGCCGAGCGAGGATCCAGCGCGGAATTCTGGTTAGCTATCGGCGTGAAAGTCACATCCCCATTCACAGGCAAAACAGGCACAATCCGGCGAATCACACAGCCAACAAGCGTTACATTTTTTCCCGCGTTTTCCCCAATTGTCCAATAGTCATGGATTAGCTCGGTATAATCCGCTTTATACGATAAATAATGATACTCATTCACCTCAGGGAGAACCGCCGCTTTTTTGCATGGGCCCAAGCAGTAGGGACAATACGCGGGAAACCGCGGCTTGCATTTGCAAGCGAGGCCTCCGGCGTAAAGTGAAATTTCCACAATTTGCGATTTGTCTAGGGTGCTGGTGCCTTCAACCCTGTATTTTTGACATGCCTCGCATACATTTTTGTCTCCCGTCGCAGGCAATGGGGTTAGCTGCGGGCTGGGCAAAAGGGCCTTGATCCGTCCATCTTCAGCGGTATAATGGCACTTGCCATCCGGGCCAAAAGTCTGAAATGATTGGCATGGGCCAAGGCAAATCGGGCAGTATTTGGGAAAGTCATGGCTGCACGTGCAGTTGCTGCCGCTGCAGTTTGACTCGGAATATAAGCAAGATGGGCATGGATTCTTGCAGCAGCTTGCCCTCGCGCCTTGAGGAATCCGCAGTTCCCGCACCTCCGTCGAACCCACGGAAAAGGCTCCGTTGGATAGCAAAGAAGATCCCACAACGGTGTGAAAATAGCCGTTCGCGTCTGCCTTGGCGTATTTTCCGCAAGGCCCTTTGCAAAGCGGGCAATAAAATGGAAAATTGTGTTTGCATATGCAATATGTGGAATTATGAAAATCCGGCGACGCCAAGCAGGCCGGACAGCTTTTATAATCCAAGCAACATGGCGTTTCGGCCCAGATACGAATGGTCGCCGCAACTCTTGAGTTCTGAATCGACGTCTGCCGTATCCAAATCATGCCGGGCTCAAGGGCTTTTACGCTTTCGTTGTTTACGATGCTCGCATTAACGGAATAAGGAATAATCTCCCACTTGCACCTTGTGTCTCCCTCCCCTTCTTTAGCATTCGTAAAGCGCAATCGCATTATATTCTCCAGCGAAATCACGTCTCCGACATACATCCGAAGGGGACCATCATAGAATGTAAAGTTCGGTTCAAAACACAGCGCACCGGAAAACGCAAAGCTCCACGTATTCTGTATGCTAGGAATCAATCTGTAGCTGGCGGTTAACGCGCTCATGGCATTGTCTGCAGAGTCGCTGACCTGAATGCCTTCCGGTGTCGCTTGCGCATTGAAAGCGCCCCAGATAATAGGGGAAGATGTATAGCCGCTGTCCATCTCATAGGGCACGTCCCGGGTATGTCCATCTGGAAAGTATATCGTCGCCGTGGGAACAATCAACGCGGCTGTGCTAACATTTTGAGGGAAGCTTTCCTGATCGCTATACGTTTTGCCGTCGATGGTAACGCTGGTTATCTTCACCGAAGAAGGCACTTCCTCGATTATTTCGAATTGGATCTTCCTTTTCATTGGATCGCCGCTCGAACCAGGCGTGGCCGTCACCTCGACCCAAGCGTCTCCCGCGCTTAAGGTCTCGACAGTAAAGACATCGTCCGCCTCTTGAGATATCGAATATTTCAGGTTGTCGGAATGGGTAACGCTCCAAAGCATCCCCTCGGGAGATATGCGAATATCCATGGTTTCGCCCACAGGAATCATATCGCAGTTGCACCAGTTAAGATAAAGTGCGCCATGAACATCTGTTTCAGCAATATTGAGCTCCCATGTGTCCGTAACAGATCTGTCTTTGCTATATACAACCGTTATGCTTGCGGGCCCAGCGGCAACCGCGCGAAAAAAGTTAACTGAATCCTGTTGGAGGTTATCACTTCCAAAGGATGTAAACTCATCCGGAGACAGTTTATGGGTGGTTCCATCTTTAAGCACGGCAAAGACATCAAACCCAATTCCCCCGCTGGAGTAACCATGTGACTTATCAATTTGTATTCTGTCAATTGCGTAAACCGTCAAGTTCAACGTCGCGAAAACGCTGTTATCCGAATCAAGCACCGCATGTATGGAAGCCTTGCCAGCTTTCACCGCACGCCATTCACCGGTATCCTGATCGATTTCAATATTCACGCCGCTCCAGCGCACTTTTCCATGGCTTCCGGAAAATTCATCGATGAGCCCCTTGCTTCCATAAGCCACGCCGACATCCAAAGAAAGCTTTGGCTGGGCAAAGGCTTGGCCACTATCGCCCACAATAACCGCCGATTCAAAACCATGGATGGAGATCGATTGCACCTTAAGCTCAATCACCTCGAAATTCCATGTGTCCCGCTTACTTGGATTGCCCGCGGCTGTTGCCGTAATGCTTGCCGCGCCGGGCTTGGACGCTGTATACGCGCCGGTGGTTTCGTTGACGTCTACATTTGTTCCGCTATAAACCACATCATATTCGTTTTCCCCATCCATCATGAACACAGCCTTGCATATGCCTTGAAACCCCAAAGCCATATAGGCCGGTCGGTCCGCAATGCCTTCGGCGGGTCCAGGCGCCCCGAGCGCCGAAACGCCTCCACCTTCCATTGCCTCGGCTGAAAAAGCGGGAGTCAGCACAATATCTTCGGGCGAACGAATGGCATCGCTATAGAGGACCTCCGCCGGCAAAGGTTCGGATATGGCGAAAAAGGAAACACAAAAGCAAAGAAACAGAAGCATGCCTAAATGCAAAAAGCGCTTCTTTGGACCTTGCGACCCTTTATGTTTCATTGGCTATACCCCTCCGTCTGTCGGACCTTTTCCCCTAAATCTTTTCTCCATTCCCAAAGAGCCGTTCAACCATGGCCATCATCGGATGGTCCAGCCCCAACTGCCGCAGCATCCGAAAGTCTTCCTCAACGGTGGTGCCTTCATATCCTCCGCGAGCGGCCAAAGACCCAAAGGCCTCCATGCACGCCTCCGGCTGATCTCCGTACATGAGAGCATAAGCATAAATGTAACCCGCAAACGACGAATCCGGCGTCAGGGTCATTGCTTCCCGCGCAAGTGAAAGGGCTTTACCCTTTCTATCCCCATAAATGATTTCATAAAACGCGGCCCGCGACAAGTACTCCGCCCAATGATAGGCCCCCAACGCCTCGGCAACCGGACCATAAACCTCAAGGCACCGGTCATAGAACACGCGGGCTTCATCGGGCTCGCAAAGATCCAGAAGGTTCTCCGCAACATTATAGCAGGAGCGGGCAATCATGGCCCGTCCCAAAGATGTTTCTGCCCCCCAAATGCTTTCCCGCATGGAGAGAGCCTGCCGATAGCGCACATCCGCCTCTTCATATTCGCCCCAAGTGTTGAGCATCGCGCCAAAATTGTTTAAAGCGGTGGCCAGCTTGTCCTGGGCGTCCACATTTTCTTTATCCAAGGCCAGCCGCTCCATATGCCCAACCGCCTCCTCAAAGGCCGGCGCGGCCTGCTCATAC
>JAVBOX010000073.1:0-17222 GCA_031550095.1 Eubacteriales bacterium
TGCCGATAATAACGTAAGCTGCCGTTTTCATCCTATGCCTGGCCCTTTTACTCTACCGGAGGAAAATACTTTATTGGGTTTTGCTTTTCCCACCGCTTATTTTACTACCTACCCCTTTTTGCTATGGTTCTTGCTCTGGCCGTGGCTTATTGCGGATGATAGAAGCTGGTGTGGTGCGTATCGGGGTTGTAGCCTTGCACCAGCGGGTTGCCCGCGGCCTCGATCTCGGCCACCACGTCGTCCACGCTCTTGGTGTCCAGCCAAATCTGCTGCATGGCCGGGCGCATCACTTCCCAGAGGCCCACATAGTTCTTCACCCGGAGCGTCCAGGAAGGCGTGGCGGAACCGTTGAACAGGCTGTCGGCGACGACTGGCTTGTATCCTTCCGGATGGGCAGCGTTGTTCTCGCCCCACTGGGCAAACTTGGCGGGGTCGGTGTACCATTCCCGGAGCGTGGACATCCACAGGCCGTCCGCGTACAGGTTCAGGGCGCCGGCCGGGTTGGCCAGGAACTTATACAGCTCCCAGGCGGCCTTGGGGTACTTCGTGTTGCTCCAAATGCAGCGGACGCCCGCGTCGATGGAGTTTCTGGGGGTCTTGAACACGGGCAGCTGGCCGATGCCGTACGCAAAGTCCAGCTTGGCAAGATCCAGCAGCACCCACTGCCCCGTCAGGATCATGGCCGCCTGTTGGTTGGCCAAGAGGGTGGGGCCGTCCGGGGCGTTGGCGAAATCCGGGAATGGGGAGACATGATGGACATAGATCAAGTCATGGACGGCCTGGAGCACTTCCTTCACTTCCGGGGTGCTCATGGCCATCTTGGTGCCATCCTCGGTGATAAGGTCGCCGCCGTTGCTGTCGATGAATACCGCCAGCAGGGCAGCCTCTTCCGGGTTGATGTACGCGCCGTACTGCATGATTTTGTCCGGGTCGAAGCCTTCCTCGGTGGCGTTCTTGCCGTTCATGTCGACGGTCAGCTTCTTGGCGGCTTCCACGAACTCATCCCAGGTCCAGGAATCCTCGATGGCCGTCGGCGGCAGGGGCACGCCCGCGGTTTCGAAGCACTCGGTATTGTAGAAAATGGCCCTGGGGTTGATGGAGGATGTGGTGCCGAAGCTCTTGCCCTCGTCATACATATAGAAGATATTGTCGATGTACTTTTCCACATCCCAGGTGGGGTCCTGCTCGATCAGGTCCAGGATGTTGTAGAACGTGCCGTCCTGGGCCCACACAAAGGCGGTGGTGGCGGCCATGTAGCCCACATCCGGGTTGGTGCCGGAGGCGGTCATGGCGGTCAGCTTGGTCATGTACTCGCCGCCGGCCGAAGGGATGTGCAGCGCTTCCACGGGCACGCCGGTCAGCTCGGTAAACTGGGCACACGCCTTGGCCTGGGCCTCTTTTTCGAAGGCGGAGCCCCAGTAGGTGTACAGAAGCTTCGCGCCGGGTTCCACATCATAGGTTTGTGTCGCGGAAGCGGTGGAAAGGCCGCCCAGGAGCATGAGCGCGGCAATAAACAAAGCGATAAGCCTTTTCATAGTTTACCCTCACTTTTTTTCGATATGGATTTATACGCAAGAAAAACACACCCCGGAAAGGGAACCGGATGAGCTGTCGCTACCTCCCTCCTTTCACAAGTCGGGACCAGGCGCATCAAGAGGATTCAAAAGAGAACGGAAAGCATTCGGAACGCCCAGCTTGCAGGACGTCCTACATCTTTGAGCATCATACAGGGAATCGGTCAATTTGTCAAGGTATATTATGTGTGAAATATACATGTAACCTGACGGAACAAGGGAAGCCTTGTTTCCCCGCCAAAGATGGTTTATCATGGGAGGGCTCAAATACGGAGGGAGAGAAATGCACAGCCATGTTCACCTACATAAATCAAGACGCCTTCGACGCCTCCATGCCCTTTTTCAAGGGGAATCTGCATTGCCATTCCACGGTTTCAGACGGGCGCCTCGACCACGGGGAGCTGATCCGGCGGTATAAGGCCCGGGGGTATCATTTTATCTGCTTTAGCGATCATGATATCTTTACCGACCTGACCTCCCTGGATGCCCCTGATTTCATCACCCTGCCCGGCCTGGAATGGTCCAGCGGCTATCTGAATGGGGGCCTGAAGACCCATCACATGCTCGGCATCCTGGGCCCTTCGGAGAGGGTGGAAAAGGCGAAGGAGAAGGCCATCGCCAACGGGGAGAAGCTGGCCATCCTCCCCTATGACGGCACGGCGGTGGTGGAAAAGATGAGCCGCCATCTGGCGGACAGGGGCTTTTTTACCGTCTATAACCATCCCCGCTGGTCCTGTGTGGAGCCGGAGGAGATGGGGCCTCTGGAGGGCTTTACGGCCATAGAGGTTTTCAACCATGGCTGCGATGTGGAAAACAGAACCGGCGACGGGGATGTGTACTGGAACCGCCTGCTGAACGCCGGAAAAAGAATATGGGGCGTCGCCACCGACGACAACCACAACAAGAGCGCCCGCGACGACTCCTTTGGCGGCTGGATCAGCGTCAACGCCCCCGCCCTGGAGAGGGAGTCCATCCTTCGCGCCATTTTGGAGGGACGGTTTTACGCCTCCCAAGGCCCCGTGATCGAGAATTATGGCATCCGGGATGGCCGCGTCCATGTGGCGTGCCAGCCCGTGGCACGGGTCAACTTTATCGCCGGCGGCGCCATCGGGCTTGGCTGCGCCGTCTTTAGCGAGGATGGGGAGAACACCCTGCTGGAAGCCTCTTACGCCCTTCGTGGGAAAGAGCGGTATGTGCGGATCGAATGCGTAACCAAGGATGGGAGGGTGGCCTTTAGCAACCCCTTGTATCCGGAGGAGGGGTGACGGAACGGGGCATGTGGGCGCGTTGACAAACCTCAGCATTTCTACAGCGCCCATGGGGCTGCTTTGCCAAAGCGGGACGGCCAACTCGCTTTTTATGCCACCCGCAGCAGGGTAACTCTCGCCGTGGTGTTGGTGGAGCCTGAAATCGTGATTGAGCCTCCCGTGATGTTGATCAGGGTCAGTATATCTCCTGCGTTCATGAAAAGGATATGTGCGCCGGTCAGGGATATGTTGGTGGAGGCGTTGATGCCGATGGAGGAAGGCGCCACGCGACTCCCATTCACCGCCAATCCCACAAAAACCGGAGTACCGGTGCTGCTGTTAATGATGACAGAATAAGTGATAAAATAGGTGCCGCTAAACACGATCCCTATATCCGTGTCGTTGGGGTGGGTATAGTCCGTGGTGGCAATGGCGGAAAGGGGCAATGGGACAGCCGCGTTCTGGGCAACAGTGGCGGTGCTTGTGCGATAAAAAACGGCGGGGCTTGCGCCAAGCGCGGGGCCGGTTGGCCCTGTGGCGCCCGTCAAGCCTGTGCTACCGGTGGGGCCAGTGACGCCAACTGAGCCCATAATACCAGACGGGCCTGTCGCCCCGGTAGGGCCTGTCGCCCCGGTAAGGCCCGTGGCACCCGTGGGTCCGGCAATGCCCCGCGGACCGGTTGGCCCTAAGATCCCCGTGATCATTCCATTGCCTGGATTGTCGATGGAGCGGAAAGCGCCGCCCATGCCGCATGGGTTCCTCCCATTACAGCAACGGGGCGGCATGACTTTTCCGCATAGATTTAAAGAGCCGTTCACATTCCTGTTCATGCATCATTCACCTGCATATGCTTCAAATACTATAAGATATGCGGCCTATGGCGAAGGGTGCATGGAAGGCGCCAGGGCGCTACCTCCCGGGCCCCGCACAATTGCTTTGCCCTTGAGAATTCCATCATTTCACCTCTCGGCAGGAATCTATTATTTTATGTAATAATATCTATTTGCGGGGATTCTGAAGGGATGAAATCCCTTCGCCGGTGATCAAAAGGGCGAAGGTCTCTGGCGTTTCTCTTGCCCCGGAAATCCCGCAATCCCGCCTCCCGAATGTTGCATTATACGCCGCGAAATGATAGGATACTGAGAAAACCGCAGCATGGAAAGGGAGGCGCGCCAATGAACATCATTCCCCGTGGATACAGGCCCATCCTCAATATAAAAGAAACGCAGGTGGCCATCAAGCGGCTGAAGGATGGCTTTGAGTCCTGTTTGGCGGAAATGCTTCATTTGACGCGGGTATCGGCGCCGCTTTTCGTCACGCCGGAATCCGGCCTGAACGACATGCTCAACGGGATAGAGCGGCCCGTCTCCTTTGATTTGGGTGAATCCCCGGACACGCTGGCCCAGGTGGTGCAGTCCCTGGCCAAATGGAAGCGAATGGCCCTCAAGCGCTACGGCTTTCTGCCCCAAACCGGCCTGTATACGGACATGAACGCCATCCGCAGGGATGAAGTGGCCGACAACCTTCATTCCTATTATGTGGACCAGTGGGATTGGGAGCTGATCATCGATTCCAAGGAGCGGACCCTGGAAAAGCTCCGGGAAATCGTAGACAGGATTTACGCGGTGTTCCTGCGCACGGAGTATGACGTCTGCATGTTTGAGCCCAGGCTGATTCCCGTGCTGCCCCGGCAGATCACGTTCCTCACCGCCCAGCAGCTGGAGGATGAGTGGCCCGGGCTGACCGCCAAAGAGCGGGAAAAGGCCGCCTGCATGAAGTACGGCGCCGTATTCGTCGCCCAAATCGGCGGGGCGCTCCGTTCCGGCCAGCCTCATGACGGCCGGGCGCCGGACTATGACGACTGGTCGCTCAACGGGGATATTCTGTTCCATTACCCGCTGCTGGATACCGCCATGGAGATCAGCTCCATGGGCATTCGGGTCAACCCAGAGGCCATGCGCCGCCAGCTGGCCGTCCGCGGCGTGGAGCGATGGGCGGAGCAGCCGTTCCACCAAAGCCTGTTGGCGGGGGAGCTGCCCCAGACGGCGGGCGGCGGCATCGGCCAATCCCGGCTATGCATGTTTTTCCTGAAAAAAGCGCATATCGGAGAGGTGCAGGCCTCCCTCTGGCCGGAACCCATCCGCGCCGGGTTTGCGGAGGCCGGGGTGCCCCTTCTATAGAGAATGCAACTTTATTCTAAAACTCCCTTGACAAATGCATTTTTATGCGTTATACTCCTGCCATAGCCTATGCGGCACACGCATAGCATCTGAGGAGGCATTGAAAATGAAAAAGCTGTTGGCATCGTTTCTGGCCCTTTCCATGATTTTCACAGGCGCATTCGCTCTGGCCGACACGGTTACCATGGGCACCAACGCGGCCTTTGCTCCCTTTGAGTTCATTGGCGACGACGGAAATCCCACGGGCTTTGACATTGAAATCGCCGGGCTGATCGCCGCCGACATGGGCAAGGAGCTCAAAATTGAGGACATATACTTCGACGGCCTGCTTTCCGCTCTGGATGTGGGCACCATCGATTTCGTCATCGCGGCCATGACCATCACCGAGGAGCGCAAGGCCGCCGTCAATTTCTCCGATCCCTACTTTAACGCCACCCAGTCTGTCATCGTCAAGAAGGGATACACCGGCATCGCCAAGGTCGAGGACATTGCGGACAAGAAGGTCGCCGTGCAGGACGGCACCACGGGCCATCTCATGGCCACCGACGACCTGGGCTGCGACATCGCCAATGTGTTCGCCTTTAAGGCTTCGCCCGACACCGTCTTGGAGCTGATCAACGGCCGCGTGGACTGCATCATCATCGACAATGCCGTCGCCCAGACGTTTGTTAACCAGTATGACCAGCTTGAAATCGTTGAAAGTCTGGAAATGCCGGTGGAGGAATATGGCATCGCCGTCAAAAAAGGCAATGACGACCTCCTCGCTTCCATCAACGCCACCCTTGAGAAAATCAAGGCGGACGGCACCTACGACGCCATCGTCGCCAAGTATTTCGCCGCGGCGGAGTAATACGGCGGGTGTTTGGACACAGAGCGAACAAAAAGCAACCTTGATTGCCGGGCATCGGAGGGGGATGTCCGGCCTGTGTTTATGTTGGGACGGAAGGAGGGGGCGTGGGGGAGAACGCCGTTGCGCCGTCCCAGATCCCGGCGGCTGTCTTGCCGGCGAAAAGGCCGGCGGTGTTGCACTAAGATACCAGCGGTGAAAAACGCATCCGGTTTTTTATGAAGGGTCTGAACCCTCGCATAAAGGCAGTTCTCCCGGCGACGTGCGCGTTTTGGACTGCCCATTCCGATTCGCAGGCACGGGGGTCATGACGGCAATTCTATCATGGGTTCATTTTTTTCAGCCATGGAAAATCGCTCCAGCCGACGAAGCAAACAAGAAGCCTGGCTTGCGGCACCCTTATCAAAGGCGCATATCCGGGCGGGCAAAGAGAAACAATGAGGAGAAGGCAGGCCCTCGGCCGGTTTTCAATGCCTTGAACGATTGCAAACATCTGCACTTTTATGGTATACTAAACATATGCAACGTGCAAAGGGGATGTCTGGCCTATGAAAGACCGGGAGGCCGCAGCGGTCGTCGCGGCAGGGATTTGCCTATCGGTGGTTTTGCTTCGCTTGCTGGCGCCGGAAATGCCCTTTGATTGGATGACCCTGGCGCTGGTGCTCGCGGCCGCGGCATCCGTCCTGTTCTCCCAGGGAGGGCCGGAAAGGCATGGAAGGCGGAGCGCACCGCATCCCTTTCCGGGTTCGGGCATGGCCGCGCCCTTTCCCCAGGGCGCCGGGAACACCTCTTATCCCCCTAAGGCCTTTGAAACGGCGGAATTAATAGCCCAGCTATCCCGTATGGATTGGGAAGCGGGCACCGGCGGGCTTTTTGACGCGCTCCGGGCGCTCCATGGGGAAAAGCCGTTTGCCGCAATGTGCGCCGCCCGGGGATCCCTGCTGATGTTGACACAAAAGATGCCTGCCGGGCAAGCATCCGGCGAAGCCTTGAGCGCCCTTTGCGTTGCCCTGGATCACGCGGCGCAGGCGGGGGAGCGGGCTGTCGATAGCGATACGGTCGATGCACTATTCGAACAAGCGCTGAGAGCGCTCGGTTGGTTGGAAGCGCAGAATTCCTGAGCCCCCGCCAAACGCTGCAAAAAGGGGCATTCCGATGAAAAAGGGCGATACAAGACGGGAGCAAATCCTCGCGACCGCGGAATCTCTCTTCTATGTAAATGGCTATGAGCAAACAACAATCCAGGACATCCTGGACAAGTTGGATCTTTCCAAAGGCGGCCTATATCATCACTTTGATTCCAAGCTGGCGCTGCTGGAAGCCATTTGCACCATGCGCGCGGAAGAGAGCTTTGAGATGGCACAAAGCGCCATCCTGCCCTATATGAGCGATCCGCCAAAGGCGCTCAACGCCTTATTGGAAAGTGGCGGCATGCTCAGGGCTGAAAAACTCGATTATGTGGGCCTCCTCCTGCGGGTGGCATACCGGGAGGACGGGGCCCTCATGCGAGAGAAGCTCAAGCAGCGGATTCTCACCCTGATGCTGCCGCTGATGGATCAGATCATCGCCGAAGGGGTGCGCCAAGGGGTGTTTTTCCTGCCCCGTTCCACCTTGGCGGGGGAGCTGGTCCTCCGGCTCAGCGCCCAGTTTACCGACGAGGTGGCCGCCATCTTCTCTCAGGGAGGAGATGAAAACGAGCAACTCAGCGCCATCCTTTCCAAGCTTGAACTATACAGGCATGCCGTGGAAAGGCTTCTTGGCGCACCCTTTGGTTCCATCATCCTCTATGACATGGCCAACCTCGCCGCCGTTTGCCGCGGCCTCATGAACCAGAAGGGCCAAGCAAAGCCCCAGGGTCATCCTGCAAGGCGTTGAGCGAACGCTTGGATTTCGTCCCCGCATTTTGGCAGAAGGGAATTTCTCCAGGCCTTCGTTGGTTACGTATAATGTTCTTCCATCCCAATAAACGGGCCGACACGCCATAGAGCGCGGGCTCCTCCCGCCGAAGGCGCACAGGGTTCGCAAAAAACGGGCTGTCTCGCCAAAGCGAGACAGCCCGTTTATCCGTAAAATAACCCGGTTCAATTAGTTGGCGTACTTCAGCGCCTCGTTGATGGCGGTTTGGTGATCCGTATCCACCTGCTTTGAGCCGTGGGTTTGGCTTCCGGTGAAGTGGATGCACATGACGCCCTTGAAGTAGTTGCAGTAGCTGGTCTCGCCGTGGCCGATGGCGTACATGGACCCCGCATACCGGGTGCCATTGATGGTGACCACCACAGGACGGCGCACATAGCTGCCGGTAATGCTGTTGCGGGCAATGGTCTCCGCGTCCGCGGCGGAGGCGGGGATGATGTCCGCGTGGTTTTTGCCGTTGATGTAGGTGGCGGACCAGTTCACGCCGGTATTGATATCCAGAATCTGGACACTCTTGTGCTGATTGATCAGGTCAAACCCAACGCCAAACCAATCCAGGGACTGGATGCCGCCGCTGACCTGGTTCAACGCGGGCAGGGTCTGAATCGCGGCGTCCGCCGGGTTGGTGGTGGAGCCCTGGGGGCCGATCAAAACCACGGAGCCCGGCTGCCCCAGGGGGGAGGCGCCATTCTGTCCCAAAGACCCGTTGTCCTGGTTGATAAAGGAAGTGGGAAATCCCGAATTATCCCCCGCGGCGGGTACGCTGGACGTGGCCGCGCCCGGGTCAAAGGAATTCCCGCTGGAAATGCCGGAAAAGTCGGAGACACCGGATGACCCAAACGAACCGCCGGGCATGGGATTGCTTGCGACAGAAGGCGGCGCGACATACGCCGGCTGCGCCGGTGTCGCCACGTAAGGAGCTTGGTTCATTGGCCCGTTGTTGCGCTCACGAAGCTGTTTATCCAATTCAGCGGCCCGTGCCCCGCCCTGATCACCCATTTGGTTTGGATTTGCATCCGCTGATGAAACGCCGCAAACGGCGAGCAACAGCATAGAAGCCAGTAGCATTGCAAGTGCCTTTTTCATTGTGTTTATGATTGTACTCCTTTCGATTCATGTGGGTTTATTTTACCATGGAAGACATACAAATGCAATATCTACCTCATTTTCCTATCTTAACCACAGGATCCAGCGGTGTACACGCAGTTTCTCCCACACATCTGGCGTTTTCAATTGAAATGATGCCGGATTTTTTTCCCTGCCCGGCTTGTTGATTTGTGATAAGTTAACAAAATAATACTTGAAAAGCAAGCCCTCTTGCAAAGACGGCCCGCGTATGATAGGATTCTCGCATGAGTATGGCATTTGTGGATGAAAACCGGCTTGGCAATGCCGTGGATACCCTTACGCGGGAGTTTGCGGGCCGCGGGTATTTCCCTTCCGCGGCCGTTCGGGTCTTTACCGGGGATCGGTTGCTCTACGCCGCCACCTGGGGCGATGTCCGTGAGGATACCCTCTTTGACGTAGCGTCCCTAACCAAAATTGCCACGGCGACCCAGGTTCTGCTGCTGGCGGATCAAGGCGCTTTACGCCTGACGGACGGCATTTTGCGCCTACTGCCGGAGCTTGGCGAGGATGGGTTCTTGAAGGAACGGCTGGCCGCCGTGACACTCCATAGCCTTTTGACCCACACCTCCGGCATTGTGGACTGGTACCCCTTCTACGCGGAAAAGGGGGATTTTGTTCATGTGCTGGGCATTGCTTTGCAGCGCTATGGGCCTGTTTCAGGCATGGTTTACAGTGACCTGAACTTCATGCTCCTGGGCAAGGCCATCGAGCGGGCCACGGGCATGCCCCTCGCAGAGAGCCTGCAAAAGCTCCTGGTGGAACCCCTGGGCCTTGGAAAAATGACCTACAACCCGGACAAAGCTTGGGATCTGGCCCCCTCCTGCTACGGAAACCCCATCGAGGAATCCATGTGCAAGGAACGGGGCATCGCCTTTTCCGGCTGGCGCCCCCATGAGCCGGTCTATGGGGAGGCCAACGACGGCAATGCCCACTATCGCTTTAACGGCGTTGCCGGCAGCGCGGGAATTTTCGCCAACGCGGAGGCCTATCAGCGCCTGTGCCAGTTCCACATGAACACAAAATCCCCCTTGCTGCTCTCCGCCCAGGAGGAGCATGCCCCCGGCCGAGGCCTTGGCTGGCAGCGGGGGGACATGTATCCCGAAGGCTGCGGCCATACGGGCTTTACGGGCACCAGCATGTACCTGTCCAGAAAGCTGAACGTGGGCGTGGTGGCCTTCACCAACCGCCTGTTCTTCAAGGAGCCCAACCCCAACCCAACCAACGACTATCGCCGGGCGCTTCATCAGGCCGTAACCGCCCTGTTCCAATAAGAATTTAAGGCCCGGAAAAGCGGGCTTTGAATAATTCTCCTGAAAAGAAAGGTAGTGGACCATGAAGAAATACCTTGCCCTGTTCCTGTCCTTAGCGCTGATGGTTGGCTTTGTTCCCATGATCGCCGGAGCGGAAGCCTTAACAACCCTCCGCTTTGGCACGGACGCCGAGCCGGTGGGCTTTGACCCCCATACCATTTCCGCCGTGGCATCCCTTCGGGTCATCTCCCAGGTATACAACACCATCATCGACGTCAATGAAAACCTGGAAGTCATCCCCGAGCTGGCCACCAGCTGGGAACAGCCGGATGACGTGACCTACATCTTCCACCTGCGTGACGACGTGGTTTTCCACAACGGCCGGAAAATGACCGCCGAAGATGTCAAGTACAGCTTTGAGCGGGTTCTGACCCCGGACGCGGGCATGTTGGGCAACAGCGCCAGCTATATGGCCAATGTGGACACCATTGAGGCGGTTGACGACTGCACGGTGAAAGTCACCCTCAAGTCCCTTACCGCCCCCTTCCTGGCCAGCCTGTCCAGCAACTACTGCGCCATCGTCTGCAAGGAAGTCGTCGAGGAGAACGGCGACCTGCTCCGGGCCGACGGCGGCACGGGCCCCTACACCCTGGGCGAATGGGTGCCGGACAACATGGTCTCCATGAACAAGTTTGACCAGTACTTCGAGGAAGGCCTACCCAAGCTTGACGTCATCGAGTACTACACCATGACCGACAGCTCCGCCCGTCTGGCCGCCCTGCGCACAGGTCAGGTGGATATCATCAACGCCGACACCTCCATGCTGGCCCTGGTGGAAGGGGACGCGAACATCAGCACCCTGTCCTACCAGTCCCGGAACTATTCCACCCTGTGCCTGAATGTCGCCGACTTTGAGCCCTTCAAGGATGTGCGCGTGCGCCAGGCCATCTCCCTGGCCATCAACCGCCAGGAGATCATCGACATGGCCTACAACGGCGAAGCGGAAATCTCCGGCTTTGTCCCCGCCTCCATGGGCCACTGGGCCGTGGACGTGCTGGACAACCCCATGTATCAGCAGGACATCGAGAAAGCCAAGGCCCTGATGGCTGAGGCGGGCTACGCGGATGGATTTTCCGTGACACTCCTGGTGGGCCTGCTTGACAGCCTCCGGGACATGGGCGCCGTGGTGCAGCAGCAACTGGCCGAAATCGGCATCACCGTGGACGTGCAGAACAAAGAGAATGCCGAGTACGTAGACCTGTGGGGCAAGCATGAATTCGAGATGATGGCCTGCCAGAACGGGGCGGGTTCCGATCCCAACCGTGGCGTCGCCTTCTTCTTCAAGACCGGCGCTGCCGCCAACATCGCCGAATACTCCAACGCCCGGGTGGATGAGCTGTGCGATCTGGGCGCCGGCACCACGGATGTTGCCGCCCGGGAAGGCTATTACAAAGAGGCCATTGAGATCATTCTGGACGAATGCCCCAACGTGACCGTGGCCAGCCCCCGGGAATTCTTCATGGCCAACCCCAAGGTGAAGGGCTATGAGCCTAACGCCTCCACCCCCTATGATCTGAAGCTGGCGTATTTCGAGTAAAACCCATCGGGTTCGCGTCGCGCGGGGCAGTCACGCCGGAAGGGTATCGGGGGTGTCGCCGGGGGCGCTGCCCCAAAACCCCGCCAAAGGGCTTTGATTCAGGGTTTCATATTGTCGCGCGGTACGCGCTCGGTATGAAACCCGACCTCCGCCGCGTTTCATTCCGTCACTGGCGGAACGCGGTTTCGGTACCTTTGAAAAGCGCCCTCATGATGGATCTTTTCAAGGCGCGAAGTCACTTCAGCGGGGTTCCAAGGGATGGCGCCCCTTGGTGCCCTCCCTTTCCAGCGCGGCTTCCCCGCGCCCTCATTCTTGCCAAGGACGGCCCCCGGGCATGACCGCTTTCACGCGGGCTTCCTTGTCTTTAGGATAGGAGATCATTTTCATGCGCGACTATATTTTACGCAGGCTTTTGATGCTAATCCCCGTTTTGATCGGTATCAGCCTCTGCGTATTTTTTATTATGCAGCTTGTTCCCGGCAACGTGGTCAGCGGCATCCTGGGCATTGAGTCCACCCCGGAGCTTCGGGCCGCCTGGGAGGCCAAGCTGGGCCTGGACAAGCCCGTGGTGCTTCAATACTTTACGTGGCTTAAAAATGTTTGCGTCGGCGACTTCGGCGAATCCTTCCGAACGGGGATTCCCGTCTTTCCGGAAATCATGCGGCGGTTTGCCATCACGGCGGAACTGGCCGTTCTGGGCTGCGTTTTTTCCTGGATCATCGCCATTCCCCTGGGCATCATCTCCGCCCTGAAGCGGAACAAATTCATCGATAAGGTGGTGAGGGTGTTCGCCCTTTTGGGCGTGTCCATGCCTAGCTTCGCCACGGCCACCCTTCTCATCCTCTTCCTTTCGAAATCCTTCGGCTATTTTACGCCGGTAAAATATGTGCCCATTTTCACGAATTTGGGCCAAAACCTGGAGATCATGGTGCTGCCCGCCCTGGTGCTGGGCTCCGTCATGAGCGGTTCCGTCATGCGCATGACCCGCTCCTCCATCCTGGAAGTATTGCGCCAGGATTTCATCAAGGCGGTCCGGGCAAAGGGCGCGTCCGAGCGGATCACCATCTTCCGCCACGCCCTTCGAAACGGCTGCATTCCCATCATCACCCTTGTGGGCATGCAGATGGGTTCCCTCCTGGGGGGCACGGTGGTCATCGAGCAGATTTTCTCCATCCCAGGGCTGGGGCAGTTCACCCTGACCGGCATTTCCCAGCGGGACTACCCGGTGGTGCAGGGATGCGTCCTCTTCATCGCCTTTATCTATGTGGTCATCAACCTCCTGGTGGATATCCTGTATACCTACGTGGATCCCCGGATCCAATATGATTGAGGGGGGCGGAACATGAGCAAAGAAAAAAAACCGCCCGCAAAGGTAGCGCAGCGGGCCCTTCCGGGGAACGAGAGCGTGCTGAGGCTCCTTTGGCAGGATCCCATGGGCCGGGCGGGTATGCTGGGCATCGGCCTGATCCTCGTCATGGCCATCTTCGCCCCGGCGATCGCCCCCTACAGCGTGGCGCAGATGCACCCAAAGGCAAAGCTTACCGGGCCAAGCCTGACCTATTTCTTCGGCACGGATAACTTTGGCCGGGATGTGTTCAGCCGCATCCTCTTCGGGGCACGGGTATCGCTGCTGGTGGGCATCGTGGCCGTGGGCATCGCCGCCGGGTTCGGCTATGTATTCGGCTTGATCGCGGGCTTTTTCGAGGGCAAGGTGGAGAGCTTCATCATGATGATCATGGACATCATCTTCGCCTTCCCTTCCATTTTGCTGGCCCTGTTCATCGTTTCCGCCCTGGGCACCAGCATCTTTAACACCATGATCGCCATCGGCATCGTGAACATCCCCGTCTTTACCCGGACGGTGCGGGCCTCCGTCAAGTCCGTCAAGGCCATGGACTACATCAAAAACGCCCGATCCATCGGCCTGACGCCCCTAAAAATCCTGTTTGTCCACGTAACGCCCAACGTGATGGCTCCCTTCACAGTGCAGGCCACCCTGGCCCTTTCAGGCGCCATCCTCACTGAGGCCTCCATGAGCTTTCTGGGCCTGGGCATCCAACCCCCGGATCCCTCCTGGGGTTCCATGCTATCCGAGGCCCGCAAGTACATGGAGCGAGCCCCTTGGCTGATCCTCTTTCCCGCCCTGTTCATCATCCTGACCATCCTTTCCTTCAACATCCTGGGCGATAGCCTCCGGGATGTGCTGGACCCTAAATTAAAGCTGTAGGAGGCGAACGAATGGAAAATCTCGTTGAAATTCGCGGCCTCCGGGTCGAGACCCCCCGGGGGAAGGACATCATCCAGCTGGTGGACACGGTGGACCTAACCATCCGAAGGAAGCAGAGCTTCGGCATCGTGGGGGAGAGTGGCTGCGGCAAGAGCGTCACCGCCAGCACCCTCATGCAGCTGTTGCCCTATCCCCTAAGGGCGGCGGAAGGCACCCTTCTCTTCGACAGCCTGGAGGGCCCCGTGGATCTTCGCGCCCTTCCCCATGAAAAAATGCGAAAGCTCAGGGGCCGGGAAATCTCCATGATCTTTCAGGAACCCATGACCGCCCTGGATCCCATCTTCACCGTGGAATACCAAATGAACGAGGCGCTGGAGTTCCACCACCCGAACCTTTCCAAGCGGGAAATGGGCGACAAGATTATGGACATGCTGCGGAAGGTGAATATCCCAAGGCCGGAGCAAACCCTCAAGTGTTACCCCCATCAGCTTTCCGGGGGCCAGATTCAGCGGATCATGATCGCCATCGCCTTGATCAACGATCCCCGGCTTCTCATCGCCGACGAGCCCACCACCGCCCTGGACGTGACCATCCAGGCCCAAATTCTGGACCTGATGAACGCCCTGAAGGAATCCCGGGACACCTCCATCATCATGATCACCCATGACCTGGGCGTCATCGCTGAGACCTGTGAGGAGGTGGCGGTATTCTACGCGGGCCAGGTGGTGGAACAGGCCTCCGCCCCGGAGCTGTTTCACCATACCGCCCATCCCTATACCCTGGGGCTGCTCCACGCCATCACCTCCCTGGGAGGCGAGGAAAGGCTCCTGTACACCATTCCGGGCATTGTGCCGCCGGGGGGCATGTGGGCCAAGGGCTGCCGCTTCTCCGACCGGTGCGCCCAATGCATGGATAGGTGCCGGACGGAGATGCCAAGCCTTCACGAAATTGCGCCGGGGCATCTTTGCCGCTGCCACCTGTTCGGAGAGGGGGGACGACCATGACCGACACGCTGCTGGAGGTTCGGCACCTGAAGACGTATTTCCCAATTAAGAAGGGCGTCATGCGCAAGGTGGTGGGCCACGTTCACGCCGTGGAGGACGTGAGCTTCTCCATCAAAAACCGGGAAGTGTTCGCCCTGGTGGGGGAGAGCGGCTGCGGAAAGAGCACCACAGGCTCCAGCATTCTGCGCCTGATCGAGCCCACAGAGGGGGAAGTCCTCTTCGACGGCGCCAACATCGCCGCCCTGTCCACGGATGCAATGCGGGCCAAGCGCCGGGATATGCAGTTCATCTTTCAGAACCCCTACAGCTCCTTAAACCCCCGCATGAACGTGGGTCGGCTTTTATCGGAACCCCTGAAGGTTCATTATCCCGGCTGGACGGAGGCTCAGGTTCAGGAGCGGGTGGGGGAGATGATGCGGCTAGTGGGTCTGACCAAAGACCAGCGGGACCGCTATCCCCATCAGTTTTCCGGCGGGCAGAAGCAGCGGATCTCCATCGCCCGGGCACTGATCAGCCGCCCCCGGTTCGTGGTGGCGGACGAGCCCATTTCCGCCCTGGACGTATCCATTCAGGCCCAGATTCTCAACCTGCTGATGCAGCTGCAGGAGGAAATGAAGCTGTCCCTGATCTTCATCTCCCATGATCTCAATGTGGTCCGCCACATCAGCGACAGCGTGGGCGTGATGTATTTGGGCTATATCGTGGAATCGGGGGATACCCGCTCCATCTACAAAAAACCCATGCATCCTTACACCCAGGCGCTGCTCTCGGCTGTGCCCTCCCATGATCCCCTGAACAAGAAAAAGCACATTGTGCTGGCAGGCGACGTGCCCAGCCCCGCCAACCCGCCCTCCGGATGCCCCTTCCACACCCGCTGCCCCCGTGTCACCGGGATATGCAAGGAAGCCATGCCGGCGACTGTGGAGGTGGGGGAAAACCACCGGGCTGCCTGCCATCATATGGGATAAAAGGCAACACGAGGCGCTCTATAAGGAGGAAAAACCATGGTCTATTCGATTGGCCTGATCTGCGGAACCTCAATGGACGGCTGCGACGCCGCGCTGATTCAGATTGAGGGGAAGTCCGTCCAGCCGGTGGCGTTTATCACGCTGCCCATGAAGGAAGCCCTTCGGCGGAAAATCATGGACTGCTGTTCCCTGGATCGCTCCAGCATCGCCCTGACCTGCAGCCTCAATGTGGAGGTGGGGTATTGGTTTGCCGAGGCAGCCAATGCCGTCTGTCGGGAGGCGGGCATTCCCATGGAAAAAGTGGCCTGCATTGGCTCCCATGGGCAGACGGTGTACCACATCGCCGTGGACGAGGGGGATCTTCTGGCCTCCACCCTGCAAATCGGTGAGCCAGCCATCATCGCCTATGAGACGGGCGTGCCGGTGGTATCCAGCTTCCGGGCCATGGACATGGCGGCGGGCGGGCGAGGTGCGCCGCTGGTGCCCTATGCCGAATATCTGCTCTACCGGTCGGATGAGCCCAGGGCCCTGCAAAACCTTGGGGGCATCGGCAATGTGACCGGCCTCCCCGCGGGCTGCGCCCTGGATCAGGTCTTTGCCTTTGACACCGGCCCCGCCAACATGATCATCGACGAGCTGGTAAGCCGTTTTTATGGGCTGGAATACGACGACGGGGGCGCCATCGCCAAGAGCGGCCGTGTGAATGAGGCCCTGCTGGCCGAATGGATGGGCATTCCCTACATCATGGCGCCGCCGCCCAAAGCCACGGGCCGGGAGCTCTACGGCGCCCAGTTTGTGGCGGAAGCCCTGGAAAAGCACCCGGACATCGCCAAGGAGGACTGGGTAGCCACCGCCACCCGCTACACCGCCGCGTCCATCGCTGCCAACTACCGGGCCTATGTATTCCCAAGATGCCCGGCCAGGGAGGTCATCCTCTCCGGCGGCGGCAGCCATAATCTGGCCATCCGGGAGGGTATCGCCCAGCTGCTGCCGGAATGTCGGGTCATGACCCAGGAGGATTTGGGCTGGAACTCGGATTCCAAGGAGGCGGTGGCCTTCGCGCTGATGGCCAATGAAACCATGAACGGAAATCCCAGCAATGTGCCGAGCGCCACAGGGGCCAAACGCCCCATGATCCTGGGGAACATTACCCCCGCGCCTTGGAAGCCGTAAGAATTTTATAAAAAAAGTATTAAGAAAAAAGAAGGAATTCGAGGATGCTCCGTCGAAATAGACGTAGACGGTAATCTACTTGACATCAAACTCCAAAATTCCTTGATAAGCGT
>JAVBOX010000159.1:0-11848 GCA_031550095.1 Eubacteriales bacterium
ACGCTGTTACCGAAAGAGCGCCACAGGTCGTTGGACTTGAAGATCAGGTTGTAGGCCTGGGGATTGAACCCAATAGGGTAAAAGGTGACATCCGCCCGCAGCACCGCGTATTCATTGCTGAGCGAGATGGAAATCATGTTCAGCAGCGGATAGAGGAAGAAGCAGAGCATCAGGAGCATAAATGCCGCGTTGATGAAACTAAAAACCTTTTCGCCCCGAGAACGCTTGATAAAATCGCCATGACGGCGCTTTTTTTTGATTCCACGAGAACTGACTGTTGACTGCGCCATGCCGGTCCTTCCTCCTTCCTAGAAAAGCGATACCTCGCCGGCTTTCCGGCTGACGGTGTTGGCGATCAAAACCAGGATCACGCTGCAAACAGAGTTGAAAAGGCCGGCGGCCGTGGCGTACCCGTAGTTGTGGCTCTCCATGCCCGTCTTGTACACGAAAGTGGGGAGCATCTCGGACGCGGACAGGTTCAAGGTGTTTTGCAGCAGGTAGACCTTTTCAAAGTTGACGTTGAGGAGCCGCCCCACCTGCATGATCAGGAGAATGACGAATGTGGCGGATAGGCCCGGGATGGTCACATGCAAAATCTGCTGCCAGTGGTTGGCGCCGTCGATGCGGGCGGCCTCATAGAGCCCTTGGTCGATTCCCGCCAACGTGGCGATGTAGATGACGGCCTCCCAGCCCACGGATTGCCAGAAGCCGGATACCACGTTGATGGAGACAAAGTACTCCGGCATGCTCAGATAATTCTGAGGCACATGGCCCATGCTCTTCAAAAGCCGGGCGAAGCTGCCCATACTTGGGGAAAGCAGCGTGGTGATCATGGACACCAGCACCACCGTCGAGACAAAATGGGGCAGATAGGAAATCGTCTGGATGACTTTCATGAACTTAGCGCTCCGCAGCTCGTTGAGCAGGATCGCGAAAATCATGGGGGCGGGGAACAAGAACACCAACGCGCTCAGGTTCAGTTTCAGCGTGTTGCCAATATAGTTGAGCAAATTGGGGTTGGTAAACAGCCTTTCGAAATACTTAAGCCCCACGTACTTGGATCCCTCGAAGCCCTTCAGCAGCTTGTAGTCGTAAAAGCTGCTGCGCAGGAACCACATTGGCATGTATTTCAAAAGAATAAAGTATATCACCACCGGGATAACCATTAAGTAGATATAACGATTTCGCCAGATGCGAATGCCAACAAGTTGCCTCACGCGGGCGGATGTAAAGAGGTTTCCTTTTACCATCCCCACATCGCTTTTGGGGGCGCTATGCACATCTTGCCCCTCCTTTTTTATGCAGCCTTTAGAAAAACGACATTTTGCTGACCCGGACACAGCTCAAACGCTTGCCCAATATTTACGTGAATATAGTATAACAACACTCACACACCATGTCAAGACTAGTTCGTAGTTTACTTTTATATAACGAAACTAGTTTGCAAAATTTGGGACAATTGTTTCAATTTAGAAATACGTATGCTGGTATGTTTCTCCGTCTGACAGCTGGATGGACATCACGGCAAAGTTCGCGACCACCCGCATGCCCGCCCGAGCATAAATCCGCTGGGCATGGTTCGTCTGTCCCGTGAAGAGGGTGGAAAACACAGCGCCTTCCGCGATAAACTCCTGCAGAAGGTAATGAAACAAAATCGAGGCGATGCCCCGCCCTCCATAAGCGGGGTCCGTGCAAATGCCCGAGAACCAGCCCCTGCCGCTTTTCTGCAGATCCACCGGCCCCGTGAAGCCGACGATGTGGCCATCCTTCGTGGCCGTCAGCATCACCCGGGGCCCTTTGGGGCATCTGCCATCCGCCCAGTAATCAGGGTTACCGCAGGGCCGGTTCTCCCGCCTGGCGGCAATCTCATGCTTGAGCACATTGCGCCAGTATTCGCTGCCCACCCGATCGCACATTTCGTCGTACTCATCTCCAAGGGAAGGCTCCCAGCGCCCCACTTGAATGCCCTCCGCCTTCAGGGCGGCGACTTTCTCATCCAGCTGAGGATCCCACTGGTAGTTCTCAAGGGCCATGTACATGGAGACCTCATGAAACACATCGGCAAACCCCTGCGCTTTCAGGAACGTGTAGCCCATACAGCTTTCCTCGACGCCCGGGGCATTGTTATGATCATGATCCGTCGTTCCGGGAACAATCCACGCAAGCCGCACCGGATTATCGCCAGAGCATAGCAGATGGGTTTTGCCCCACTCTATAAATGCTTTTTTAAGCGCATCCAGAAGCGCTTTTCCCACGCCCTGCCGCCGCCAAGCCGGATCGACCATGAGGAGGGTCAGGTACGCGGGGGTGTTCTCCGGGGTTTCCCCGGGCAAAAAGCGAATTTTCACCGAGCCATGAATCCAGCCGATGAGCGCATCCCCGGCCATGGCTGCATACGCCACCATGCCTTCCTGGCGGAACCTCTCGCCATAGTCCTCCTCCGTAATGGGCCTATATAGAAACTCCTCCGCCTCCCTTAGGCGCCGCATCAGCGCCATGGCGGGGGCAATATGGCCGTCGCCAAAGGAAATGATCCGAAACTCCATTTTGATGTATCCTTCACTTTCAATCAGCGTTGTCCAATGTCAATACAATAGATAAGGACGAACTTTCTCGCCAAAAGCTCGCACGGGCTCCGCGTAAAATTTTGTCATTTCCAGGGCGGATAACTTTCCCGTTCGGTAGGCGTTGGTGCCGAGGAGCTTATCCACAGCATAGATATCCGCCTCCCCCCACCGGATGAAGGAGAACTGTTCCGGATACATTTCCCGGATGGTATCCATGAGCAGAAGGCCATCGGTGAAGGCGTCGTAGCTCGCTCTATCCACCACGTGCATCTGCACGCCATGGCATACCTGGCCTTGGTGCTTGCTGAATGTGGGGCAGAAGGAGGCCCTTCGGTAGCGCACGCCGGGCAAGCCCAGCCCATTCATCTTCTTTTCCAACTTTTCCCCATCGATCCATGGAGCGCCAATCACCTGAAACGGCTGGGTGGTACCCCGCCCTTCGCTCAGGTTGCTGCCCTCAAAGATGCAGGTGCCAATATAACAGAGGGACGCCGCCAAATCGGGGCAGTTGGGCGAGGGCGCCACCCAGGGAAGGTCCGTGTCATCCAGGTATAGCTCTCTGGACCAGCCGGATATGGGCACCACGGTGAGATCCACGCTTAAGCCAAGATAGGCTTTTACATAACGGGCATATTCGCCAATGGTCATGCCGTACTGGGTAGGCAGTTCATAATCGCCCACAAAGGAACGGAAGGAAAGATCAAGAATGGTTCCACACCGTTTCACGCCGCCGATGGGATTGGCCCGGTCCAGCACCACCACGGGTTTCCCCGCCTTGGCGCAGGCTTCCATGGCATAGGAAAGGGAATACAGATAGGTATAGAACCTGACGCCCACATCCTGAATATCGAAAACTAGCGCGTCAAAGGCATCCAGCATTTCATCATTGAAATGATCGTTTTTCCCATAGGCGCTGAAAACCGTCACGCCCGTGGAAGGATCCACCGTGGTACCTACCTCAGCACCGGCTTGCGCGTCCCCGCGGATGCCATGCTCCACCGCGTACAAGGCCGTTAAATGATACCGCTCATGAATGATGTCGATGGTGCTCCGCAGGTCGTGGTCAACGCCCGTGGGGTTGGTCATCAGGCCGATTCGCTTTCCCCGCAGTTTCTCCTGTACCGTGTTGATTCGGTCAATTCCACTCAATACATGGGCTTTCATTCCCGAGTTCCTCCTTTTCTTCTCCGTTGCGCTATTTCAGTGCTGCGCCGCACAATGGGTTGAATGGTGTCGCTCATCTTGCTGGCCAGACACGCAAAGAGCATGTCGACCATGGTAAGGGTGCTCAGCCGGGAGCTCATGGCTGTGACCCTGCGAAGGGATTCATTGCTGGCCACGTACAGGGACAAGTCCGCCATATCCCGGACGGCATTGTGGCTGAAGCGGGTGATGGAGATGATTTTCGCGCCGCTCTCCTTGCTCAAGACGCAGGCGTCGATCATGTCATTGGTCATGCCGTTGAAGCTGATGATGATAGCCACGCCGCGGGGCGTGAGGGATGCCGTCTCCAACAGCTGACAATGGATATCCTGGGAGAAGCGGGCGTTCAGGCCAATGCGGCAAAGCTTGTTATATAGGTCCAACGCCGCCACGGCGCTGCCGCCAACCCCAAAGAGCTGAATCCTGTCCGCGTCCATGAGCATTTGAACCGCCTTCTCAACGGCATCAGGATCAATGAGCTCATAGGTGTCCTGAATAGAGCGAATCTCCTGCCGGATGGTAATCTGGCAAATCTGGGCCGCCGTAAAGCCTGGGTGAATGTCCTCATAAAGACCCTCATCCCTCTGGTCGGAAAGGGCCTGCTCAATGAGCAATTGGCTGCAAAGGTCCTTGTAGCCCTTAAACCCTGCCGTCTTGCATAGCTGCACCACCATGGATTTGCTGGTGCCGCACGCCTCGGCAACGGTGCTGATGGTCAAATCAGGCAGATCTGCGCTATTCTTTAGGATGTAATCGGCGATTCTCTGTTCTGTGGCGGAGAAATTGGATTCCCTAAGCTTTGTGAATGCGCTCATAGTCATTCCTCCACGGTCAATTCCTCTGTTTCACACATACAAAATACCGCAATCCCCCGTAAGGCCGCGTCCTCCAAATGGGCGGCGGGGACGACGGGCACAGGCGCTTTCACAGTGGGCAAAAACAAATCGATAGAACGGGCAACCTGCCCCCCGATCACCACCCGATCACAATAGGACGGAAGATAGCGGCAAAGCACTTCCCCTAGATAGGCCCCTGTCTCGGCAAAGGCGGCCGCAGCATCCAAATTTCCCGCTCGGGCAAGAGTGGCGATTTCCTTCACGTCCGGCGCTTCCCCGCCCGCCCGGAGGGCATACCGCCGGCGGATTGCCCGGCGGCTTACATAGTCTTCCACGGTTCCCTCCCGAAACGGGGCGCACCATAGCTTCAAAAGCGGGGTGGACGTGGGATCCAGCACCACCCGGCGGCGCTTCATGCATGAAAAGCCAAAGCCGGTTCCCAGCATGACCCCTGCGGGACTTTCGGCATCGCACCCAGCGCCGCGCCATCCCTCCCCCAGCATATAGGCGGTGGAATCATGCAAAAAGCGGACGGGGACGCCCGGATGGGCCTCCTGAAAAAGGGGCGGCAGCGGAACATTCCGTATTCCCTTCCATTTGTGCTCCATCCGGCTGGTGCCCGTTTGAAAATCAAAAGGGCCGGGACAGCCAACGCCAATCCCGGCAATGTCCTGTCCTTCCCCAAGGCGAAGCGCCTCACGGAAAGCGCGAAGCAGCGCCTCACGGCTCTCCCCCATGAAATCAATCTGGGCGATCCGCCGGGGCTCCCCATCCGCCATCACCGCAGCCTTAATGCTCGTTCCGCCCGCGTCCAGGGCAAGTATCGCTTTGGTCATGTCTTAAGCCGGTCCTTTTACAGCGTTTGTTTTGAAAGCGCCCACAAGATCCCGCCCCATCCTTATCGAAGGACTAAACGGCGTGATAGTCAAAGCCCAGCATCATGGCCAAGTCTTTCACCGCCTCAAGTCGCTCCCCAGGGCAAATGCTGTAATGCTGCGTCACGCCCAGACGGATGAGCTTGTCGAACAGCTCCTTTGAAGATTGCCCCACGGGGCGAAACAGGCCATGGGTATAGGTGGCCAAGAACGGCTCGCAGGGCAGGCAATCCACCAGCGTTCCAGCGAAGATGAACTGCCCCTTATGCTGGGAGCAATGGAGCATGGTTTTTCGGCCCTCGGGGAATACATGCCAGGCAAAAGGGGCGCCGGCATGCTTCCATGGGCTTTTGGCAAAGCGGACGTCCCGGGAGACGATGGTCTGCCCCGGACCGGTATAATCATTGGGCCCCGCGTGGCCGGCGGCAAAGTTCTCGTTGGGAAGATCGATATGGAAAGGTTCTATAAAGTTGACATGTTCCCCGGTGAGCAGGCGCAACGCATACGCGCCGATTCCGCCGCCAATGTCCCCCTCCGGCACGATGACCACGTCACCGCAAAGGGGCGTGGGATAAAAGCCCGGGCGAAGCCCAACCTTTCGAAAGAGCATGGTGTCAATGTCATTGAGCACCACCAGATCGAGCCTGTAATCCGCCGCCATCGCTTCCATGGCCATGGACGCCCGAACGCTGGCCACAAATTTTTCTGGGTCTACATCCGGCCTCGCCGGATAGGCTGAGGCGATTTGCGCCGTAACGCGTTCCGCCTCCTCCATGGGAACCCGGTCGATATAATCGCATAGCTCCGCAATGGAGAGGAATTTCAGTTCCGGCCCCACCTTTTGAAACACATCATAGGGATGCACATAGGTGCTCCACATGGCCTCGTTATAGCTGGCCAGAAGGCCTACCCGGGCGTCCTTCAGCACGGCACGGGCCCTGGCCGCGTTGCCAAAGGTATCGGCCCGGCCCAGAATCTGCGCCCAGGTACCCAAAAAAGTTTCCAGCATGGGCCGGGCATAGTTGGCGTTGTTGCCGCTGGCCTCCAGGGTTCCCACCAGGCCGCCGCAGCAAAGGTATTCCGTGAACTCATCATCGTCATGGGTGTCCTTAAGATCGATTTGATCCCGCATGCGGTGGGCAAACAACACGGGCAGAGGCGGCATATCCCGAAGAAAGCGTATCCATGTGTAGTCCTCCGCCCAACTGAGGAAGATGGTCAAAACATAGTCCACCTTTGCCGCCACAAAGGCGTCCATGGTTCGTTTCACATCCTCGGTATTGAAAGTGATGCCAGAAAAGGTGACATCGGCAATCCGCTCACAATCCGCCAGCATCCAAGCGGCTTCAGCCTTCTTGCGCTCTAAGAAGGTGCCGCGCGGCGTGCCCACTCCCAAGGGGGCAAAGCGTTCCGGACTAATCAACAATAGACCCATTCTGGGCCTGCGCAGAGGTTGAAACATGAAACCATCCTCTTTTCTCGTATGATTCATCGGCAAACCGAGGACACGGCAATGCGTTCAGGAAACCCTATCCAATCGGCACAAGGTTTCTATCCATTTTTGTCATCATATCATGGTAAAAACCCATTGTCAAGACTAGTTCATAAACAATAAAAAATCTAAAGAACTTGTTCTTGACAAGGGGCTTTGCCCGGTGTAGAGTAGAGGCAATTGTATGGAGAACCCCAAGGCCATGGCTCTTTTGCGGCCGGAGTTGATACCCTATCAGGATGAATAAGGGAGGTGCGCGGTATGCGTTACCAAATTGAAAATGGGTTGCTGTTTCATGATGACAAACCCGTATTCGCGCTGGGCCAGAGCTACTACCCTTCGTATCACAGGCAGAAGGTACCCGTCTTGGAAACTGGCGATCGGCTGGGGGAAATGAAAAAGGATCTTTCAGCCATCAAGGCCGCAGGCTTTAACATTGTCCGCATGGCGGCCCTTGGCGATGTGGACTGGAATGGCGGCGATGTGAAGGTTCAGTTTGATTTGCCCGACGCGTTCTGTCAAAACTGCGAGGCGGAGGATATGGCCGCCATGATCCGCCTTCAAGGATACAGCATGAACCTGCGCAACTTCCCCGATACGACCATGGTGGATCAAAACGGAAAGTCCATGGAATTCTCCTGGGGGTGGTTTGTGCGCAACTGCCTGAACCACCCGGGCATCCTGGAGGATAACGCCGCGGGCACCACCGCTTCCGCCGCCCATTTCGCCGCGTTTTCAGCGGTAACGTCCTTCCAAATCTATAATGAGCCCGCCTATCCCACCGAGGGCTTTTTTGACTATCACCCGGAGACCTTGAAACGGTTTGTAGGCTGGTGCGGAGATCACGGCTTGCCGCCCATGGAAGCGCCCAAGCGGCGCCCCGCCCCCGGCGAGGACACCGCTCCATGGGTATACTGGCGGCTCTTCCTATTGGAAAGGCTCAACGGGTTCATCTGCGACATGGGACGCGAGGCCAAGAAGGGGTATTCCAAGCCATCCACCCTCACATGCCATATGGGCTGCCCGGTGATGCCTGGCGCCGCCATCCGGGGCGAGGATTACTTTGCCACCGCCCAGGGCATGGACATCCTGGGCATCACCTCCTATACGGTGAACCGAGGCCCAAGCTTCCACCAGGCCGCCATGGTGCTGGACTGCTGCGAGAGCGCGGCGGCCACATTCGGCAAAAAAGCGTGGCTCATCGAATACAATGCCCGCACAGGCATGCCGCCCCAGGAATGGCCCAGGGAGACCTACGCGGCCATCGGCAGGGGCTTTAAGGGCATCCTCTATTACCAATGGCGGGCCGACTATCCTTTCCCCGATGGCCCGGAACCCAATGGATTTGGCATGGTCTTCAACGATGGGCAAAAGGCCTCTTCCTTTGACATGGGCGTGGCGATGAACCAGGTGATCAACCGGATCTCCACGGATCTGGTCACAGCGGAAAAAGTGCGCGACGGCATCGGTATCCTCTACAGCAACCATGCCAACGCCATGTCAGACGCCATGGACAACGGCCTGGCCACCAATGTGGCTGATTGCCATGAGCGAAGCATCCTCTCCATGCGCCGCTGCTATACGCTGCTGAATGAGCAAGGCCTGACGGTGGATTTTGCCCGGGCGGAGGATCTCGCAAGAAATCCCTTGGGCATCAGGGTCTTGGTTCTGCCCTTTCGAACAGGGCTATCCGAAAAAGAACTGGACGAGATCGAAGCTTTTGCCAGCGCCGGAGGAAAAGTCTATCAGTTTCTGGATAGCGGGCTGGGCTTCGAGCCCTTTGATCGTTACGCAAAGCCGATGCTCCACGGCGTGGTGACAGAACAACTCGGAGCCGGCGCCTTATGCGTAAAAGAAGGAATTGCGTCATCCGTCCAACTCATTGGCTGCCATGATGGCGTGGATGTCCGTCTCCTGCGCGGTGAAAAGGATCTGGTGGCGGTATTGACCAACTATGATCCCCTGGAACGCCCCATCAGGGGCGCCGAACTGATCGCCCCGGACATAACGGAGGCGGTGGCTTACGCGGAAAACATGGGCCTGGATGGATGCCCTCTGACGGTAAATAACGGACATATTATTTTGCCAGAGCTGTTGTGGGGCGCATTTATCATCATGCATTAATTTAGTTACAAAAATACACTTTACAAACAGACAAAGAATACTATATTATTAGGAGAAAGATACGTTCGACGAGGAGTCCTATAGATGGGTTATGTCATCAGACAGGCTTCAGCTATGGATAGCGATGAAATTCGCGGCATTTACGCGCATTATGTCCTGAATACGGTGGCCTCCTTCGAAACCGGCGTTCCCTCCTCAGATCAATTCTTGAAACGGGTATCGGGCATCATCGCCCAGTACCCTTTTCCTGTCTGCGTTTTAAATGGTAAGATCCTGGGATATGCCTACGCATCACATCACCGGGAACGGGAAGCCTATCGCTACAATGTGGAAACCTCCATATATGTTCACAAAGATAGCAAAAGCCAGGGAATTGGTACCGCGCTGTACCGGTGTCTGTTTGCCATCCTGGCGGCACAGGGATACTATAACGCATACGCGGGTATCGTTCTTCCCAATGAGAAGAGCCTGCGCTTTCATCAAAAGAGTGGATTTGCCCCAGTGGGAACCTATCATAAAACGGGGTATAAATTCAGTCAATGGCATGACATCCACTGGATGGAAAAGGCACTAACACCCCTTGACAAAATGCCGGGCGCCATCCGGGCCATTGGCGAATTGCCGACCGAATGTTTGTCCGGAATTTTTAACCGATTTATCCCGTGCCATTTCTCCGGTCAGAGCGGCGTTTCGTAATATTAAGCCCCGCGGCGCTCCGCATCCCTTTCTTTATTTTATAACAAGAAAGGTCCTCAAGGCCGCTTTCCGTTTCGGTACTCTCGCGAGCAATTATTATAGCGCTCTTAATCTTTCGTGAACGGAGGCAACCATGCGAAGCGAATCCAACACCGGTTTCAACTTCTTTGCGGAGTTCACCAGCCAGGAGCTTGAGCAGAAATATATCGAGAGCGATTTTGACCGCTCCCGATCATACACAAGGCGAAGCGGAACCTTGGGTTTCTCTCTCATTGCCCTGTATTTCTTTGTGGATTGGATTCATTTTTACACCTTGCCCTATGCGTGGGCATTTCTGATCTGCCGCCTTACGCCATCCGTCGTGGGAATCCCCGCGATTATCGCGGCCGGCAGGATGAAAAACCAGAAGCTTTTCGCCCTCATCGTATCGGGAACCGAGCTCATCACGTTCTATTCGTATCTGGCCACCTTGTTTCTCTACAAGCTGGACGACGTCACCCTCCAATGCATCTATGTGGCGGTCTTTATCCTTATCGTTTTCGCAATTCCCAACTATGGTCTGCACAACCTTATCGTCTGCCTGATTATTATCACCAGCTATTTTGCAGCCGTATTTCTCACCGTGCGCTCTTACGGCCGCTTTCTTTTCATCGTGCAATTATTCGCCATATCAGTCTCCATGTTCTTCTCCTTTTTCTCTTTCCGGGAGGTAAACATTCTCAAGCGAAGGCAGTTTCTGCGGGAAATGCAGCTGCGGGAGCTTCTGAACACGGATGGCCTGACGAACACCATGAACCGGGCTTGTTTTGATACCATTCTCGCCTACTATTGTCATCCCATAGATCCCAGCACCGCGAAGTTTTCCCTGGTCATGTTCGATATTGATGATTTTAAGCACATCAACGACACTTTTGGCCATGATATGGGCGACCAAGTGTTGATAAAGGTCGCGAATTTGATAAAGTCATTGATCCGAAGAGGGGACGTATTTGCCCGGTATGGCGGCGAGGAATTCATGGTCATTCTCCCCAATGCCACTCTCCCCATGGCCGCCTCCATCGCGGAAAAGCTCCGAACCCAGCTGGAATCGGCGTTTGGCGAAGAAATCAAGGTCACCGCCAGCTTTGGGGTAACCGGGTATGAAGAGGGCGATACCGTAAAGAAACTCATCAACCGCGTGGATAACCTCATGTATCAGGCAAAAGCGGCTGGAAAGAACAGGGTGTTTAGTGACTAGATTTTTTCAGCCGCGCTCTATTCTTTCAAAAACGGTCTGGCGCGAAGCTGCCGCTTCACGCCGTTTTTTGCTGCCATGCTGCGCCAGTTCATATCCCCGATAGCGCGATAAAGAAAGCGGGGAAAGCTGGGGGAAATGAGCAGATTCTCCTTCAAGGCCGATAGCTTGCCCACGGCGCCGCATAAATCCACCATGCCGGCAAACACGGGCGCCATGGGTCCACGGGCAATGTCCCGCTTGAACATAGGCAGCATGCCTCCGCATCCGATCCCAATGCCGCCCCCCCATGGGCACCCAACGCGCACCGCGAAATGCCGCACCATGTCCAGGGCAAGCCGGCAATGCGCGGCCTCATAAAAGCCGCAGTTGCAAATCGCGTAAACCCATGGTCGGTTCTCCACAGAAGCCGCCGCTTTTTCGACCCGCGTCAAAACCTCGATGAGCGGTGCGGGCAATCCGTCCACGTAAAGAGGAAAGGCGACCAGCAGCGCGTCCCCTTTTAAAAGGCCGGCAGTGGCGCTTTCTGGCATGCCTTCCCGGAAAAACTCCACCGCCTGCCGCGTTTCAATGGATTCCCCCAACACCCGCTCCATCTGGGCGATGAGCATGACAGTCACGCTGTCCGAAGCCTTAGGGCTTCCATTCAGAGCAATGATCTTCATAAAACATCCTCCAGTATCTTGAGAACTTCACGAACCGCCGTCTCAATGTCCCTATCCGGCTCCGCGAAAATCGCCCGATACCGGACGGGCCGCATGTTGAGGGCGTTTCGCTCCATCAGCTTCTCAAAGGTTTGGCGCTCCTCTTCATTGTACCCG
>JAVBOX010000076.1:0-4556 GCA_031550095.1 Eubacteriales bacterium
CACCGCACAAAGGAGCGTTGCTGGCATTGCGAGAGATTTTCGTGCTGATCAAGAAGCCTGGAGGAAGCCGTAGCAGCGCTACGGCGACCGTAAGAGCGACACAGAGCAGCGCGTAAAGATCCGCAAAGATGGCGTGCGCGATTGTGCGGTGTTGCCCAAGGCCAATTTCTGGCGGAAAAACCGGCTTGCCCCGCGCGTTGATTCCATCACGCAAATGATGTAAAATGCGGATGACTGGTTTTCATTTTAAGGGATTGACGAGGGCGCCCCTGTGATTTTTCTTTCCACATTTATTTCCGGGTTTCAGGATGTCGTCGGGGATATCCTGGCGAAGTACCGGGCAAAGAGGATTTGCGCCCTCTGGGATGGGGCGGCGGTCTATGAAAACGCCCATTTTATCAACGCGCCCTGCTTTAACAACACCTTTGAGGTGCTGCGCTCCCAAAAGGCGTATGGCGCACAGGTTCTTGACAGCTTTGCCGCGGATGTGGTGAGGCACGCCCGCTCCCTTTCCCTGGGCGGCATGAAATCCAAAAGGGCAGGCTCCTTCCGGATCGTATCCTCCTTTGAAAACGGCCTTGTAAGCGTCAACCCCAAGGTGAAGGGCGCCCTTGAAACCATGCTGCGGGACACCACCGGTTTATCCCTCAACCGGGCCAAGGCCGACGTGGAATTTTGGCTGTACGCAAGGCGGGAGGGCCATTGCTTTTTCCTTCGAAGGATTACCCGCAACCGGCTTACCGAAAAGGATCTGCAAAAGGGGGAGCTCCGCCCGGAGCTGGCTTTCTTTCTAAACTGGCTGTCGGACCCACAAAAGCAGGATGTGTACCTGGACCCCTTTTGCGGCTCGGGGGCGCTGCCAATCTCAAGGGCCAAGCTGGGGGCGTTTCAGCGCATGTATGTCTCAGACCTGGACTTTGAAAAGGTGGGAATGGCCGAAGCGAGGCTTCGGGAAGCGAAGGACTTTGACAAGCGCCAGCACACGTTCCGTGTTCTTGGCGTTGAGGATTTGCCGGAGGCCATCCCCTTGGGAAGCGTTTCGAAAATCGTCACGGACCCGCCCTGGGGTTACTATGAAAAATGCGACGTCGAAAGCCTTTACCGGCGAATGATGGGGGCGTTTTCCACCGTGGCGAAGCCCGGCGCCATCATTGTGCTTTTGAGCGCTCAGAAGGAAACGATGGAGAGGATTTTGATGGAGTTCACATCCTCCGTCGCCGTCACCCATGTTTACCACATCCTGGTTTCGGGAAAAAAAGCCGCCGTCTACGTGATGCGGAGGATCCCCTGACGCCGCCCCTCTTGGGCCCTTTCGTCCGTTCGCTTTTGCCCGTTGCCCTCCTTGCAATGTGAATTGTTATCCTGTACAATCCTATTTACCCAAGATCATATGCCTTAAGGCGATACCGCACAAAGGAGCGTCGCTGGCATCGTGAGAGATTTTCGTGCTGATCAAGGAGCCTGGAGGAAGCCGTAGCAGCGTTACGGCAACCGCAAGCGCGACATAGAGCAGCGCGAAAAGATCCACGAGGACAACGTGCGCGACCTGTGCGGTAAGCCCTTAACGAGGAGGGGTTTCTTTGACGCTCAAACCCACGGAAATCGCCGCACACTACTCGGAAATCGCCATCAAAAAGGCCAAAACCCCGCCCCTGCCCCTTTTCTTTCGGGGGGTGATGGCTGGCGCTTTTATCGCCGTCGCCTGCTTTGGCGCCCAATGCGTCGCCATGCTGATCCCGGACAAGGGAGCGGCCAGCCTAATCGCTTCGCTGCTGTTCCCCGGAGGGTTGGGCATGGTGCTGGTGTGCGGCGCGGAGCTGTTCACCGGCAACTGCCTGATGCCCCTGGCGGTTTTTGAAAAGCGCCTCACATTCCGGTCCGTGCTCATCTGCTGGACCGTTGTCTACCTTGGAAACATGGCCGGCGCGGTGATGATCTCGGCGCTGGCGGTGGCCGGCCGAGGCGGGGACGCCATTTTTCTGGAGACCGCCAGGCATTACGCCGTCTATAAAGCCAGCATCCCTATGCTGGAGGCGTTCCTCCGGGCCTTGCTCTGCAATATCATCGTCTGCGCGGCCATATGGATGAGCTATGCCACCGACAGCATTCCAGGCAAGTTCATCGCCATCTTCTTCCCGGTGATGTACTTTGTCCTTCTGGGCACGGAGCACTGCGTGGCCAACATGTATTATCTTTCCGCGGGGCTTTTCGCGGGGGCGCTGCCGGAGGTTTCGGGCCTGTTTGGGCTCATTGGAAACCTGATTCCCGTGACGCTGGGGAACATCCTGGGGGGAGGCCTCCTCATCGGCGGGGCGCTGTGGTTCAGCCTGTTTGACCGAAAAGCGCCGCCCGCGGAGCGCTGATTCCGGCGCAAGCGCGGGATATTACTCCGGCATCGAAAAGTCGGAAGAGAGGCACGAGAGATTTTTTCGTCCAGCAAGGAGCTGGAACGAGGCGTAGCAGCGCTACGCTGAGTGAAGGGCGACGCCACTGGACGGAAAAAGATCCGTGCCTAATTCCGAATATTCGGTGCCGGAGTAATAGATTCTTGGAAAGAGGGGCAATGCCATGAAGACACTCTGGCGCGTAGCCAAGGAAGCCAAGAAATATGGGTGGCTGCTGGCCGTGGCCGCCCTTTCCACCCTGATGCTGACGGGGGTCAACCTGGCCGCGCCAAGGCTGCTCACCCGGATGACCGCCATCGTGAGCGGCGGCTTTGAAAGCGCGGGGCCTTCGGACATTGTCCGCCTGGCGCTTCTGCTCCTGGCCCTGTACGCGGCCAGGGTGGCGTTCCGGTTCATGTCCGGCTATCTGTCCCATTCCGCGGCCTGGCGCTGTGTGGAGGACATCCGGGTGAAGGTCTATGAGCGGATTCAGTCCTTCTCCGTGGGGTATTTTCATGACAAAAAGACCGGCGATCTCATGAACCGGGTCATGAGCGATACGGACGATTTTGAGCTGCTCTACGCCCACATCATGCCCGAAAGCGTCACGAACCTGCTCACCCTGCTGGGTGTCACCGTCATCCTGTTCACCATCAACGCCCGGCTGGCGCTGATCACCTGCATTCCCATTCCCTTTGTGCTGGCCTCGGGCTGGGTGCTCCAGCACAAGATCCGGCCCAATTTCCGCGTCATGCGCAAGGACAGGGCGGAGCTAAACGCCAAGCTTCAGGATAACCTGTCCGGCATCCGGGAGATTCAGGCCTTTGGCCAGCAGGCCTATGAGGCCGGCAGGGTGGGCCATAACGCCCACAACATGACCCGGAGCATGCTCAACGCCCTCCGCATGAGCGGCATTTTTCATCCCTCCGTGGAGTTCATGACCGCCCTTGGCACGGTGTTCGTGGTGGGGTTTGGCGGCATCATGGCCTATGGGGGCACCATGTCCGTGGCGGACATCGTGGGCTTTTTGCTGTATCTGACCCTCTTTTACGCCCCCATCACCGGCCTTTCCCAGCTTCTGGAGAGCGCCCAGCAGGCGCTTTCGGGGGTGGAGCGGGTGCTGGAGATTCTGGATGCCCAGTCTCCCGTTCGGGACGCGCCGGACGCCAAGCCCCTGCCCCGAGGCGCGGGGGCCGTGACGTTTGAAAACGTCTCCTTTCACTATGAGGACGGGGTTCCGGTGCTGTCGGACATCTCCTTTTCCGTGAAGCCCGGGCAGATGGTGGCCCTGATCGGCCCCACCGGCGTTGGCAAGACCACCCTGACCCAGCTTCTCGCCCGGTTTTATGAGCCCGCAAAAGGGCGCATTCTGGTGGACGGCCAGGACATCGCCACCGTTACCAGCGCCAGCCTCCGGGCCCAGATGGCCATGGTGCTGCAGGACACGTTTCTCTTCAACGGCACCATCGCCGAGAACATCGCCTATGCCCGCCCGGATTCCAGCCGGGAGGACATTATACGGGCCGCCCAGCGGGCCCAGATCTACCGGGAAATTCAGGAGATGCCCCTGGGGCTGGATACCCTGGTGGGCGAGCGGGGCGCCAACTTATCCGGCGGTCAAAAGCAGCGCATCGCCATCGCCCGGGCCATTCTCCGGGACGCGCCCATCCTGATTCTGGACGAGGCGACGGCCTCCGTGGATATGCAGACCGAGGCGCAGATTCAGCGGGCCATCCAGGAGCTGGCCGGCTCCCGCACCATCTTCGCCATCGCCCACCGGCTGTCCACCATCCAAAGGGCCGATTTAATCTTGGTTCTGGAGGAAGGGCGCATCGCGCAGCGGGGCACCCATGGGTCGCTGCTGAGGCAGGAGGGCATGTATCAAAGGCTCTGCGCCGTGCAGGCCGGGGTTGAGCAGGCCCTATAGGCCTCAATGGGCAGGAAACCCCGGGGGAACCCGTGTGTTTTGTTTAACATTTTCATGTCTTTTTCGCAAAGTTTATTCCCATTTTGGGCGCGTGTCTTTTCTAAGGCAACACCGCACAAAGGAGCGTCGCCGGCATTGCGAGAGATTTTCGCGCTGATCAAGGAGCCTGGAGGAAGCCGTAGCAGCGCTACGGCGACCGCAAGAGCGACATAGAGCAGCACGAAAAGATCCGCAAGGACGGTGTG
>JAVBOX010000040.1:0-27687 GCA_031550095.1 Eubacteriales bacterium
GGGAGGCATTGTTCACCCTCTATCTGCCGGAGGGGGCGGAAATTACCCTGGAAGGCGGTACCTTGTGCCCGGCGCTTGAGGAAGATTATTTTACGATGGATGGGATTGACACCTACACGGGAAACGGTCAGTTTTTCATCCACATTGGAGAAGTAGGCTCCACCCATGAAGTGACAGTGCCCGCCGGGACGGAAGGCGGCCGGTATACGGTGTATACCTTGCCCTATGCGGAAGGGGAAGGGGCGCTGTCCGAGACAAAGGAACTGGCGCCGGGTGAAACTACATGGTTCATCCTGAGACCAGGGGATTTCATACGGGTGGAGAATTGCATTTTCCGTACATTGCGGTCCAACGGATAGGACAATAGCCAATCGCGCTGGCGGAGCGGGTTCACCGTTTCCCGGCAACTGGCCCGTGGCCATTTTCCTCGGGGATCCATTCATCTCCAAGGGGCAGGACGCCCGTTTCAAAGATCTCCGCATCGATGTTCTTAGCGTATCGCTCCATTTTTTTCAAGAGGGATTGGGCTCGTTCTCCCCCGATGGGGATGGGAACAGGGCGGAAATCGCTGTATTTTTCCGCTTCGGAAATCACGCAGGGAATCAGGCGCATTTCCACGGGCTGGGCGCCATTTTCGTTCTTTTCCACCACCACCTGACCGATGAGGGAATCCCAATCCTTAGGGTTGATGTTGCCGCCAAACGCGAAGTTGCCCAGGCTGTAAAAGATGGGCTTTCCCTTGTAGACCTCCACGGTTTGTACTACATGGGGATGATGGCCTACGACAATATCCACCCCCAGGTCAATGGCGCCTCTGGCGATTTTTGTCTGGGTGCCGGTCAGCCTGTATTGTTCCTCCGTGCCCGCGTGCATAGACAGGATGATGATGTCGCAGCCGGCGGCTCGAAGCAGTGGAATGTCCCGGGTTTCCAATTTCTCTAGGGTTTTCCGATGAGGATAGGAATAGCCTGTCATGCCGATCCGAATGCCGTTGACGTTGTAGATGGCCAGATCCCCTTCCCCGGAATGCTTGATGCCAAATGCGTCAAGGGCCGCAACGGTGTCGTCCTTTCCCGGTTTGCCATAGTCCATGATGTGGTTGTTGGCGATATTGACCGCCTCCACGGACCCCAAACGAAGGATTTCCGCGTAAAGGGGCGGCCCGCTAAAGACAAAGGCCTTGTCCTTTGCTTTTTTGGAATAGGTGAAGGTGCCCTCCAAATTGACCAGGGTTAAGTCATCTGCCTCAAAAACACTACGCACGCCGGAAAAGGGATGCTCGTAGCCTTTCTCCTCGACGATTGCCAAAAAACTGCGGCTATTGGCAATTTTTCTGCTCATGGAACCCAGAGTGCAATCTCCCGCGAAAGAGATGACGGCCCGCCGCGTCTCCCCAACATGAAGAACCCGGACAGGACTGCCCGCAAGCCCGCCCGGGGAAGTCATCACTGTGATAATGCCAGCCAAGATCAATCCGCCCATCGATTGGAAAAGGTGCATTGGTATCTCCTTGCTGCCGTGGTGTGGGGACCAAAGGGATTCGGCGCGACAAGCCTGGCCGCTGGTTCATTCCTCATCCAGCTCTTCATCGTCGCCGGCGCTAAAGGAGCTTGGCGCTCCCGCGCCGATGAGCTTAGATCGGACGATGGTATCGATTTCGGCATAGATGTCCGCGTGTTCCTTGAGGAACTGGCGTGCGCTCTCCCTGCCCTGACCGATGCGCTGATCGTTGTAGCTGAACCAGGAGCCGCTCTTGTGAATGATATCGTGGAACACGGCCATGTCCAGCAGGCTGCCTTCCCTGGAAATGCCCTCTCCATAGAGAATATCGCATTCGGCGACCCGGAAAGGCGGGGCCACCTTGTTTTTGACCACCTTGATCTTGGTTCGGTTACCCAGGATCTGTGTGCCGCTCTTGAGTTGCTCGCCTCTGCGCACATCCAGGCGCACGGAAGCGTAGAATTTTAGGGCGCGGCCGCCGGTGGTGGTTTCGGGATTCCCAGAGGAGACGCCTATTTTCTCCCGCAGTTGGTTGATGAAGATGACCATGCAGTTGGTCTTGCTCACAACCCCCGCGAGTTTGCGCAGAGCTTGGGACATGAGACGGGCTTGGACGCCGACGAAGGAGCTGCCCATTTCACCGTCGATTTCAGCCTTTGGCACGAGCGCGGCCACGGAGTCCACCACGATGATGTCCATGGCGCCGGAACGGACCAGGGCCTCGCAGATTTCCAAAGCCTGTTCGCCGGTATCCGGCTGTGAAACATAGAGGTTGTCGATATCCACCCCAAGGCGCTTGGCGTAGTTGGGGTCCAGGGCGTGCTCCGCGTCGATGAACGCGGCCATGCCCCCGTCGATTTTTTGGGCTTCCGCGATGACATGGAGGGTCAAGGTGGTTTTTCCGGACGCTTCCGGGCCATAGATCTCGATGATGCGCCCCCGGGGCAGCCCGCCCACGCCCAAGGCGATGTCCAGTTCCAGACATCCGGTGGGGATCACCGCCACATCCATGGTGGTCCGGTCTCCCAGCTTCATGATGGCGCCTTTTCCGAAAGTCTTTTCTATGGTGCCCAGTGCCATATCCAGGGCACGCTGCTTCTCATCAAGAGAGGTGTTGGACGAGACTGTTTTCGCCTTCGTTTCGCCTTTGGCCATGTCCGTCTTCCTTTCCGTCAATGACGATGGGCTTGCGCCCATTTCTAGTGAATCACGCCTGTGCCTTCCCCCAAGGGGCCCATCAAGTTCAGGATCCAATGCATCCCGTTCAGAGCTGCCAGGGTTCGGATCCGCTGCCGATTGCCGGTGAGCCGGAGCTTTTTTGAGAAAGAGCCGTTGCCGGTGGCCAATCCCAGCCAAACCAATCCTACGGGCTTTTCTTCAGTGCCTCCGTCTGGGCCGGCAACGCCGGTGACGGATAAACAGATGTCCGCGCCGGACCGGCTCCGAAGGCCTTCCGCCATGGCCATGGCGACCTCCTCGCTGACCGCCCCGCGCTGATCCAGCAAGGCTTGGGGCACTCCCAAAGCCCGCGCCTTTGCTCCGTTGGCGTAGGTGACGGCTCCCTCCAAAAAGACCGACGACGCGCCGGGGACCGATACGATCCGGGAGGCGATCATGCCGCCTGTGCAGCTCTCCGCTACCGCTAAAGTGGCTCCGTTCTTGCCCAACGCCTCCACCAAAGCCTGCTCCATGGTGTAGTGAGGATCGTCCGTAACGGCGTAAATCACATCGCCCACCCGTGCGCGGACCTCCGTTTCCAGGGGATCTAGAAGGGCGGCGGCCTCCTCAAAACAATCGCAGCGTACGGTGAGCCGCAGCTGCACCTCGCCGGTGGAGCAATAGGGAGCGATGGTGGGATTTGTCATGCTCTCCATCAGATCCCCGGTAAGGCTTGCCACCCGGGATTCGCCCATGCCGAAGTTGCGCAAATACCTTGAGATGATGAACGCACCGCTCTTTGCCGCAAGATACGGCAGAACGCCTCCGTCCATCATGGGGATCAGCTCATTGGGTGGGCCGGGGAGATTGATGACGGCCTTGCCGTCCAGCCGTTCCACGATGCAGCCTGGCGCCGTGCCATAGTCGTTCCGGAGAATCTTGGCGCCATGGGCAAAGTTGGCCTGACGCAAATTGTTGTCGGTCATGGGATATCCGCTCCGCTGGAACCAGCCCCGTACCATTGCTTCCGCTTCCGGGTTGACCTCCATGGGCAACCCAAGAGCTTGGGCGGACAGTTCCTTGGTTATGTCGTCCTCGGTTGGGCCAAGACCGCCTGTAGTGATCACGATATCCGCACGGGTCAGGGCGGTCTCGATGGCTTCCCGAAGCCGCGCGGGGTTATCTCCCACGGTGGTCTGATGGTGCAATGTGACACCTGCTTCTGAAAGGCGGCGGGCGATGTACTGGGCGTCGGAATTGAGCACCTGGCCCATGAGCAGTTCCGTGCCCACAGAAACGATTTCCGCGATCATACGGATTCCTCCAGCATTTGGCGGTTCCGCAAGAGAATCTCACCGCCTGAATATAAAGAAAGAAGGGCTGAAAGCCAGCAGGCATACCACGCCAGGGGCATGTTCATGGTCAGCGTGAGCACCGCGGCGATCTGCACAACCGTCTTGAGTTTTCCGGAGGGTCCGGCCGCGATGACTTTCCCCTTGGTGACAGCCACCATTCGAAAGCCGCTGACCACGATTTCCCGCGCCACCATCAGCAGCACAGCCCAAACGTCGATGGGATAACCCCAGACGCAAAGCAGGATCATGGGCATCAGGACCAATAGCTTGTCGGCAATTGGGTCCATGAATTTGCCGAAATCCGTAACCTCGCCCCGCTGTCGGGCCAAGGTGCCGTCAATGAAATCAGAAACCGCCGCCAGGGCAAACACAACCGCCGGAATCCAGCGCGGAATGTCCAGGGAGACCAACAGGAGGTACAAGGGAATCATGAGGATTCTCGCGATGGTAATCCGGTTGGGTAGGTTCATGGGCATTTTGCTCATATATCGCTCCTGTAATCATGTCGCGGATAAAAGAGAGATCCAAAGCAAACGCGCGGGATTTTCATTGCCATGGAAGAATTGCCCGCGTTATAGGGCTTCGCCCATGATATCGTAGGCACTGGCGCCTGTAACGCGGGCTTTGATAAAGGATCCGGGCGTGAGGGGCCTCGCGGATGTTAGGAGGAAAAGCCCATCCCCTTCGGGCGCCTCCAAACGGGTGCGGGCCAAATAGGAGCCGTCCCGCTTTCCCTCAATGAGGGCTTCCACGGTGGAGCCAATGCGCTTTTGATTGTTTTCCAGAGAGATTTGCTGTTGCAAGCGCATTAGCTGATCCAGCCGCTTTTCCTTAATCTCCTCTGGAACTTGGTTTGGCATGACTGCGGCAAGGGTGTCTTCTTCTTCCGAATAGGCGAAGGCCCCCAAACGGTCAAAGCGGACTTCCTCTACGAAATGGAGCAGCCGCTGAAATGCCTCGTCGGTTTCCCCGGGAAAGCCTACGATCAGGGTGGTGCGCAAAGTCAAACTCCGATCCCGGATCTTTTGGATCAGTGTCCTTATCTCCTTGGGACTGCCGTGGCGGTTCATGGTCCGAAGCATGTCCCCGTCGATGTGCTGAAGGGGCAGATCCAGGTAGCCGCAAGCCTTTGGCTCGTTTGCCAGGACATCCAGCAACCGGTCGTCCACATGGCTGGGATAGCAATACAGCGCCCGAACCCAGCGCACTGAGGGAATGCCCGCCGCCATTTGGATCAGATCCGCAAGACGCTTTCCCTCCGGCAGGTCATCCCCGTAGCGGGTGGTATCCTGGGCGATGAACGTTAACTCCTGAACGCCCTGCTGGGCCAGCGCCTGGGCTTCCCTGGCGATGGCGCCGAAGGCGCGGGAACGGTATCCGCCCCGAATCAAGGGGATGGCACAGTACGCGCAACGGTTGTCGCATCCGTCGCCCGTGCGGATATAGGCGGAATAGGCGGGGGTGGTGAGCACCCGAGGACCTTCAAAGACCTCCTGGGCCCGGTTGCAGGCGATGGGCCGAACGCCTTTTTCCGCCTGCTCCAGCAGCTCCTTGAGGCGGGGATATTCCCCGACGCCCAAAAGCGCGTCCACCTCCGGCAGTTGCTGATGAAGATCCTCCGCATACCGCTGTACAAGGCAGCCTGTGGCGATAAGCAAGCGGCAACGGCCCGTTTTTTTATGCTCGGCCATTTGCAGAAGGGTGTCGATGGACTCCTCCTTGGCCGGGGCGATGAAGCCGCAGGTGTTGACGATCAAAATATCAGCCTTTTCCGCGTGATCGGTAAGGGCATATCCCCATTGCTTGAGTAGCGCCAGCATTTGCTCCGTATCCACCCGGTTTTTGGCGCAGCCAAGAGAAATGACCCCTACGGACTGAGCGGGGTTAGCACCATGCGAATTTACGTTCGTATTCATATCATTGGTTATTATACCACGCCATGTGGATGGGCACAAGGGGCAACACAAAGTGTGGCAGGGCGATTTGTAAAAGGGACGCATCTTCGTGGAATGAGACGCCTAAGGGCTAAAATTGGACATAGCATATTGATAGCACACGGGCTCGCGAAGGGTCTCATGGTGTGCCCTGTTTTTTGGATTCCTCCAATTCCTTTATGAAGTCCAGCCGATCTTCCCAGCGCCCGTCCACACTGTAACACGCCTCCATCCGAAGAAAGCACCGGTACCCCAACCGTTCCAGAATGCGCCGCATCCGCATGTTTCCGCCCATGGTATCCGCGTAAACCGCTCTCACGCCAAGGATATTCAACGCGTATTCCGTCGCCAGGGCAAAGGCCTCGCCGCCGTATCCCTTTCCCTTGTCCTTACTCGCGGCCAGGGAGATGCCCAGCTCACAGCGATTTTTATCCCTGTCGATCCGCTTAAACGCCATTTCGCCGATGATTCCTTGATCCCTCGTAAAAATCCCCAGGAAAAGCCAGTCCTCAAGGGGGGACATGGCGTCATATTTTGCGTCAACCCACTTAGGGTCGTATGCACTCATTTCCGCATCGGCCAGTGGGTCCGGTTCATGAAGCCGCCGAACGGCATGATAGTCCTCCCGGGTCATCTCCCGAAGCACAACGTTGGGCCCGCATATCTCAATCAAAGGTTTCACCCAGCAATCGCTTCACTGTCCTTTCGTCTGGGGTGATGTACAAGGTTTTCTGGTTGGTATAGGTGACGAACCCCGCGGCCGCCCCGGAGGGTTTCTTCACATATTTTCGGCGGGTGTAGTCGATGGGAACCTGCCCGGACGCGTATCCACGGCTGAACCATGCCGCCAGCAGCGCCGCTTCCCGAAGGGTTGCTTCCGGCAGCTCGCCAGGACAGTCCACGATCACATGGGAACCCGCCATGTTCTTTGCATGGAGCCAAAGGGCTTCCGGGGGAGCGGAACCGGTGAGTCGGTCGTTTTGTGCGCTATTCTTGCCCACCTGAATGCGGAGTCCATCAGAAGAAACGCAGGATAAGGGCTTGGAAGGCGTTGGCTTCTTGGACTTTCCCCGGCTATGGGCGGCATGAACATAGCCGGCCTTCACTAATTCTTGACGGATTTCTTCCAACTCTATGGCGTCGCCGCACTTGCGCAGGTCGTCCTGATGGGCGAGGAGCAAGGCTAGTTCATCCCGCGCCTGGGCCGCCTGCTCCTTGGCGTGCGCCTGGGCGGCACGCATTTTCTGGTATTGCTTGTAGTACTTCTGGGCATTTTGGGCGGGTGTGAGGCGGAGGTCCAAGGGAATGACGCGGATTGAGCCAGTGTAATAGTCGAACACCTGGGCGGTGGCGGCGCCTTTTTCAACCAGATGAAGGTTGGAGGTGAGCAGCTCCCCCAGAATGCGGTTTTCCTCCAGGCGATCCGTATCCGCCAGGGCCTGCTCATGAATGGCCAGCCTGCTTTCACGGCGCTCAATGTTAGCCTTAATGGAGCGGGCCAGGGATGCGGACTTCTGCGCCATCCGCGCCTGTCGATCCTTCAGATGGTATAGATGATCCAGTGTCATGCTAGGGCCGTCGGGGATTGGCTTCTGGCGTCTGGCGTCCAGGCTATGATAAAAAAAGGGCAGCGCGTCGATTGGCTCTCCTCCATCATCGATAAGCAGCACAGGAGGGCCAAAGGCGGGCATCTCCGTTAGCAGGCGATGAAGCGGCTCCGCAAGGCCGGAGCGGGCCTCTGGAGATAGATGGGGTGTGTCTTGGCCCGTGAGACGGTAGGCGAGTTCCTTGGCGCTCAGCGCACCAAGGCCCGAAAGGGTGCCGAACAAGGCCGTGTCCAGTCGGGCGCCTCCTGCGAGCAATGCTTCCCTTAGCGTATCCACGTCAGCTGCCGTGGGATCAACCTTTTCCTGGGAGGGCGGCGGCGTGTAGGGCAAACCCGGCTTTACCTCCCGCACCCGGCTGACATCCACGCCAACGTGCCGTATGGCGTCCGTGATGCGGCCGTCTCCGCTCCGCAGAATGATGTTGCTGTGTTTTCCCATGATCTCGCAGCTAAGAATGCGGCTCACCTTTTCTCCCAGCTCATCCACGCAGGCGAACTCAATTTCCAGTATCCTGTCGCCACCCACCTGCCTAACGGATTGAACCCGCGCCCCTGCCAGCTGCTTTCTCAGCAGCATACAGAACATGGGGGGTTCTTGAGGATTGGGCTTATTTTCTTGTGTGCAATGGGCACGAGCGCAGCTTGGCGAGGCGCAAAGCAAAAGCCGCCCAGCGCCTTCCGGCCCGTAATACGTAATATGAAGTTCATCCTTCTCCGGTTGCATGACCCTGTCCACCCGCGCTCCGGAGAGCTTTCGGGACAGCTCCCTCGCGATGAACCCCAGCATTAATCCATCCATGGTGTCACCTCACTTTTGGCATTATAGCAAGGATGGGGTTTTGTGTAAATGATTTTGCCTTCCAAGCAGAAATGGAACGCTGGAATCCGCATGTGCCGCGCTTTTCCAAGCTTCCGGTTCCATGCGTGCTATTTGCCACGCCTGTCTCATACACTTGAATCGGCAAAGGAGTGATGGGCGTGATGTTTGGAAAATGGAAGCTCAAACGAGAGCATCTGGAGCGCGTTTTGATCGGCGGCGCGGCGGCGCTCGTGTTGTTTCTTGCGGCCCGGGGAACGCAAACACCGTTGGTGGAGGTGCCCTATGATCAAGTGCCTCCCGAGGAAATGCAAACGGTGGCGGAACCCTCTGTGCCCATGCAGGAGACAACCCTTTACTACAAGGACGGGGATGGCTATCTGGTGCCGGTGACCGTGTCGGTGCCTCAACAGGCGGGCATCGCGAAAGCAACTCTGGGGCTTTTGACATCCAGCGTCGTCAATGACATGGAAGCAGCGTCCTTAGGGTTGCTTACCGTGGCGCCCCAGGGAACCACCTATGACCTGGACATCACAGGCGGAAACGCCAGGGTGGATTTAAGCGGCGAGGTGCTGAACGCCCTGGACGCGGAACAGGAGAGCGCAATGGTCACCTCCATCGTGGAGACGCTGACGGGGTTTGACACGGTGGATACCGTGGAATTCCTTGTGGGCGGGCAAAAACGCAGCAAGCTAACCCATGGCACGGATATCTCCAGCAAGTTTACAGGGGGTATGGTCAATATCGAAAGCGTCTCCGTGGGAACGGATATTTCCAACAGTGAAACCGTGATGCTCTATTTCCCATCGGAATCCGGGCGCATGCTGGTGCCGGTCACGCGGGTGGTCTATGGGGAACCAGATATCAATACCGCGGTGCTTGAGCTGCTCAAGGGCCCAAAGCCGGATAGCGGCTTGAAACAAGCCTTGCCGGAGAAGTGTTCCCTCATCGATGTCACCCTGAAGGATGGCGTGGCGATCGTGAACCTCTCCAAGGAGTTCGAGCAGGTGGTTTCCCAGGCGGATGGCGGCAAACACGCCCTTCGGGCCATGCAGCTTACCTGCAGGCGCTTCCCGGGCGTTGAGCGGGTGGAGTTCCAGGTGGATGGCAAGCCCTATCAAATCGAGGGGACGCCCGCTACGCCAACCTTCGTCAACAGCGCTGAAGAAATCGAAGCCTGGTTCCCAGGCGTGCTGGAGATCGACTGACCCAATGGCAACCCCATTCATCCGGGGTTTGCCGCGATTGCCCCACCTCAACCGCTAGCGAAACCTCAAGGGCGTATGATATAATGCGTTGCAGAAGAAACATTGCCCTTCCGCGCTTTGCCTCGGCATGCGGAACCGGCGCTAGGAGGCATCCATGTCCATACGGCCCTGTTCCATTCAAACCAATTTTCTGCGCACCGCGCCTTCTTGTCTTATTCAGTGCGGCGGTACGCGCGTCCTCTGCACGGCAACTGTGGCGGAGAGCGTGCCGCCTTTTTTGCGTAATATGGGCAAAGGGTGGCTCACCGCTGAATACGCCATGCTGCCCGCGTCCACCGGCCAGCGCAAAGCTCGGGACGGCGTTCGCCGGGACGGCCGTGGCGTTGAAATTTCCCGGCTGATTGGCCGCTCCCTCCGGCAGGCGGTGGATCTGGACAGGCTGGGTGAACGAACCATCACCGTGGATTGCGATGTATTGGAGGCCGACGGTGGTACGCGAACGGCGGCCATCACCGGTGGCTTTGTGGCGCTTGTGCTGGCAGTGCGTCAACTGATGGAGAAAGGGTTGATTTTCATTTCCCCCATTGTCCGTCAGGTGGCGGCTGTGAGCGTGGGCATCGTGAAGGGGGCGCCCATTCTGGACCTTTGCTATGCCCAGGACAGCGGCGCGGATGTTGACATGAACATCGTCATGGATGAGAACGGTAATTTTATCGAGGTGCAGGGCACGGGGGAAGGAGCGGTCTTTGGTAAGGAGGGCCTGGATACGCTGCTGGCCCTTGCGGCGGAAGGAATCGACAGGCTGCAGGCCCTTCAAAGGGAGGCCCTGGGGGAGGCGGCGAAGTGGATTGCCCCCAAGGTGCCTCGCCTGCTGCTGGCCACCAACAACGCTCATAAGGTGCGGGAAATCAAGGCCATCCTTTCGGGCCGGTTTGAAATCGCTTCCATGAAAGAGGCCGGCGTTGATTTGGAAATTGAGGAAACCGGAACGACCTTTCGGGAGAACGCGGCGCTGAAGGCTGAGACGATCATGCGGCGTACGGGATGCGCCGCCCTGGCGGATGATTCGGGCTTGGTGGTGGATGCCCTCCATGGGGAGCCTGGAGTATATTCCGCTCGCTATGCGGGAATCCATGGAGACGACGCGGCCAACAACCGCCTTCTCATCTCCCGTCTTGAGGGAAAACCGGAGCCATGGACGGCCCGTTTTGTGAGCGCCATCGCCTTGGCGAGGCCGGGCCGGGAGACCCTCACCGTTGAAGGTAACGTGGCTGGCCGGATCATACGGGAGGCTCGTGGCACCGGCGGCTTTGGGTATGATCCTCATTTTCTCTATGAAAATGGCGAGACATTCGCGGAGATGGACGACGGTCTGAAAAACCAGGTGAGCCATCGGGCCAGGGCTTTGGAAGCGCTTATCCAGGCCCTCGCGGATGAAGCGCCATGCTGATCGCCTGCGCTAGCGACGCCCATGGCGCCCGGGGATACATGATTCGCTTGATGGAAAAGCTTCCGAAGGTCGGCGCGTTCTGCTTTCTCGGGGATTGCGACCGGGACGCCGCCTTCCTTCAATATGCCTTGGCCGAAGCCCAGCCAAAGGCCCAGTTTCTGGCGGTGGCGGGTAACAATGATCCCGGCTCCCATCTTCCGGGCACCATCGAATGGGCATTTGACAAAACCCGCGGGCTCTTGACCCACGGGCATTTGTTTCGGGTAAAGCTGTCATTGTCGCCTCTGGCGGAATTCGCGGTGGGCCGGAAATGCTCCTTGGCTCTGTTCGGCCATACCCATCATCCGGAGGATACCTGGATGAACGGCGTTCACATGATCAACCCCGGTGCGCTGACCTATGGCCGCTGGGCTTTGGTGAATACGGATGAAAGCCAGGAGGCGCGGCTTTGCAGGCTGTAGCATCAGGCAAGTGTACATGGAGCCCGCGTCAGCATTCGATAGCGCATTGGCGTTTCGGGATTGAAGTTTGTTTTGGCGTATCTTTTTAAATCAAAATGATAGCCCCCTCATCGAAAACCGAATTTTCTGCCAGCGCCCGAAAAGGCGCCAACGTCTCAATCACGTCGAAGCCGAATTTTTCAGGTCGGCAATGCATGGGGACGACCACCGTGGGGTTCAAAGCGTCCACAGCCGCCTTTGCGGTGGCGGCATCGATGGTATAATGGCCGACTATGGGAATCATCAGCGCGTCGGGAAGCCCGATTTTATGGCGCTGTTGAAAAACTGACGGCACCTAAAGCGGAACAGGAGAGGCAAGGTTGATCGCGGCCTTAGGAGCGCGGGGGTGTGAACCCTCGCATAAAGGAAATTCTCCCGACGGCATGCGCGTCGGGGACTGCCCGTTCCGATTCACAGATGCGGGAGGCCGAAGGAATCCCGCGTCCCGCGTTGATAAACCTCAATTTGTCTACGTGCTCTTTCATTGATTTTCGCCTCGGTGAGCATGTGACATTGATCTCCAAGATGGGCCGCCCGGATGCCCTCTGCTTCCGGAACATGAATGGTGTTGGAGCCTCTCTTCTCGCCGCCTTGGTTGTCATGAAAGCTTTGGATTTTTTTATTTGAAAGGGCGAAACTGTGCCCGACGGGCGAACGTGTACAATTATACAATCACCAAAAGGAGAAAAGGAGAAGAATGTCGAAATAAAGAAACATGAGCGAAAAGAAAGAGCAACGGAACATCAAACGCTTGGTAGGCCGAGCAAACAAATCCCAGATGCCCAAAGACAGAGCGGGAATTGGAGGCACCGACTGTGGGGTGTGCTGGGGATATGCCTATTAGGCATCATCCGTGGACATGAGAGATGGGTGAAATCTGGGATTACGCGAAAGCAAAGCGGTTATTTTTATGGAAGGCGCTCGAATTCCGACATGGAATACAGAGTCCTTCGAGGATTCGCCGGGTGATGGGGATGATCAAACCGGAAGCGTTGGGAAAAGTGTGCTGGAAATGGGTGAGGCCGTATATTGGCGGCTGTCGGGGAAAACACATCGACTTGGATGGCAAGACAATTCGAGGGGCGAGCGGCATGGTCGACATCAACATCCATATGGTTAGCGCATGGGTGACGGAAGCCAGGATCGCCATGGGACGAATCAGGGCAGAAGAAAAAAACAATGAAATCACGGCGATCCCGGTCCTTCTTGCCGCGCCGGATGTTCGGGGAGCTATCGTGAGCATTGACGCGATGGGATGCAAGAAGGCCATAGCCCAGCAGATCATAGCCCAAGAAGCCCAAACCTGTTGGCGGTGAAGGGAAATCAGCCGACGCTGTTTGAGGAAATATTGCAGTATTTCGATTGGGCGCAGGCGGATCGGCCCTTGCAGCCATCTTGACCGATCCCTCTCGTAAGGCCAGTGTCAACAGAAAACGCAAAATGGCCGCTATTGATGCCTGCCTCCCTCTCCTCGCTTCCACCTGTAATGAAATCGCCCTGCGTTTTGACATTCCTCCTCTTGATTCGTCATGCGTTTGCGCATATAATATACAAACGGCTGTCCTCATACCTATTTGCGCTGGAAACCGCAAAAACCGTGAAGCAGGTGTTTTCATGTTGCATTTGGTGATCAATCCAACGGCTGGAAATGGGCGCGGCGCGAAAATTGGTCAACGCATGGCGGCGCTTCTTGATAAGCAAGGGGTTGATCATGTTGCTCACAGAACAGAGGCGGCGGGGCATGCCACCTGGCTGGCTCGCGAGGCTGTCCAGGCTTCCGCCGAAACGGTGATCGCCATTGGCGGGGCCGGCACTGTGACGGAGACCGCCCGAGGGCTCTACGGCAGCGGAAGCACCTTGGGGATTATCCCGGCGGGCACTGGCAACGACTTCAGCCGGGTCCTGGGCATTCCCAAGAAGCCTGAAGAAGCCTTAAGCTTTTTATTGAGCAAGAAACCCCGCCCTGTGGACATGGCCTGGGTGAACGATACCATTTTTCAGAATGTCTGCGGTACAGGCTTTGATGTCTGCGTATTGGATCATTCCATCCCCGCCAAGCGGTATGTCCGGGGCATGCTGCCTTATCTTTGGGGTGTGATTTGCACAATCTTTTCTTATCGTCCCGTAGAGGTCACCTTCGAGGTGGACGGAGAATCGCCCTTTACCAAGCGGCTGCTTCTCTTGGCGATCGCCAATGGCCGCTATATGGGCGGCGGCATTGATGTGGCGCCTCACGCCGCGCCAAACGATGGATTGTTTGACCTGATCACCATTGACAGCATGCCCAACTGGCGCCTTCCATTTCAGTTGCCCAAGCTGCTTTCCGGTCGCATTGAGCGGATTCCGGGGGTGGAGTTCCGCCGTTGCCGCCGGGTGGTCATGACCGCCAAGGATATGCGGTTAAACATGGACGGGGAAGTGGTTCCCATGGAGAGGGCGACCCTTGAAGTGCTGCCCGGCGCACTGATGGCCCATTGGTGAGCGGCATACGGTTCCCGCCGTTTGCCGCCAAGCGTCCTGATCCTGTCATTCCTGTTTTTCATCCACAACTTCCACATGCTCCCGCCCGAACAGATCAAAAACCCCCTGCAAAACATTTTGTTTGATCCTGACATCCTGCGCTTTGGTGGCTCCTGTATCCACATCCACGCGAACGGTCATAGGCTTCCCGGCCACTTGGCTGAAGACTTCTTCCAGCCTGCTTTGACGGTCAGGCCGTTTGAGCATGTCCTTAAAGATGCCGCCATCCTTGCCGTAGGCAACGCAGACTGTATCTCCTTCAATCCCTGCATACTTGCCTTGCATCAGCGTGGCGTAGAGATGAGATTCATTCTTAATCAGTTTCATGGCCTGTGCCCAAAAATCCGAGGGAACGCCATTGTTCGGGGCAGGAATGGCCTGGGGGGATTTCAGCGGTTCCGCCGCTTTTGCCTGGGCTTTTTCCGGCTTTTGCGCCTTCGCCGTCTGCTGAGTAGAGGGCTGCACCGCCGCGCCGCTTTCAAGTCTCTTTTCGATGATGTCTAGCCGGGATGCCAGGGACGCGAGCTGCACGGCTTTTTCTGGCAGACAGGAGCGGACGGCGGCCACTTCCAGGGCAATTCTGGGCTGGCTGGACCACTTCATATCCGTTTCGGCGGCGAGGAAAAGATCCAGCACGGCGAGCAACCGGTCACGGGAGATTTTTGCCGCCTGTTTCACATAGTCACTGGCATCATCCTGGGTGATCTCCAGCAGGTCGGTCAAGGAATCACCGCAGGTCTGGGCCAGCAGAACCCCGCGCAAATGCCCCGTCACATCCCTCGCGAACACCTGTGGTTCCCGGCCGGAATCCATCAGTTGATCGATGGCCGCCAAAGCGGCGCCAGCCTCCCCCTGGATCAAATGATCCGCAAAGGTGAACAGGAAGCCCTTGTCAGCTGCACCAAGCACCTCCCGCACCAGTGGGCCATCCACAGAGTGCCCTCCATATGCCAGGCACATGTCCAGAAGGCTGAGGGCGTCTCGCATGCCGCCTTCAGCCGCCCGGGCGATGAGGGTTAAGGCCTCATCCGTGGCCTCCCCGTGCTCTCCTTCCAGCACGGTTCGCATGCGCTGAATGATCTGTTTGGCGGGAAAGCGCCGGAAGTCATACCGCTGGCAACGGGAGAGCACCGTGGCGGGCAGCCGTTGGGGCTCCGTGGTAGCCAAGATGAAGAGGGCGTGGGAAGGAGGCTCCTCCAGCGTTTTCAAAAGGGCGTTGAAAGCCCCCGTGGAGAGCATGTGAACCTCGTCGATGATGTAGACCCGGTAACGCCCGTGTTGGGGCGGGTATTTGATCTTGTCTCGGAGATCCCGTATTTCATCCACGCCATTGTTGGACGCGGCGTCAATCTCAATGATATCCAGGTTGTTTTCAGCGGAGAGGGCGACGCAGGCGGCGCAGTGGCCGCAAGGATCCCCGGCATCCGGATTCAGGCAGTTCACCGCCCGGGCGAATATCTTGGCGGCGGTGGTCTTACCGGTGCCGCGGCTTCCGCAGAACAGGTACGCGTGGGCCACGCCCCCCGTTGCCACCTGGTTCCGCAGCGTGGTCACGGCGGCTTCCTGACCGACCATATCCGAAAAACGCGCGGGACGCCATGCCCGGTAAAGCGCTAGTGTCGCCATTTGATCCCTCCTATTGGTTCATCTGTATTATCCCACAATTCTTCCAGCAATGCAATGAACAGGAAAGGGCATCGCCAGAATTGCACCAGAGGCGGGCATTGCGGGAACAGAACCTTGAATGTCACATGGCGGAGCATCCGAAAGATGGGCGACGGGCGGTGGGAGATTTGACGGGCTTTCCAGACAATGCTATACTATATGCATGTATAGTCCTTTAGGGCTGACGCGTTTTTTCGCCGTATTTTCTCGGTGCGCAAGATTACCATCAAGCAAAATTTCGAACTGTGGATAAAGAGGCTTTTATGAGGCGACACAAGCGTTTTCCTTTATTTTCCACCATCTTCATCGGCCTGATCGCGGTCGCTGTTGGCTATTTGTCCTTCCTGGATGGGGATACGCCTCAAAGGGCCTTACATCAGGTTGGCAATGCCGTTTCCCATCTGGGGAACACGTTCGCCTTGCTAGGCCAGTCCATGGCGGATGACGGAATAACCTTTGCCGATGTTCCGGCGAAGGAGGCGCAGAACAGCATAGCGGTTTCCAGCGAAGCCCCCGTGCCCTTGCTTGTCAACGAGGCCTACCCTTTGGCTGACAACTATACCCCTGTGGATCTGGTGAACATGCGGAAATACTGCGATGATAAAATCGTCCACATCAAGGGCGGCGAGATCGAAGGGGTTCGGGAGGCGGTGGACGCGCTGATGATGATGCTCCAGTCCGCCATAGACGACGGGGTATCCAACTGGCAGATCAGCGCCGGATACCGCTCCGTGGGCTATCAGCAAAAGCTCTGGGACAACCAGGTTTATGAGTATCGCCAACAAGGGCTCTCTGCTCCCCAGGCGCAAACGGCCACCGGGAAATACGTCGCAAAACCTGGTTGCAGCGAGCATCATACCGGCCTCGCGTTTGATGTGACAGTGCCGGGAGAGAGCTTTCCCCTGACGCCCCAGAGCAAGTGGCTGGATGAGAACTGCTGGGACTTTGGCTTCATCATCCGGTATACCGAGGAAAAGCAACCTATCACGGGCATCAACGCGGAACCATGGCATATCCGCTATGTCGGCCAGCCCCATGCCCAGATCATGAGAGAAAAAAACTTTTGCCTGGAGGAGTATATCATATTTCTTGGACAGTGACTGGCGAGTGACAAAAGGAGGGTTTGCTATGGGTTTGTTGCGGGATAGAATTGCAAGCCTGGGGTACCGCTTCCTGGAGGGAGAGGTGTTGTTGTCCATGCCTTCGGACGAGGGGGAAAAGGAGGTCCGGCGGTTGAGCGTCCTTGATATGGATGGACAGGTGTCGGAAATTCCCTTGGATAGCTCGTCCTTTCTTTTCCCGATGGGGGATTCCCTGGAAAGCGGCGATCTGGAGAACCCTCTCCCCGAGGACATTGTCACCGCCTGCGATGCCATCTACCGGGATTATTATGGCTTGGACGATGACGGCTATTCAATGCTTCGCTTTCACTGCACAATGCCCATGAAGGCCTACCTGGATGGTGAAAAGGAGCGCATTGGACTGATTGGCTACAAAGAAGGTGAACCGGAAGGCTTCTTTGCCCGGGGCCAGTACACGATCGGGCTGGGAATCGGGGAAATGGACATCGGCCGTTCCGGGGATGGGGTTTATCTGGCCCAGTCCGCCCAGGCCTTGTTTGAAAATGCCAGCGTCTTGTGCATGTATTTCTCCCGCATGCCCGACCGGCAGGATGTTGAGGACGCGGCAATCATCCGCAAGATGGAACGTGACTTTCGTCTCAAGCGGCATCAGGAGATCTTTATTTGCAGCGATTGCGGCCAAACCAAGCATTGGCTGGATATTCCCGGAAGCATTTCAAAAAAGCTCCGCCTCCGCTTGAATCGTAAATGCGGTTGTGAGCAATAATACAAGCGTTGATGTTCGATGATCTTGTTATTGCAGCGCATGGCTCGCGTCTTACGCCTGTCCATGCGTTGCTCGTTTGCCAGTCTTACACCATGGAAAAATTAAGCACACAGCCTTTTGCTTGGAAAGGCAGGGCAAGGCCCGGAGAGGATTTATGCGGCATCTTGACTGGAAGAAGAACACGGCTGTCTTTATGACCAGCCAAGCCATTTCCCTATTTGGTTCATCCTTGGTACAGCTGGCGATTACATGGCACATCACCCGCGCGACAGGGTCCGGCACCTATGTAACCCTTTCTATAATCTTCGGCATGATGCCCGCGCTTTTCCTCTCGCCTTTCGCGGGGGTTTGGGCGGATCGGTATGACCGCAAGAAGCTCATCATGCTCTCCGACGGCTGCATCGCCCTGAGCACCTTGCTGCTCGCTATCATCTTTCTGCTGGGTTATAAGTCCATCTGGCTTCTCCTGGGGGTATCGGTGGTGCGGTCTTTGGGCAGCGCGGTGCAGATGCCTTCCGTTGGCGCGATGCTCCCGGACATCGTCCCGGAGGAACAGTTGACCCGGATCAACGGAATCAACGGCAGCCTGCAAGCGCTCATTACCTTGATTTCTCCAGCCTTGGCAGGCGTCATGCTAACCTGGATGGGGTCCATCGAGCTGATTTTTTTTGTGGATGTAATCACGGCCGCCATCGCGATTTTTGTGATGCTGCGCTATTTCTATGTGCCCTACCACGCACCAGCCGGAAAAGAGCATACCGGGTATTTCGAGGAAATGAAGCTGGGGTTTGCTTATATTTGCAAACATCGCTATTTGGTGCAGCTGTTTTTGTTCAGCGTTTTTGTGATGCTGTCCGTGGCGCCTGTGGCGTTTCTCACGCCGTTGCAGGTGGTGCGCACCTATGGGGATGAGGTGTTTCGGCTGACGGCCATTGAGCTAGCCTTTTCCGGCGGCATGCTGGTTGGCGGGCTGGTTATCTCCGCCTGGGGCGGCTATAAGAATAAAGTGGTTACCATTGCTTCCTCCCTCCTGGTGATGGGTGCCAGCATTGTGCTGATGGGAGCGCATGTGCCGTTCTGGTTCTATCTGGTGGCGATGGGCATTTGCGGTCAGTTTCTTCCATGGTTTAATACCCCTTCCGTCGTCATGCTTCAAGAGCGGGTGGATCCAGCCTACATTGGCAGGGTTTTCAGCGTCTTGTCCATGATAAACAGCAGCGTCATGCCCATGGGAATCCTGATTTTTGGACCACTGGCGGACAGGCTTTCCATTGAGCTGCTCCTGGTGATCACGGGCGTCATGATGCTGTTGATTGGGTTTGCGCTTTTCTTCGATAAGACCTTGATGGAAGCGGGAAAGCCCCAAAAGAGGGAAGCTGCGGAAGGCTTATAGTATTTTGTGCTGCGAATCCCCGGGCGAGAGGCGGCCCGGGGATTCTTGTGCTCAAAAGCGTGCGCGTTAGAAATATGGGTTACAGGATTTCCAAGCCGCCGCTCACATACCCGGTCAGCGTGTTGACGAAGGATATGCCTGAACCCCTGCCGTTCATGCTGAGCACCACGAGGATGCGTGTTCCGGCGGGCAGCGTAACATGAATGTTGTTTCGGATGGCGGAAAAGCTTTGGCCCAGGCCCACGCTTCCAGTGACGACCGGCAGATCAAGCCGGGCGGAGGGAACCGCCAGGAATAGAGTGCTTGGCGCGGGCGAGATGAGGATATGCCCGGTAATCGTCAGTTCCGCGTCTGTAAGCGTCTGCGCCACCACATTGCTGAAATACAGCGCGAAGGATTCCAGAATTCCATCTCTCGGAAGGGAGAACGCCAGGTTGAGCAAAAGCCCGGAAGGACCGGTCAGGTTGACCTCGTCGCCAAAGGTGGTCAAGCCGAGAGCGCTCTGGCCATGGCCCAATAGAACCGGCAGCGCGTCCACGCCGAAACCTATGGTAGCCAGTTCAATCGGGAGACCGGAGGAGAAGGGAATAATGGCGCCGGATATGGAATCCGCGCCGGTAGGGCCGGTAGGGCCGGTTTCGCCTGTTGCCCCGGTGGCGCCTGTAGCCGCGTCGTCGTATCGACAAAAATCCGCGCTAACCTAATGTGAGGGACTTCTTTACAAATCCTTGATATGCATCGCTTTCGCCAGCTCATCCTGGGCCCAAAGCTGAACAGTAATGCGCCGTGCCTCATGCACCAGGACAGCCTTCACAAAAGTGGATAGCAGCTTGCGGTCCAGCGGGAAAGCGTTTTCAAGATTAAATGAATTCGGATGAACTTGGTCTGCCAATTTGTCCTTTTCGGATTCCGCTGTAATGGGTCCGGTTGCCGTCGTCTTTTCAAGATCCTTCAACGCCAGGGTAAGCCGGGCCTTTTTTGTCCCCAATTTCGCGCTCATGCGCTGATACGCCTCTTCGGAGATGATTCCGGTCTTCCAATCCCAATAAAGCCCATCGATGACGGCGAGAATCTCGTTCAGCGCTTGCCGCGCCTCTCCGCGTATGGCATCGGCCGTGGCAGGCGTCCGCTCTTCTTCCCCTTGTATTTTTGCCTCGCTGGCAAGGGCGGAAAGCGATGGCAAAGCATAAAACTGAGCCTTTATGGCTTCCCAAACCCCATTCTCAACCGATGCGGCGGGAATCGCGTGGCGGGAACAAGCGGTTTTTGACTTCTCGGTATAGGTCCGGCATGCGTAGTAGGTGTATTCGCGGGAGGTTCGCCTGTGCATGGCCTTGCCGCAATCCGCGCAGCGCAGGAATCCAGCCAGGGGATAGATCCTCTGGCTGTTGCCGGCGGCTCGGGTGTTGCGGCCCAAAAGGTCTTCCAGCGCTCCGTATTCATCCGGGGTAAACGTTGGCTCAATAACGTTCTCCGCGATATACCAGGCTTCCTCGGGCACAGGCGCCTTCCTGTGGATTTTATAGCTGATCACCCGCTGCCGCCCCTGAACCATATGACCGATATTTGCCGGAGAGAGAAGGACACCGCGAACGGTTCCGCCCGTCCATAGGCCGTCGTTCTTCGTGGATTTTGGGTTTGTGTAGTTCCAGCCCAGCTTTTTTTTGTACGCGGTGGGGTTGGGAATCCCAAGGTCATTGAGCTTTCTAGCGACCCCTGCCAAGCTCATCCCTTCCGCCATCACCCAGTCCTTCATGGCCTGTTTCAGGGGGACAATCGCAGGGTCGTGGATGAGCCGGTTTTTGTCGCATGGATCCTTCAGAAACCCATAGGGGGGAAAAGCGCCGATAAAATCGCCTCGCTCCCGCTTCATGTGAAAGGTGCGCCGGATGTCGCTGGATGTCCGGCTGGCATAGCGATCGTTCATGAGGCCGGCAATGGGCACCTCCAGCCCCGTCAGCGCGTCGGGGTTCGTGAAGGTATCGATCTTCGGATCCCCAATGCTGATAAAGCGCACTTGATGAAGGGGAAAGAAGTATTCCAAATAATAGCCCTGATCGGCATAGTTTCGGAAGGCCCGGGCTAGGGTCTTGCAAAGAACGCAGTTAACGCGGCCCTCTTCAATATCCCTTTTCATCCGCAGGAAAGCCTCCCGGGTGTCGTCCGTTCCAGAGCGGCCGTCGTCTATGTAATGATCGACCACCTCACAGGGCCCTTTAAACTCCCCCTCAACGTATAGGTTTAAGATGGCGCGTTGGTTCTGGACGCTTTCGCTTTCCCCGTGGCCATCCTCTCGGGATAGGCGAATGTAGATGGCCACCCGCCAGACCGTGTCTTGAGTGCCTTGTCCCGCGTCTTCCCACGCTGATATTTCTCGCCGAGACCGCGTCATGGCTTTCCCTCCCGCCCAAGTATCGGAAAAGCGCCTGCATGGTTTCCGGCGCCTTATATCATTGCCTTATCATGGTGAGGTAAGAAACGATGGCTTCCCGGAGGCTTTTGCCATTCTCCGCGAATTCCAGCTTGACGGCCACATCCCCCACCCGAAAGGCATAGGGGTTTTTGATTTGTTCAAGAAATTGCCGGATCCGCTCCTCAAAGGGCGCGTCCTTATCCACTTCCACCGTTCGAATGTCCACCAGTTCATCTTTATCGACGGTGGCAATGTCCACCTGCCGCAGGGCTTCCAATTGGGATGCGGTCAACATGCCTCTTCCTCCTTTCGCCGTTACTACCAGCATATTGGCAAAAGTCAAAAAAATGAGAGGATAGGCTTTCTTTGCGATTGCCTTTCCTGGAAGCTCGATCGCTTTGACCACGCTGGCCGCAAATAAAAAAGCGAGCATTGCCCTGCGGACATCGCTCGCTTTTTCTACAGCCATTTGCCCTAGGGCAGCACCGCACAATCGCGCACGCGGTCTTTGCGGATCTTTTCGCGCTGCCCTGTGTCGCTCTTACGGTCGCCGTAGTGCTGCTACGGCTTCCTCCAGGCTTCTTGATCAGCACGAAAATCTTTCGCAATGCTGGCAACGCTCCTTTGTGCGGTGTCGCCCTAGCTCCGAAGATCCCCCGCCGCCTTGACTTTCACCCGGCAGGTGTTCCCCGGATAGTAGGCCAGGGGCACATCCTCCATGTCGATGATTTCCACCGTGCTCTCCACGGCGCCTGCGGATACGGCCAACCATACCGCCTCCGCTTTGGCGTTCTCCAGGGCCTGTTCCCGCGGCGTTTCGCTGTAGTCGATGAGCTGCTCATAGGTGCCGCTGACCTTTGAAATGGCCGAGCCAATGGCGTTGGCCACCCCAAAGAATGCGGGGGTGATCACCTGATTGGCGCCCTTGATATTCTTTGGAAGGATGATGGAACCGCCGCCTACAAGGATGATATCCACATCTTCGCTGGAGACTTTCATGGCGTCAATGGAATCCTCCATCAGTGCGCGGATGACCTCTAATGCCTTTTCGGCGAACGCTTTATCCAGATGAGCCACCCGGTTTGGATCGCCAAGCTCGTAAAGGCCGAGGCGGACGGCAATGTCCGTGGCGGTCAGCGTATCCCCTCCAAACACCAGGGCCTTTTCGGCGATTCGGAAGCCCACGGAGTCAGGGCCTACCGTCACGCGGCCATCGGGATGCTCCCGGACAATGGAACCGCCGCCTAGCCCAATGGACATCACATCGGGCATCCGGAAGTTGGTACGAACACCGCCAATGGTCACCGCCACGCTGGACTCCCTGGGAAACCCTTGCTGGATTACACCCAGATCCGTTGTGGTGCCGCCTACATCGATGACGATGGCGTTCTTGAGCTTGCCAAGATAGGAGGCGCCGCGGATAGAGTTGGTAGGTCCGCAGGCGATGGTGAGGATGGGGTAGCGGCGGGCGAACTCCAGGGTCATCAGGGTGCCGTCATTCTGAGAGATAAAGATATCCACATTGGTAATCCCCTCCTCCGCAAGGGAGTGGGCAAAACCTTCGGTAAACGACTTGGCCACTTGATGCAGGGCTGCATTGAGGATCGTCGCATTTTCCCGTTCAACCATGCCCATGGAGCCGATCTCACTGGAAATAGACACATGGATATCCTCGCCCATAATCTGCTTACAAAGAGCCGCCGCGGCCAGTTCGTGGTCGTTGCGGACGGTGGAAAATACGCAGGAGATGGAGACAGACGCCACCTTGCCCTTCAGATTTTCGAAGAAAGACTTGGCAGCTTCCATGTCAAATGGGGCGATTTCCTTTCCGTCGTATTCATAGCCGCCTCCGACGATTGCGCTTGAGACGGCAATATTCTTCAGATCCTCAGGCCAGTCCACCATGGGGGGGATGCCCAACGTGGCAGGGGCGCCTATGCGCAGGATGCCGATGGGCGCTAATTTCTTCCGCTCGACGATGGCGTTGGTGCAGTGGGTGGTGCCCAGCATGGCCTGGCCGATCTCTTTGGGGTCGATGCCGGAAAGGCGGATGACCTCCCGCATTGCGTCCAGGATGCCCTCATATACATCTGAGGTGGTGGGGCGCTTGATCTCCGCGACAACCTCCAGGCGGTCGTTGATCAAAACTGCGTCTGTATTGGTGCCGCCCACGTCGATTCCCAGCTTATACATCACTTCCGGCCTCCCTTGCAGCGATCTTCCAGCGGAATGTAGTCCGTATCACAGCCGAAATACCGGGGGCCTACCAGCTCGATTCCTGCCGGGGTTCTCCAGAGGGGAAAACACTTCAAGCCGATCACCAGCACGCGTTTTCCATATTTCAGCGCATCTGTTGGCACGGGCGCGAAGGTTTCCACATCCACAAGGCAGATCAGGTCCGGCGTCGTAGCCAGAATCTCGCCGTTGACCGTGGCGGTCAGGTTCTCATTTTGGAACTCCACAAAAGCATTGCCGCCCTTGTACTCGCCGATGCCCTCCAGAACGACCTTGCCAAAGTTAAACGCGCCGCGAACCTCACGGAGCACGTCCACGATTTTTCCACGGAAAAGGGGAAAAGCCTCGGCAAAATCAAGAAAGGCTTCCTCCGGAGTTTTGTCCGTGGTTTCTTTTACCCGGCGGATGGCTTCACCCAGGCGTTGGCTTCTGGTGACGATGCCGCGCACGCCATAGGTCTTCATGGTCTTGCCATCCATGGCGTACAGGGACACGGAAACGGAGCCGCCGCAGCTCATGGTGACGGCCCGGGCAAGCTCTTCGGTCCACTTGTTGGTGATGGTGCGGAAAATGGCGCTGTTGCCCTTCTCATCCACCAGGGCCATGGGGGTGGCGCTGACGCCGCCGATGGTGAATGTGACCATCTGCAGCTCGGGAAACGCCCTGCCCATGCCATCCACGTCCACCAAGGGCAAACCAAGCCGGGCGCAGGCCGCGATGGGAAGCATGCTGTTGACGCCGCCTGCCTCGATGGGCATGAACGCGTAAATAGGCTTTCCGTAGAATTGGGAAACGGTGTCGTAGAGGGTCCGATATTCATTGCCGCCAATGGCCTTTTCGCTGAGGATGGTCGGTGCGCCCATCATAGCGATGGGAACGACGAGGGCATCGTCGGGGACTTCATCGGGGTCCAGCATGGTCACAGGGCCGCATTCCTTTACCGCGCCGATGGCGACCAGCTTACCTATATAGGGATCACCGCCGCCACCCGCGCCTAAGAGCGCCGCGCCTAAGGCGATGTCCTCAATTTCTGAAACATCGATTTTTCGCAAAGGGAGATCCTCCTTTTTCAGGGCGGCGCGGAGCACACGGCAAAGCGCGCCCGCGCCGTCGGTCGATTGGTCACTTCTCAGGCATGATCTTGGCCAAGATCACATAGCAGGCCAAGGAGACGACGATTCCGTTGATGGGACCGACAAAAAAGGGAATATTCAGGAAGCTCACATTGGCTAAAAACTGGAAGGAAGCGAAAGTACCGCCGGTTATGCAGGCCACCAGGGCACCGACGACAAAGGCGACCATGCCTACGGGAGAGAAGCCGTCCTTCAGCGTGAACTTTTTTCTGTCGCCTTTCCCAATGATCCAGTAATGGGCGATGATGACCCCTGCCAGCGGCGGGATGAGGCCGGACATGAGGGTGAGAAACGCTGTAAACCGGCTGAGAAGCCCGAAGGCGGCCAGCAGCGTGCCCACACCTCCGGCGATGCCCGTGGTGATTTTGAACTTGGTCTCATCATAGCCCAGAAGGTTTGAAAGGGCCAAACCGCCGGAGTAGGCGTTGGTGACGTTTGTGGTCCATGTGGCCAGCACCAAGGCCAACAGGCCGATGAAGGGAACCCCAAGGCTGGACAGAATGGTGGAAATGTCATACTGGCCTGAGACGATGCTCATGATAGCGCCCATAAGGAGCATAAACAAGCCCGCAGGGATGACGCCTACCAAGGAGGACTTGACGACATCCGCCCGGCTCTTGGCGAACCGGCAATAATCCGCGGAGATAACGCCGCCCAAGGCGAAGGACGCTACCACCATGGAGATGCCAAAGACCAAGCCGAGGGAATCGGCAGGGGCGTAGCTGGCCAGGACGGTGCCCCCGCTATTCTTCGCGAACCCGGCGATTACGCCGTAAAGGCATACCAACACCAACAGCGGAACGGCAATGTAGTTCAGCCACTTGAGGCCTTTAAAGCCGAAGCACGCCGTCAGAAGCATGATGACACCCCAAATGATGGAACAGATGGCGGTCACAAAATCGCTGGGCGTTCCCAGGCCAAGCATAGACCAGGTCATAGAGGCAAACGCCGCGCCGCAGGTGGCGGACTGGATGCCGAACCAGCCTATACAGGCCAAGGCCAGCAGGGTGCTGATGACAAACCGGGCGCCTTTTTCACCCAACGCGCCGGAGGCGAGGACGGATACGGGCAAGCCAGTGTCGCATGCTTGCATGCCGATGCAGATCATGTACGCGCAGATTAAGCCATATCCGAGGAGGATGGACACGACGATCTGAAGGATGCTTAATCCGCCGCCGGACAAGACGCCTCCGATCATTAAGCAGGGTACGCAGATCATTCCTCCTGCCCATACCATGGCAATGGATAGCCAGCTTTGCCTCTGTTCCGGTTTGATTTCAAACCCCGTCTGCTTGTTCATGTGTACATACAACCCCCTCAAAATTATTGAACAAAAACGAATAACAACCTGCGGCTTGTTGCTATTCTAGTATTTTAACAACAATCTATCCCGAATGCATTGAAAAAAAGGCAAAAAAATGACGCCTGTTTTTTGTCCCTTCGGACAAAAAAGGTGCCTGGAAAGGCTATGCCAGAAGCCGCCAGAGAGCGGCCGCCAGATAAAGGGAATGAAGCTCTGGCAAGTGTCTTAAGTCACATCCAATGCGGTCTGAAATTTTTTGGAGTCTATATTTGATGGTGTTTTTATGGACAAAGAGCCGCTCCGCGGTTCGCGAAATGCTTCCGTCTGTATCCAGCAGAAAGGCCGCCAGCGTTTCCTCAAGGAGATGGGCATCCTTTTCTCCGGCTAGGTACCGCAGAGGCGCCATGGCTTCCTCCAGCGCCCTTTCCCCTTCGCCCACCTTTTTGCGGCAATCTCTCGCCAGGGACATATCGCTTTTCGTATATTCACTCCTGTGGGGGAGAATCTTTCGGGCGTCTTCCAGGCTGGTATGGAGCATTAAATAGGCGGCGCGTACCTCGGCGGTATTGGAAAGGCGGTTGCCGACCAAAAGGGTGAGGGTTAGCCCTAGTTCGTCGAAGTGCTGGCGGATGCCCTCCGCCAATGCTTGGCTGTCCTTTTGGGTGGGAAGGCCATTCATAAAGAGGACGATCTCGCCTTCATAGATATCGGCCACGACGCTTTTGCTGTAGTGGCTGACCAGGCCGCGAACGCTATTCAACAGGCGCGGGGGCACACTGCCTGCCGTATGAAGGATCCACATGGTGTTCAAGGAGGCCACGTCTATGTGGAAAATGTCCGCTATACGGCGCATCTTGATGGGTTCATCCCGGATAATCGCATGGACCAGCTCGGAAACGACAATCTCCGCATGCTGGCGGCTCCATAGATTTACGGAAAGCTGAACGACTTCTCCTATCTGTCGAAGAACTTCGCTGCCCAAGGTTGCCCCTTCTTTGAAGGCGTGAAGCCGCATGGGGGATGAGTTGACAGGCTGAATCGGGATATGATAGGCATTCCGGACTTCTCTAGCGGAGGCGCTTTCGATGGCTTCGGCGGGTTCCCGGAGCCATTCGTCCGGACACCAAGCCAAGGCCCTGGGCCAAGGGGCGGCGCCAAGGGTTCGCAGGGACGCGTCGGTCAAGATCAAGCTGGCGCGAACCCTGTCGCTGACCAGGCGCAGCACGGCATCAATGCTTCGCTGGTGATCCGGCAGCAGCGACATGCGTTCAAGAATATCGCCCACCAGGTTTCCGGCGTTGCTGTTGTCGTTGAAGATGGCCTCCATGACCTCGCAGATGACCTCACTATAGCGAAGATCGATGCGGTTTTCCGGCATGACGACCAGCGGAAAGCCGAGGGAATCCGCAAGCTGCATCAGCGACCGGTCTACACTGGGCATAAAGATGCCCACGTAAAACAGAATCAACCCCACCTCTCCCACGGCGGCCAGCCGCTGGATGTTTGCCAACTGGGCTGGTATGTTATCCTTTACGTTGATAAATCCGGAAATGACGATTTCGTTGCCAAAAAAATCGTTTTGCTGAAAGAAGTCCTGCTGGACAAGCGTGGGATCCGTATATTCCAGCACGGAGACCGAGGACACGATT
>JAVBOX010000107.1:0-9212 GCA_031550095.1 Eubacteriales bacterium
AACATTTCATACATACGCAGGGTGTCCGCTCCGAATTCCTCGATGACATCGTCCGGATTATAGCTTGAACCGGCGTCTATGTAGGGCTGCACATCTTCAAGCACGCCCTTCTTGGCAAGGTTGTTTACCTGTCCATATTCCAAAACAGCCACGGCGGGCGGGTTGCCGCCGGCGATCGGCGCTTGAATGTTCTGGAATGTCTCCGTATAGCTGCCCTGGGTAACGCCGATAACCTCATATTGCTCCTGGGAGGCGTTAAATTCGGCGATTAGGGCTTGCATCAGTTCTCCCGTCGGTCCCCCAAGTCCGTACCAGAATTCCACCTGTACCTTTTCCGCCAGTGCAGTGGAGCCTAGCCCGAGCAAAAGCATCAGAGCCAGGCAAAGGGAGAGTAGCTTTTTCATGTGGATTCCCCTTTCAATATGTTTGGCGAACACATCGCCTAAGATTCCTTAACCTTTGACTCCCGTATCGGAAATGCCCTGAATGAACCACTTTTGACAGGCGAAGAACAGCGCCATCAGCGGCAGGACCGTGAAGGTCGCCGCAGCCATCACATACGCCCACCGAATCCCATAAGCGCCGCCCTCAATAAAATACAGCCGCAATCCCTGTGAAATCAGGTATTTATCAGGCCGCGTCGTAATCAGCGACGGCCACATGTAGTTGTTGTAGTTGGCCACAAAGCTCAAAAGCCCCATGGTCACAAAGGAGGGCTTGGCGATGGGCACCAGCACGCGCCAGAGCGTGCGGAAGTGGCCTGCCCCTTCCGACCAGGCGGCCTCCACAAGGCTCGCGTTCACCTGCAGGAAGGCTTGACGGATCAGAAAAATGCCGAACATATACACGCAATTGGATACAATGATCCCCGTGTAGCTGTTCAAAAGCCCCATATCCGCCAGGATGATATACGCAGGAACATACGTAGCCGCGGCCGGCAGCATGTTCGTCGCCATGATCACCATGAAGAGCAAGCCGCGGCCCCGAAAACGGAGCTGTGTCAGCGCGTAGGCGATCATCGCGGAGTTTACCAATTGAATCATCACAATGCCCGCAGCGGTAAAGAAGGAGTTGAAGATATACTGACCAAATGCCGAGCCCCGGTAGGCAGCCAAAAAATTCCCCCATTCCCAGGTTTCCGGCAGCAGCCTGGGGGGAAACATGCGCACCGCCTCATTGGACTTCAAAGCGCTGGAAAGCATCCACAGAAACGGAAACGCCATGGCGAAGGTGAAGACAGCCAGGATCAGATGTAAAGCTCCCTGCTTTATCCTCCCCATAGCCCGAGACCTGGGAGAAACGCGGCTCGGTGTTGGCACACTCATCTTCACGCCTCCTCACTGGTATGTGACCCACCGCTTCGATCCGATAAACTGGGCAATGGATAAAGCGATGGTGATGCACATCAGCACGGCCGCCACGGCGGTTGCCTGCCCCATGTTGTAGTTTTCAAAGGCATACTGGTAATAGAGATACAAAAGCGTCCGGGTGGATCCGGCAGGCCCGCCTTGGGTCAGGATTTGAATTTGATCATACGCCTGCAGCGAGGTGATGGTCATTATGACCATGAGGAAAAAGGTCGTTGGTGAAATACCTGGAAAAGTCACGTGGAGAAATTTCCTCCAGGCATTGGCACGGTCAATATCAGCCGCCTCATAAAGGTCCTTGGGCACCTTTTCCAAGGCCGCCATGTAGAAAATCATGGCGTATCCCAAGCTCTTCCATACGGTTGTGATGGAGACTGAGATCAGGGCCGTGTCCCGGCTGCTCAACCACCGGGAAGGAGCGATTCCGATGAGTCCGAGAAGGTAGTTGAGCATGCCTCCCTCAGGCTGGAACAGCCATATCCATACGATGGATACAGCAACCGTCGGGGTAACCCATGGCGAAAAAAGCATCGCCCGATAAAGTGATTTCCCCCGGAATTCCCGTTTGAACAATAGCGCCAGCCCAAGCCCCAAGGCCATGGCGGGCAACACAGTATACGCCGCGAACAACAGGGTGTTGACCAAAGCCCTGTTGAAAGCCCTGTCGCCAATAAAGCCAAGGTAGTTCTCAAACCACACGAACTGATATGTGGGGCTGATGTAGTCCCAGTCGGTGAAGCTGAGCCATATGGAGCGCAGAATGGGGTAAATCCAAAAGACGATCATGGGAATCATGGCCGGCGCGACAAATAGCAGCGCATACCAGCCGTCTCCACGCCTTTCGCCCGTTCCAAGGCTTTTCGGGCGCATTGCAGTCATTCGATCGTCCCCTTTCGCAAGGATTTGAGAAAGCCCACCACAACAACCAGCAGAACCACGCTGATGGGCAACGCCGCCATAATGGAAATCGTCTGAAGCTGGGATAAGGCTTGCTCCGAAAAGAGCAATGCGATGGGCATCAGCACAAACAGCATCGACCAGAACGCCTTCATGGCCTTGCCCGGTTCCTCATCCTTATGAATATCCCGATAGGAGTAGGTAGTCATCACCAGGGTCAAAGCGTCAAAGGTGGAGGCGTAGAACAGCGCCATGGCAATCACCAGCATGGCCAGGGAGAATTTGGGAAATGGCAGGGTATGGAAGATCTCCAGGATGATCTCGCTCTGGGTGGCGCCGGATAGCAGCTTTTCCGCCACCTGAATCCTGCCCTCAGCCTGCAGGCGGAGACCGTAAAAGCCAAACACGGAGAAGGAAGTGAATGTGCCCAGCTGGCCCGCGCCATATCCGCCCAGAATTGTCTGCCGAAGCGTCCTGCCCTCGGAAATTCTGCCGATGAAAAATGGCGTCGCCACACACCAAGCGATCCAATACGCCCAATAGAATACAGTCCATTGCTGAGGAAACCCTAGAGCGGAATTCCCGGCGGTGAGGCGCAAGGGATCCAACCAAGTGGCCATCCGGAAGAAGTTGGTCGTCATATTGCCAATGGCAGTAATGGCGGTCTCCAGGGTGTAGACCAAGTTGCCCCCCATGAGGAAGAGCAGGAGAAGGCCGACGTAAAAATACACGCAGAGCTTGGCCACGTACGCGATGCCCTTAAAGCTGAAGACGACACCCAGGGTGTATATGGCAGCGATTAGAAGGAGGATGGCGATGGTCGTGAGCTTTGTCTGGGGCAGACCAAACACATCATGAAGCACCAAGGTGATCAGCGGGGTCGCCAAGGAAAAGGTGGTGGCGGTCCCGGCCAGCAAGCCAAACACGCTGAACATATCGATGGTTCGTCCCAAGGCCCCATCAGCCTGATCTCCGATCATGGGCCTGCAGGCCTCGCTTAACCGCTGGCGGGTTCGCTTCTTTGCGTAGAACAGATAGCCATACGCGGCGGCAGGCAGGATGAAGAATGCCCAGGGGATAATCCCCCAGTGAAACAGGGGATAGGTGGAAGCCCACAGGTGCTTTTCCCCCGCCGAAAGCGCGGCAAAATCCAGGGGAACGCTGGTATAGTAATACGCCCACTCGTGGAGGGAGAAAAACAGGATATCCGCCGCCATGGTGGAGGTAAACACCATGGCGCCCCAGGTGAAATGGCTATAGCGTGGCTTTTCAAGGGTGCCCAGCCGGATCTCGCCTTTCCTCGAGAGGGTCACATACATGGAGATGCCCACAAAGGCCAAACCCACCAGAATATAATACCAGCCGAAAGTCCCCGTCATCCACTCATGGACGGAATGAATCACCGGCCGGCTTTCCGATGGGAATATTACCAAAATAGAGCACAGCACCAGCACAATTCCCAGAGGAACCAGCATTAGGGAAAGGTCGATTGGCTTTTTTGATTTCTTGGCTTGCATGCGTCACCTCCCCCTCCCATTATCCCTGCAACAACGCCTTTCGCAGCAATTTGGCCAGCATCTGATTTGTTTGAATCATCGTCGTCAAGCTATCGGCCATCTCGGAAAACGCGAGCTGCTCCGCCTCATCCAGCTCACGCAAAAGCTGATCCGCATAGGCTTTCCCTTCTTCCGTGAAGCGGACAATCCGGCTTCGCTTATCCAGGCCGTCCCTCTCGCAGTAAACAAACCCCCGGGCTTTGAGCGCGTCCAACGCGCTGCTGATGGTCTGCTTGGAGAGAGAAAGCCTTTCGACGATTTGCCCGGGCGAACATTTATCCCCAATAGAATGAATGGCATAGAGGGTAAACAGGATCGTCACGGTGATCCCATGGCGCTTTGCCCACTGCTGGTAGAGGCGGTCCACAGCAAACCAATCATCATACCAGCTGTCGATTGTTCTGCGCATTCGACTGCTGTGATCCATATTCTTTACCTCAAAATGGCAATTAGTCCGAATTCAGACTATATGAAAATATTAGCATTTGTGCATAGTGTTGTCAATAAGATTTATGCAGTATTTTTGAGCGAGGCGTCAATGCCCTCAACAGGCGTAAAGAATAGTCCGGCGGAGAAGGACTTCCTACCGCCGGATCAGGAACACCATAGGCGGCGCATCCAGGAAAAGCAGCTTTTGCGGCGGCAATGCGCTTGTAGACAGGCGCAAACAGGCGCACACGGCAAATGGCCAACACCTCGCCTGGGGTCAGAAAGAAACCCTGCGGCCGCCGGGCTTAACGATGGCAATGGGAGAGATGACAAGAATTTTGGCGAAATAAAACCAACGCCGCAGCAAGGGCAAGCTTATATGATCTCCATCGCTACGCCGGATAGCGTTGACTACGTGACCTCAGACAGCGCCTGACGTCAGAGGCTGTGGAGGGGTTTCGCGAGCATGGCGTCCAGGTCATGTGACCGCGTTTGTTATATTCCCATCAATAGCCACCCACCGGCCTTCTTGGTTGCTCTCATAGATCCGTTCGCAGAGAATCACCTCATGAAGGCCATCCCTGGCCGTAGCGAAGTCCATAGGAGCGCTCGGATCGCCGATCCTATCATAAACCTGGCGGAAGCATTGCTTAAACGCGTCGGGGAATCCTTCCAGATGCCCCAGTGGATAGGAAACCAAAGGCCGCGTTTTCGGGTGTACATTGGCAAACCCCTTTTCCAAAACCTCGCAGAAGCTATCCTTATTGCCGATGACCAGCTTATTGCACGCCTCGCTGTTCCATTCCGCTGACTTCTTGTATCCTCCCACCAGCAGGTCGATGGCCACGGATTTTCCCGCGATGACCTGGGAGAAGAAAGCGCTGCCCTTGGCCCCATCCTCAAAGCGGAACAGGATGCTGGCGTTATCCTCCGTCACTACCGGAATGTCCTCATAATCGGCGTCGGTGAATTTCTCGGTGGAATAGGCCTGAATGCTCTTGATGGGTTTCTTGCGGATTGGGTGGATGATGGTAAAATCCGCGCATACATGGGTGATCCGCTTGCCGGAGACGTATTCGGCAAGATCCATCCAGTGCGAGCCTATGTCCGCCACCACCCGGGTTTTCCCGGATTCCTCCACCCCTAAGCGCCAGCTGTAATCCACCTGGTTGAGAAGCCAGTCTTGGGTGTACGTGCCCGTAATGGAGAAGATATCCCCCAATTGGCCATCCCTTATGATATTACGCATGTGATGGGTCATGGGGTAAAACCGGTTATGAAAGTTGAGCGCGAGGATTAAACCCGTCTCATCCGTCTTTTGCGCCAGCTTTTCCGCTTGCTCGATGGATGTGGTCATGGGCTTCTCGCACAGAACATGAACCCCATGATCCAGCGCGTACATGGCGATCTCAAAATGGGAGTTGTTCGGCGTGCAAACATGGAGCACATCCAAGTGCATAGTGTCGATCATCTTCCGAAAATCCGTAAAGTAAGCGGAAACGCCCGCCTTTTCCGCCGCCTGCTGGGCTCCAATGGTATCCGCAAGGGCCACCACCTCCACATTTCCAAGGCGGCGCAGGATTTCTACATGAATTTGACCCACAAACCCCATTCCCACAACGCCCGCCCGATACATTTTCATACGGCCACACCCCTTCCTCATTTGAACGCAATTCAACATCAAATGCCCGTATATGACCGTATAATACCAAATCAGGGGAAAAAACGCAACCATTACCGTATATGGGTGTATTTCGATTGGAGCTTGCGGTACATGGAGGGGGATAGGCCATATGCCTTGCGAAAAAGAGCATGAAAGTTCTGCCTGGAATGGATGCCCACCATGGCGCCAATCTCCCCGATGGAAAGGGAGTCATCCAGCACCAGCCGCTCCGCCTGCTGCATGCGCACGGCGGTCAAGTATCGCCAAATAGCCCGGCCTGTCTGCGCCGTAAACAGCCTTTGCAGGTGCCCCTTTGTGAGGCCAAGAGCCCCCGCGATTTCCTCAATGTTTTGAATCGTCGCAAACCGGGCGTCAATATATCGGCATGCCTGTTCCACATAGTTCGACGCCGTATCGCTCGTAACGCCCCTAAGCCTGGCGATATCCAAAAACAGCCTGTGCAAAAGCAGCGTCTCATAGCCGGGATCATTGTCCCGCCAGATTTCCTGGGACAAATCCCGAAGCGCGGAAAAGATTTCTCTGGCCCCATGGAACACCATCACATCATCGAGCTGCTCAAAGAGGATCCGCACCGTCGGGGCGTTTCGCAAAAGATCGGCGCATGAAAGCCCCATTTCCACGTCCGACCGGCACGCAACCGCCAAGCCGAACAAGGGCCTTGCAGCGTCGTCCAACCACTCCACGCGATGCGGCAATGTCGCGTCATACAAAACAAGATCATGCTTTCCAAGGAAAAAGAGTCGATCTCCCTGAAAAAAGCGGCACTGCTCGCAATGAACATAGAGGATCTCCAGGCAGTCGTGCTGATGGGATTCCATCATGGAATCCGATTCAGTCGCATGGCCCACCGCATAGGCCCTCCGGAGAAACAGCCTCGCTCCTTCCTCCATCATCCGCGCACGAGCCGTTGGCAATTCTCTCACCTTTCCTTGCTCCGGTGTGTTTTGATGTCCGTTTTTATTGTTTTATGCCTACTATTATAGCGGCTTCCCGAAGAAATATCAAGAAATTATGCGATGATACAGGACAGCAATTCCAAAATAGCGGCAATAGTGATTTGATTTGTCAAATATCCTGCTTTTTTGTCCTGGTAAAACAATCACAATCGAGTATAGCCATATGCCATTTGTTTTGCTATAATCCACATAAATGGGCGATGGGCCTATGCCCAACTTAATCGATTGTCTATGAAAAGGAGAAATGCACGATGGCCATCAAAATCGTCCGCTTCGATCCGGATACCGCCTATAAAGCCCACGAGGGAACCATCCTCGCGCTGCCCGTCATTCCAAAGGAAATGAAGGCGCCTTTCAAGCACCAATACGGCTACTTAACCAACAATCGCGCCATGGCAGGCCATGCCCACCCCACAGACGAAATCTATATCGTCAATGGGGGAACAGGATATGTCATGGTCGGCGGCAAGGTGAGGCATGTAAAGGCTGGCGATGTGATCGCCATTCCCCGCAACGTATGGCACACCATGCTCTGCACGGAGCGAGATGAGGCGCCCTTCCTCTGGGCGGCGCTTTGGTGGGACGCCATTGAGGGCAATACCCCATCGGATGAAATCGATGTGCTTGCCTTTGAAAAGAAAACCGCCCATAAGGCCCACCAGGACACCATCCTGGCCTCCCCCGTGGTCCCTTCCTCCATCAAGGCCCCCTTTGATCACGCCTATGGCTATCTGGAGGACGGCGGAGTTATGGAACTGCACAAGCATCCCACCCAGGAGGTGTTTATCGTCTATTCCGGCTGCGGATTCGTTGTCGTGGAGGATGAGGAAGTCGAGGTTCATCCCGGGGATGTAATTGAGATTCCCCCCAACAAGCTGCACACCATGAAGGGAAAACCCGGCGCTCCTTTCCTGTGGGCAGCCCTTTGGTGGCCCAGCATGGAAGGGTAACAGAAAAAGAGAGATCGGGTGCCTGTTCAGGCATTGCCCTTCGCCATACCAACCGAGAAGCCAAACGCACCCAGGGCAGCGAGCGCTATTCTACCGGCTGGAAAGTTCACCGCGCTGCGCATTTGCTTATGCGATATTATGACGAATGCGCTGCATCCGCCCGCGCGATCAAGCGCTTCACATCCTCATCCTCACAGGCGCAGTAGCCAACGGGATGCGGTTCCATGGCGTAGCTGCCATGAAAATCGCTGCCGCCGGTGATGAGCAACCCCCACTCCTCAGCAATGGTGCGCAGGCGTTTTCGCACCGCCTCCGTATTCCTGGGGTGGTTTACCTCTACCCCATCTATGGCGCCGGTTTTTGCGAGGGATTCCACCAGCTCCATGGACTCAAATTGCCCAGGATGGGCGACGACCGCCAATCCGCCCGCCTCGTGAATGACGGACAGCCCTTTCATCACATCCGGATAGTCGCTGGGCACATAGCAACTGCCAGTTCTGGATATCAGTTCCCCCATCAACGGGCCGATGACCGTGGATGTATACCCCATATCCGCCAATGTCTTCATGATATGGCACTCATAAATGGTGCCGCTGCCTAAAGCGTTTTCGAAAACATCCTCCGGCCGAATTGGGTATTTTGCCTTCAAAAGTGCTAACATTCCGATCTTCTGCCTGGTGCGGCTTGCCCGGGTCTTCTTGCAAAATCCCTGCAAATACTCCTGGTTCTCGGGCAAATAGCAGAGCAGGTGCACCGGACGATCCCTTAGGGTATCCCTTGTGGTCAGCTCCACCCCGGGAATGACCCGAATGCCCAGTTTCTTCCCCAGGTGTTCCGCCTCCGCCACCCCTGCCATGGTGTCATGGTCGGTAATGGCCACAGCGGCCAAACCGGCGCTTGCCGCGTAAGCCAGCACCTTTGAAACGCTCGCCGAGCTATCCGAGTGGGTGGTATGCAGGTGCAGATCCCCGCCGGTCATGTTAATGCCTCCCCAGGCTTGCCCACAGCCTCCCGGTATGCGGCATAGTGCGCTTCCCAGGCCACCGCTTCATCCGGTTCACGCCATTCCGGTGGGAAGGAGCGGGCCAGCAGTTCCTTTGCTTCGCCGATGGATGCCACAGCCCCCATGGACATCAGCTGCACAGCCAGATTGCCCAATGCTGTGGCCTCCATAGGCCCGATGGCCACCGGAAGGTTACAGGCATTGGCGGCGCACTGGCACATGAAGCTGTCCCGGCATCCGCCCCCCAGGATGTTGATGAACCGAAACCGCTTTCCGGTGACCTCTTCAAGGATTTCCAAATTCCAGCGGTACTTAAACGCAAGCCCTTCATAGACACAGCGGGCAATTTCGCCGATTGTCTCCGGCGCCC
>JAVBOX010000158.1:0-10009 GCA_031550095.1 Eubacteriales bacterium
AATCGTGATGGTGAATACGGTATGCCGAGGCAGCCATGGGCGGATTATGATGGATCTCAAACAGGCTGCGGATGCCGCTGGATTTGTGACCACGATTGCTTTCGGGCGGGGCGAGGCTTTGGAAGAAGGCAGCCTGCGCATTGGCACCCAGGCGGAGGTTTTGGTTCATGTGGCGCTCACCAGGATTTTGGACCGGCATGGTTTCGGTTCTCGCGGAGCGACAAAAGCCTTTTTGTCTCAACTCGCCGCCATGAAGCCGGATTTATTGCACCTTCATAACCTGCATGGGTACTATCTTCATGTTGAAATGCTGCTCGCTTTTATACGGGAAACCGGCGTTCCCACTCTTTGGACACTTCACGATTGTTGGGCTTTCACGGGGCATTGCAGCCATTATGCCAGAGTCGGCTGTAGCCGCTGGAAAACAGGATGTTTTCGCTGCCCCCTAAAGGGAGAGTATCCGGCTTCCCTATGGCTGGACGCTTCAAAATCAAACTGGCAAAGAAAACGGGCAGCCTTTTCGGCACTTCCGAACCTTACGCTGGTTTCGCCCGCGAAATGGCTTTCCCAGGATCTTTCCGCCTCTTTTCTGGGGGACGCCAAGCGCGTCGTTATTCCAAACGGGGTGGACTTGTCATTATTTTCACCACAATTCAACGGGGATATTCGCGCACAATATGGCGTTCGGCCAGACCAAAGGCTTTTGCTGGCAGTAGCGGCGCCTTTCGATGCCCGGAAAGGCTTTCGCGATGTGCTCAAGGTGGCGGAATGGTTGGGAGATTCGGCGCGGGTGATGATGGTGGGAATTTCACCGGAGCAAATGCGAAAGCTGCCCAAATGCGTTATTGGCATTCCCAGAACCGATGGTCCGGAAGCGCTGATCGCCCTCTACAATGCCGCCGACTGTTTGATCAATCCCACCTACGAGGATACTTTCCCTACCGTCAATCTGGAGGCGCTGGCCTGCGGCACCCCAGTGGCGGCATATCATATAGGGGGTTGCCCGGAACAACTCATTCCACCGGTTGGCGCGATTGTTCCGTATGGGGATTTTCAGTGCCTAGCGCAAACGGCGGCAATGCTGGCCGCTCAAAAAAGTGAGATCTCCTTCCAGTGCAGGGCATATGCCGAAAGGCACTATGATCGAAGGCGAATGCTGGGAGAGTATGTAGCGCTTTACCAAAAGCTTGCGGGAGTGTGAGTCAAATGCCCAAAGAAAACATCTGGAATGTCCCCAACCTTCTAACCATGCTTAGGATGGTGCTGATTGGCGTCTTTGTCGGGGCTTTTGGTGCCGGGCAATATGGTTGGGCCGTCGCGATATTCCTGGCCGCCAGCGCCACGGACATTCTTGACGGCTTTATTGCGCGCAAATATCATCTGATTACCAACTTTGGCAAGCTGATGGATCCCCTGGCGGATAAGCTGATGCTGATCACGACGCTGATCTGTCTCACGACTGTGGGCAGCGTCCCTCTTTGGGCCGTCATTGTGGTGATTGTCAAAGAGCTGATCATGGTGGTCGGGGGGATGCTTCTGCTTAGGCGCGGAATTGTGGTTTCCGCTCGTTTTTTGGGAAAGGCGGCCACAACCTTGTTTATTTTGGCTGTGGTGGCCGCATTTTTCAGCGATCATATCGCCCCATGGAATCTTGTCTTCCTTTACCTTGCCGTTGCGGTATCCATATCCGCGCTGATCTGGTATACGGTCAATGCCGTCCGGCAGGTTCAAAAGAAAAACTAGGGTCAATATAAGCAATTATTATGCCGATTAATTGTAAAAGAACATGATTTTTAGAAAATAATCACTTCTTTTGGTGTATTTTAGCTTGCCAGCCTTCCAATATTTCGTTTAGCTGAGCAAAAGTCAATCTTTCTTCCGCACCATCAAAATCAATACGGAAGAAAGAATTCAACAAGGGGTAGCGGCAAGGAGCATCCACTGTCACAGCATTGCCTTGCTGAACTGAAGCGATGGCAAACCATGCTTCACATAGCTCAGATACATATGGGAACGATGGGCTGGATATTTTGTTTCATGCCGCTTTATTCCAAGTATCTTTTGTTGGCAAACCTGCTTATTTTCCACGTGTGAAAAAATGCCTTCGTCGGGCCTGGATCACAAGCATGCTGGGGGATTGATTTTGTGCAGTCGATCTGATATACTTAGTATGCGGCTATGATGATAGTTGGGTCCCGTGCAATGTTGCCGTGTGAATCCTGTCAGGTCCGGAAGGAAGCAGCAGTAAGCAATGAGCGCATGTGCCGCGGGGGTGCCTGGTTTGAATAGCCGTCTTTTTTTCGAAAAATGTAACTAAAAGTATTTATTTCTTGTATCAGTTAAACTTCTGTTAAAATCGAGACAGATATACTTATTGGTGTTATACTTGGCCTAAAAAATAGGAGGCAGTGATATGCATAGCCAAGATGAAAGTTGGCTTGCATCCAGTTGGACTCATGACATTCGGACACACTTGACGATTGTTCAGGGTGCCCTGAGGTTGATGGGTTCTGGCCAGCTCACACTAGATCAATCTCAGGAGTACATTGTTGTCGCGCAGAATAATGTTTTTGCCGTGCTTCGTATGCTCAACAATCTGCTTGACATGGATCATTGGAGTGAAGTTGGAAGAGCGAAGCTAGCGGACGAACAGATTGACAACCTTTTAACATCATTGATTGAGAATGTCAAACCCTTTGCGCATGAGCGTCGGGTTAACCTGGAGTATTGCGTCCCCAAATCGCTGCGTGCCTATTGTGACCCGGTAATGCTTGAAAGAATTCTTTACAACCTGCTTTCCAATGCGATTAAGTTTACTCCGCCCTTCGGTGCTGTCTTTCTTTCAGCTTTTTATAAGGACCGATCGGTCCAGATTACAGTGTCGGATACAGGGCCTGGGCTGACGGAAAAGCAAAAGGAACAGTTTCAGCGCGACACGACAACATCGGTGGGGGGAGGCCTTGGCCTTCGGATTGTAAAAATGCTGACTGCGGCCATGAAGAGCACTGTGGAATATATGGGCAAAAAGGGCGAGAGGAACACTTTTCTGCTTAAAATTCCAGTGAGGCCTGATTAGGGTGTGTTAAGCTCCCCAAAGGCGCAACCGGCATTTTTCTCCCCATCTTGACCCGATTCATCATTTGCCGTATACTCTTTACCAGAGGGTAAGGAGGGATTTCGAATGATTGATTTTGCTTCCATTCGCGCGGCGGATCCGGAGCTTGCCGCCGCGATGAAAAGCGAATTGGTGCGCCAACGGGACCATCTGGAACTCATAGCGTCGGAAAACTACGTAAGCCCGGCTGTCTTGGCTGCCATGGGATCCCATCTGACAAATAAATACGCGGAGGGATATCCGGGCAAGCGCTATTATGGCGGTTGCGAATATGTCGATATTGCAGAGGAGCTTGCGCGGGATCGGGCGAAGCTTCTCTTTCATGCTGAGCACGCCAATGTGCAGGCGCACTCTGGGGCCCAGGCCAACATGGCGGTCTATTATGCCTTTTTGAAGCCTGGGGACACGGTTGTTGGTATGAGCCTCTCCCACGGGGGACACCTAACACATGGAAGCCCCGCGAATATTTCCGGCACGTATTTCCGCTTTATCTCCTATGGCGTGACGGAAGCAGAGGAGACCATTGACTATGGCGCCCTGCGGGATATCGTAAAAGCGAACAAGCCCAAGCTGATTGTGGCGGGGGCTAGCGCGTATCCCCGTATCATTGACTTTGCCGCGATTGGAGAAATAGCCAAGGAAAATGGGGCTCTCTTCATGGTGGATATGGCCCATATCGCTGGGCTGATCGCTGCCGGTCTGCATCCAAGCCCCATACCCCATGCGGACTTTGCCACCAGCACCACCCATAAGACCCTTCGCGGCCCAAGGGGCGGCATGATCCTATGCCGTGCCGAGCATGCCAAGGCCATCGACAAGGCTGTTTTCCCGGGCACTCAAGGCGGCCCTCTCATGCATACCATCGCGGCCAAAGCCATTTGCTTTAAAGAGGCTTTGGAGCCTTCCTTTGCCGAGTATCAACAGCGCTTGCTGAACAACGCGAAGGCGCTGGAGAACGCTTTCCGGGCAAACGGCGTGCGGATGGTTTCGGACGGAACGGACAACCACCTGCTTCTGCTGGATCTGTCCGGAACAGGGGTCACGGGAAAGGCCCTGGAGGCGTTGCTGGGCAGGGCGAACATCACCGTGAATAAAAATACCATTCCCAAGGAGACCCAGGGTCCTTTCGTTACGAGCGGCATCCGCATTGGCACACCTGCCGTTACAAGCCGGGGCATGACCGAGGCGGATATGGCCCGGATCGCCCAATGGATTGCCCGGGTTTTGCGGGAAGGAGAGCCCTGTGTGGAAGAGGTTCAATCGGAAGTGTTGGCCCTTTGCGCCAAGTACCCTCTTTACCAAAACGATGTGATTGAGTAATCCTGACTAAATTTGTCGAAATACCAGAGCCCCCTCTTGACAGGGGGCTTTTTTGGTGTTAACATCAAAGCCGATGAAACTACTCGGGATTGGATCGGGGGGTGAGAGAATGAAGCTATCCACGCGCTGCCGTTATGGCATTCACGCGATGTATGACCTTGCCCAGAGCGTTGGCAACGGCCCTCAAACCATCCGCGCCATATCCGAAAGGCAGCTCGTGCCTGAGCAATATCTTGAGCAAATCATCGGCGTTTTGCGCCGGGAAGGCCTTGTGAATAGCATGCGTGGCGCCCAGGGAGGCTATATGCTCGCCCGTGCACCCAATGAAATTTCTATCGGCCAGCTACTCCGTATTCTGGAAGGGCCCGTGCTCGTGGCGGACTGCATTGAAGACGCGGAGGCATGCATCCGCAGCTCCCAGTGCCCTTCCCGCATCGTATGGGGCCGTCTGACGGATTGTATCAATAAAGTTGTGGATTCTATAACGCTTCAGGACATGCTGGACGATCAGATCCAGCCGGTTGATGAAAAGGGGTGAGGGAATGAAGCGAGTTTACATGGATAACGCGGCGACTACGCGGGTAAAGGAAGAAGTATTGCAGTCCATGCTGCCTTTTTTCAGTGAAATATACGGAAATCCATCCAGCATTCACAGCTTTGGCCGGGAGGCGAAAAAGGCCATAGAGCGGGCCCGGGAACAGGTGGCGGCGGCGATTGGCGCCGATAAGAGCGAGATCTATTTTACCGGCGGGGGAACGGAGGCGGACAACTGGGTTGTCAAAGGTGCCGCGTTTGCCAACCGGAAAAAGGGGAATCATATCATCACCTCCGCCATTGAGCATCACGCCTTGCTCCATACCTGCCAGTGGCTTGAGAAACAGGGGTTCACGGTCACGTATCTGCCCGTGGACGAAGAGGGATTGATCAATCCCCGTGATTTGGAAAAAGCCATGACGGACCGGACGATTCTGGTATCCATCATGTTTGCCAACAATGAAATCGGCACGGTGCAGCCCATCGAGGAGCTTTCAGCCGTTGCCCGCGTTGGCGGCGCGATCTTCCATACGGACGCGGTGCAGGCCATTGGTGCTGTTCCCGTCGATGTCCGCAAGATGGGAATCGACGCCCTATCCATGGCGGCGCATAAGTTTTATGGGCCCAAGGGTGTGGGTGCGCTTTACCTAAAGAAGGGCGTCCGAATTGATGTGAACCAGCAAGGAGGCGCCCAGGAGCGCTCCCGCCGTGGCGGCACGGAAAACACGGCTGGCATCGTCGGCATGGGGAAGGCCATTGAGCTTGCCACTGAAAACCTCCCCGCCCATGCCCATCGGCTGCAACTCATGCGGGACAGGCTTATTGAGGGTATCCTCAAGAGCATACCGGAAGCGCGGCTGAACGGTCATCCGACCAAACGGCTGCCGAACAACGTGAATGTATCTGTTCGGTACATAGAGGGGGAGGCCTTGCTCCTTAGCTTGGATCTTGCGGGCATCGCTGGATCGAGCGGCTCAGCCTGCACATCAGGGTCCCTAGATCCATCCCATGTGCTGCTTGGCATCGGATTGCCCCATGAAATCGCCCATGGCTCCCTGCGGTTGACCCTGGGCGACTTCAACACAGAGGCGGATGTGGATTATGTTCTTGAGCAGCTTCCGCCCATCGTTGCCAGGCTTCGGGCCATGTCGCCCCTGTTCAAACAGGCCAAAGGAGGAGAAGTTCTTGTATAGCGAAAAAGTTATGGATCATTTCGAAAACCCGCGCAATGTGGGCGAACTGGAGAATGCCAGCGGTGTCGGCACCGTTGGCAACGCCAAGTGCGGCGATATCATGCGCATGTTCATCAAGGTGGACGACGGCATCATTACCGATGTCCGCTTCAAGACATTCGGGTGTGGCGCAGCCATCGCCACTAGCAGCATGGCCACGGAAATGGTCAAAGGAAAGACCATTGAGGAGGCGCTGCAGCTGACCAACCAAGCCGTAGCGGAGGCCTTGGATGGGCTGCCGCCGGTGAAAATGCACTGCTCGCTTCTGGCGGAGGAGGCCATCAAGGCGGCGATTGAGGATTACAAGGCGAAGCATAACTAAGGAACGCTTATTATAAGGTGCCCCCAAATAGGATTGCCGTGCATCAATGACGTTTGGCAATCCTGTTTGCGTTATTTGCGCAAACCTATCTCCATAGCTCTCCATAAAACGATGTTCCGTCCAGCTCTGCCTTGACACCAAACATTTCCAAAATAGTGGCGGAGATATCGCCAAAGCATTTTCGGATGCCCAGGTTCTTTTGCCGGATGTTTTTTGCCCAGCATAGCAAAGGTGCGTATTCCCGAGTATGGTCCGTTCCTGGATAGGTTGGGTCGCAGCCATGGTCCGCGGTGAAGATAAGAAGATCCTCATCGCCCATTTTGGCCATGATCGATGGGATGGCCCGGTCCACGGCTTCCAGCGCCTTCGCGAAGCCATCCACGTCATTGCGATGGCCGTATAGGGCGTCAAAATCCACTAGGTTCACAAAAAGCAGGCCGTTGATGGGCTGATCCATGTGCTGCAGGGTGGATTCTAGGCAGGCGGGATTTCCGGCGGCATGGTCGGAGGCGGTCAGTCCCCTGTGGGCAAAGATATCCTCAATTTTCCCAATTCCAACCACATCAAAGCCCTCGCCACTTAAAACGTCTAGCAGGGTATCGGCGGGAGGGGGCACGGAGAAATCCCTGCGGTTTCCGGTTCGTTTGAAATTGCCCTTCGTACCGATGAAAGGACGGGCGATGACCCGGCCCACCGCGTTTGGGCCCGCCAAGAGCGCCCGGGCTTTTTCACAGATGGCCCAAAGGGCTTGAGGGGGAATGATGTCCTCATGGGCAGCGATTTGAAACACGCTGTCCGCTGAGGTGTACACGATGGGCTTGCCGGTTTGGATGTGTTCCTGGCCGAGCTTGTCTAAAATCTCCGTGCCGCTTGAGGCATAGTTGCCCAGGGTTCCCCGACCGATAGCCGCCTCGAAAGGCTTCAGGATCTCATTGGGGAATCCATTGGGAAAGGTGGGGAAGGGGACATGAAGGATCAAGCCAGCCATTTCCCAGTGGCCGCTTGTGGTATCTTTGCCCGCCGATTGTTCCGTGAGGCGGCCGTAAGCGCCGATTGGCGAGATTTTATTGTATCCGCCGCCTTCCAAGAGGCATCCAAGGCCTAACGCGTATAAGTTGGGGAGCGCTGGACGCTTGGTCTGGATCACATGTCGAAGCGTGTCGGCCCCCAAGTCTCCATAGGCGGCGGAATCGGGCGCACTGCCGCAGCCAACCCCATCTAGCACGATGACGATTGCTTTTTTCATTGATACACCTTCGATGTAAGACGTTCCCATAGCTGTTCTGATAGCATGGCGATGCACTCCGTGTTTGTAGGCTTTCCCCGCTGCGGGTCAATGCTGTTGCCAAAAACACGATGAATGGCAAGGACGCTGCCCCGGGTCCACGTGGTCTCAATGGCATGTCGGATGGCTCTCTCCACGCTGTGATCGGTGACGGAATACGCCGCGGCGATGCGGGGGTAGAGCTTGCTGGTGGCTTGGCGAAGGAGGCGGTCGTCCGTGGAGACAAGCGCCACGGCGTCGCAGAGATAATGGAAGCCCTTCAGGCTTTCCTGCATTCCGATTTCCAGCAGCTGCTGTCGGGCGACGTCCGTCCGCCGCTGGGTATGCTGCCGGGCCAAAACGGAGGGATCCACGGACGTGGACTGGAGGCCGTGAATCAGCGTCTGTGGATCAGTGGGTTTTGGCAACACCATATCCGCGCCCAATTTTTCCGCGCGTTTTTTTGCGTATTCATCCAAGGGGTTCAGCACGATAATGGAAGGATAACGCCGAATCGGCGTGCTGGAAAGGGATTCCAGCACACCAAAGCCATCCAGGGTTGGCAATACTAGAGAAAGTACCATGGCGTCGGGGGATAGGGCGCTGAGCAAGCCCAGCGCTTGCCCTCCGTCGGAAGCGGCATGCACGGTATACCCGAAGTTCGTCAATGCGGCGCAAAGGGACTCTTTCGCGTTTCGATCACCATCCGCGATCAGTACTCTCATCATCTCATTCATGGTGGGAAGTTTCGACGTGGAACACGGGTTTCCTGCCAAAGGATATCCGAGTTGGTTTGTCGCCCCTCAGGTAATCACTGATTTAATCGAGGGTCAGCATCTGACATAACGCGAGAGAAGCTGGGATAGTGTGGGAAGAAATGGTGCTGCTGATTGCGCCGCACCATCCAAACGGGAAACGTGGGAGACTGCCCCGGGGGATCGAGCCGATGCCGCAGACATACCTGATGCAGCAATGGTTCAACCTGTTGGGCGAGGGAGTAGAGGACGCGATCTACGACAGCCACGCGTTCAGGAAGCTCGTGGGAGTGGACTCCATGGACGAGGCGCGGGCGCCGGGCGCGACGCCGCTGCGCAAGTTCCGTGAACTGATGTGCGGCGTAAGCACCGTTGGCACAAGGCTGATTGAAGCGCAGAGTTCGACCGAGAATGCGGAGAGCAAATGCGGTTCGGAGACGCGCCAGGCGAAAAAGGTAACCTGTGGTATTTCGGGGAACGGTTTCGCATTGGAGTGGATGCGGGGACAGGGTATATTCATTCGGTGGAGATAACGGCGGCAAACGCCGGTGAGCGAGAAGTGGTTCTCCTTTTGATTCGCGAGGATGACAGGGTGTCAGTGGTGATGCAGGAAATCTTTTCCACCTGGCACAGTCCGGGAGTCCATGGCATATTGACATTGGGACAGGTATTCCCGACGATAATTTTGTTTCAGCTTAAACCGGCAAACCCCTGATCTCCGTCCCCACGGGCCTTTTGTTCAGCGGGTACTTCGTGTCCTGGTCAGGATATCCCGAGCGAGGACCGGAAAGCCGAATCCGGTGCGCAGATCCAAATTATACATATTCTATATTAATAATTAATGATCGAAACTTGCCGCCTTCGCGCACATGAAATTGAGGATTCTATTTAAGTTTATGCAGATAAAATGATTATAAATTCCATGGAATGGAGGTTGACATTCGATATCCGCAGTGGTAGCATATAGATAGTTTCTAATAATTGTTAGAAATTAATGTATGGGAGGTGCGGAAAAGTCAAAGGGTTTCCTTTTGGGCTCACGGCGTACGCGGTCGATGTGGATAGGAGTGTAACAAACAGAGCGCAGCTAATTGTCTGCTTTTTTGCTTGTTATAATGATATTTGTCATGGTTGTTGAGTCGGTGTTCGCCCGTTCGAGCATCTGCACAAATGGTTGTGCCTGTAGCTCAATAAACCATGCTCTGTATCTCTGCGTCGGTCGGCATATCACGTGGCTAAGCCCTTCCCGCCGGGGGAGTATACGTTTCCGAATCAAGCGAGATAAGACGCTCAGCTTGAAGGATGGCATAGACATTTCCGGCGGTTAAGTACCTGCAGAGCACGGACTTCAACGGCTCTACGTCAGGGTTTGGGCAAAACCTACGGGCAACAGGGAAGCCGCTCCCCATCAACTATGTTGGAACACTTTTTAGCACGAAATGAGGAGGATCTCACATGAAACGTAAC
>JAVBOX010000006.1:0-12528 GCA_031550095.1 Eubacteriales bacterium
CGCCCGGCTTCGCCGGGCGGACGGGGAGTTTTCAAGCGGCCTGCCGACTGAAAACATTCCTTTCACGGCCGGAAGGCCGTGCAGTCGAACGGAATGCATTTAGCATTCCGTTCGAGCGTGTCGACTTTGTCGACACGCTGACTGGATCAGTGGCGTTATTCAGGCTTTTTTGTCGGCTGCTCCATTGTATTCAGCCAACTTGCCGGAGTGACAGCCGAATCCACCGAAGGCGATACCCACGCGGACGCGGAGGGATTGGGCGCCTTGCTAGGCGAGAGAGTCGGCTTGACAGAAGCCGTCCCCTCCTCCGAGGTGGGCCGGCTCCTTGGCGGCACCGTCGCGCTGGCGCGGGGTGTGGGATGCGGCGTCGGCACGGGAGAAGGGGACGGGGTCGCCAGCACATCCTCATAAATCGCGCTTAACGTCTGCTTGCCGGCTTGGCCGTCCACAGAAAGGCCGTGATCTCGCTGAAAGGCTTTTACAGCCTCAATGGTGCCCTTGTAATAGCCTCCCGTAGCGGGTCCAGCGTAATAGCCCAAATCGGTCAACTTACACTGCAGCCAATAAACGGCCTCGCTTTCCGTTCCCCGGGAAAGGGTTCGAAAGGGCATGGGCGGCAATCCGCCGGCATTGTAAAGGGGCGGCTGGGTCGGCGCGGGCGTTGGCTGGGGCAGCATACGGCTATAATCCAAAGGAGGTATCTTCAGGGATTTTGTCATTTCCTCATTGGGGGGGCCCTCATAAACCACCACTTCCGTGCCTTTCCCACAGTTGTCATAAATCCACTTGGCATCCGCCACCATGAGGCGGATACAGCCATGGGACGCCCTCTTTCCCAGCCCTGTATAGCTGCCCACAGCCAAAGTCATCTCATCGGCAGCTGTGTAGATGACCGAGTGAAAGGCGTTGGATCCATCCATCCGGGTCCAATACTGGGCATGTGAGCCCCATTTGGGAAAATAACACCAGCGGGACACGGCCCCGTTGAGCACATAGGTTTTCAGAGGCGTTGGATCGCTTGCGGTGCCTGTAGAGCAGATCATATCCTTGACCACCTGGGTGTAATTGCCCTGTTCATCCAGGCCGTAAACCGTCGTAACCTGGTTGGTCACATCCACGCCAATGCGGTATGGAACCGGGGTGGGCACGGGCGTGGGTTTTGGCGGAGCGAAGGCGTCCACCGCTGTGTTGTCAAGAAAAAGCGCCTGCCAGGTGGTCTCCCCAACCACTCCATCCACGGCGAGGCCGTTTTGCTTTTGGAAAGCCTTCACCGCGTTCCGGGTGTTGCCTAAAAACTGGCCGCTGATTTTATCGCCATAATACCCCATAGCGGAAAGCCTCGCCTGCACCCGGGTTACATTGTCCCCCACGCTTCCATATTCCAGCTTTCCAGAGAACGACGCGGTCAGCACCAGGGGCGTTGGAGTTGGCGCGGGAACAGGCGTAGCCTTCGGGCTGGCATAAGGGCTCAGGATCATCTGCTGCAAAGCTGCATCCGCCACACCCGTGACAGGAAGACCGTTATCGGCCTGAAACGCCTGAACCGCTCTTTGTGAGTTTTCCTGATAAACGCCCGTGATTCGGAACGTGTAATATCCCAGTTCCGTCAGCCGCTGCTGAAGGGTCAAAACAGCATCCCCTGCGCTGTTGTATGATAGGGTCGGCATCTCCTCCGCCAGGGCTGCCGATGCCAAAAAGAGAATCATGATGATGCCAAAAAACAGTGCGCGGATGGCTGCCTTCCTCATGCTGTCACCTCAAACACATCCATGAAAATCGACAAGATTTCCATTTCTCATGTATAAAGACGAAAAAAAGGCCGCCATCATTGCGGCCTGTGTATGTCAATAATCCCCACGCTCATAAATCCGTCTGCCGGGAGTAGTTGGGAGACTCCTTGGTGATATAAATATCATGGGGATGGCTCTCCGTCAATCCGGCTCCTGTAATCCTGACGAACTCCGCTTCCGCGCAAAGGGCCTCGATGTTGGCGGCCCCGCAATAGCCCATGCCGGCCCGCAAGCCGCCCACCAGCTGGAAGATGGTCTCCGAGAGAGGGCCCTTATACGGCACGCGGCCTTCCACGCCTTCGGGTCCTAGCTTCTTGGCGTCCTCCTGGAAGTAACGGTCTTTGCTGCCCTCCGCCATAGCGCCCATGGAACCCATGCCCCGATAAACCTTAAACGACCGGCCTTGGTAGATCTCCATGGCGCCGGGGCTCTCGTCCGTGCCCGCCAACAAGCTGCCCAGCATAACGGCTCGGGCGCCTGCCGCAAGCGCTTTGACAATATCGCCGGAGTATTTGATGCCCCCATCGGCGATCACATGAACCCCATGCTTTTCGGCCTCCTCAGCGCAGTCTGCTATGGCGGTAATCTGGGGCACGCCGATGCCGGCGACGACACGGGTTGTGCAGATGGAACCCGGGCCGATGCCCACCTTAACGCAATCCACCCCCGCCGAAATCAAGTCCCGCGCTGCTTCCCTGGTGGCGATGTTGCCGCCGATAAGCGGCAGATCCGGGAAGGCGTTCTTAACGGTTTCCGCCAGCTTCAGCACCCCCATGGAATGCCCATGGGCGGTATCGATGGCGACGACATCCACCTTGGCATCCACCAAAGCTTGCACCCGCTCCAGGGTGTCCTTGGCAATGCCCACCGCCGCGCCGCAAAGTAGGCGGCCGTTGTCGTCCTTGGCGCTTTGTGGATATTTTGTCGCCTTCTCGATGTCCTTGATGGTGATGAGGCCCCGGAGCATGAAGTTTTCATCCACGATGGGCAGCTTCTCAATGCGGTGCTTGGCCAGAATGCGCTTGGCCCCTTCCAAATCAGTGCCCACCGGCGCGGTGACAAGACCTTCGCTCGTCATCACATTGCCGATGGGCTGTTCATAATCCGTTTCAAACCGAAGATCACGGTTGGTGAGAATGCCGACGAGCTTGCCATTTCGAGTGATCGGCACGCCGGAAATGCGGTAACGGGCCATCAGGGCAAGAGCATCGGAAACCTTGTGCTCTGGGGAGAGAAAAAAAGGATCCGTGATAACCCCATGCTCGCTGCGCTTCACCTTGTCCACCTGGGAGGCTTGTTCTCCGACCGGCATGTTCTTATGAATGATTCCAATTCCGCCTTCCCTGGCAATCGCAATGGCAAGCCTGGCATCGGTTACCGTGTCCATCGCAGCGCTCATCAGCGGAACGTTGAGCCGAATCTTGGGCATCAGTTGAATGGACAAATCCGCGTTTTTAGGGAGCACATCGCTTTTGCGCGGAACCAGCAGCACATCGTCAAATGTGAGCCCCTCTCGAATGGGCTTGGATATCATGGGCAGCACCCCTTTCCATCGAGTTTTGGCGATTTTAGCAAAGATGCCGCCGATTGTCAAGGAAAGAATTATGTCAATTGGCAGGTAATTCTCTCATTTTTGCGAAAATAGAGAGTATGTGGCAAATATTGCTTTTAGGGCATACAAGGAGGGAGTCGCTTGAAAAAGCTCATCACGTCATTTTTATCCGTTGCACTGATGCTATCCAGTGCGCCCGTAGCGGCATTCGCAGTGGAGATTGATTCCCAGGCCCATTCCGAACCTTACTGGATCGATACCGCTGTCCCAGGCGACGAGGATGTTTTTTGTCTCGCCGTCAACGGGGATAATACCCGCTATTTATTCATGAAAAAGCCCGAGATGATTCAAAAGAGCTTAGCGTACGATCTTTTTATCTACGACACCCAGACGAGCCGGGAGATAACGCTCCATTTCGCGGATTCCGTGGAGGTGGACGCGTTGGTAAGCAAAATCCTCCCGTCTATAATAGAAAACCCAAAATCCGCCGAAGCCTTCGTTGAGGAGCAGGGTGGAAAGGAAGCGTTTGCGCTCCGCTTTATGTGGTACAAGATACAATCGCCCGCCCGCGTCCTAGGCGACCTTGCCCTGTTGAGCGGCGGCGGATCCGGTGAAGCGCTCATCGACATGAAAACCGGCGCCGTCACGCCTATGCGGGGTTTCACGGCCATGCTCACGGCGGATGGTCGAGCAATCGTCTGCGATCAGGATGCGATTAGCTTCTTCGATCCGGAAACCCGGGAATACACGGGCTTTCCCACGGAAGCCAGCGATACGATTCCCTTGTCAGCCAAGCTTTTATCCGATGAGTCGGTGGTATGCCTCCGGCGCGGAATCCCATTAGACGCCCAAGGGGCCGTCGATGGAAGCATCGCCTTCCATGCGTCAAACGGCTCCTTAACCGAGACCGTAAGCATCGGGCATTTCAAGCTCGCGACTTGGCCGAATGCGATGCTATACAGCGAAAAGGCCGGCGTGGGCATCGCGTACAACCCGCAATACATCATGAGCCATCCCATCCGTATCTTCCGAAAAGGCGCGTCGGGCGCCAATGTGCTGCTGATCACGGGTGAAAATACGCCCCATGTTGAAGAAGTTGACCCGGCGGAAGCCGTGGATGAGATGGGCAAGCTCACGGTTTATAATGCAGGCATGCCGGTTCCCATGGGCCTCTCCCAGGACGAAAACGGCCTTCTGCTCATGGACCTGAGAGAAGGAAACCTGCTATACGTGGATCTCAATACGCTGGATACGCGTGTCTTGTTGACTGCCGACAAATTAGCGGCGTTATATGACGAGAAAACTATCAAAGAGCCTATCGGCATGATCGTCTCCTTTTCTCTCCTCGGGTGGAATGGGAGGAACCTGTTCTATGGAGTCGGGTTGCCCCAGCGAAGCGTGCTGTGCTTGCCGATGAAATTGGATGGCGGAGCGGAAACAAAAGCGCCGTGGTGAGGAAACGCCGGGAGGAGAAAATGTAGGATGAGAATTGCCATCATCTCCGATATCCATGGGAATTATCCCGCCTTGGAGAAGGTGATAGAGGACGCGCATTCAAATAATGTGGAGCAGTTCGTTTTCCTGGGGGACTATATTTTTGACTTGCCCTATTCCAATGAGGTTACGCGTTTGATTCGGGACACGAAGCCCGCCTTTGCGATAAAAGGCAACAAAGAAGCTTGCCTCGACAGGCTTATCGGCGCGGATCAGAGTAAATGGGCGCATGAGCAAATGGGTGCGCTATACCAATCGTTCCTGGAACTGGAAAGCGGTGTTCTCGCGTATTTGCTAAATCTGCAAGATGAGCTGTATGTGCCTTTGGATGATGGCGGCGCGCTTTTTGCCGCGCATTATCTGAAAAACGCTTATCATAGGGGCATGCAGCATTTTGGCAGCCGTGAATTCCACAGAAAAATGCGGAGCACTCCATTTACCCATGAGCAATACCTGGCCGATTTTCAAAGGATGCTGGAGCGAGACGAGGTGAAAGCGGAGATCGACGCCATTGACGCTTCCGTAATCGCATATGGCCATCATCATTTGCAGGCCTATGGCCACTGCGGCGGCAAGCTGGTTATCAACCCGGGTTCCTGCGGTCAGCCGCTGGATTTCAACCAGGATGCCGCCTATTCAATCCTCAGCACCGAAGGGGGCAAGTACCGGGTGGAAGAGAGGAGAGTGAGGTATGACGTCACGTCTCTTATCAGCAAGGCGAGGGCCTCGTCCCTCTACAAAAAGGGAAGAATATGGTCTGAGTTGGTGTTTCTCGCCCTGAAAACCGGGCGGGACTACTATGGCGTCGTCTTTGAAATCGCAAGGCGCGTAGCGGAAAGCAAGGGTGAAAAGGATCCCATTTTCAGCAACGGAACATGGGCCGAGGCCTATGAGATTTTCATCAACCACAGAAAGGAGTATGGCTTCTGACGCCGATTGGCACACACATATGAATTAGTGAACAAACAAAGCCGGACCATCCCGCATTCGCGGACAGCCCGGCTTTGTCCTATTCTCGCCGGCGCGATTAAAACGCCAGCTTCTTCTCCAAATAAGGCTTCAGCTCATTCCGGTGAACCCGCTCCTGCTGCATGGAATCCCGGTCGCGGACGGTCACCGTGCCATCCTCCAACGTATCAAAGTCCACAGTCAGGCAGAATGGCGTGCCGATCTCGTCCTGGCGGCGATACCGCTTGCCGATGGAGCCGGACTCGTCATAGTCCATCATGAAGTGCTTGGATAGATCCGTATAGATCTCCGTCGCCAGATTCCCAAGCTTGTTCTTCTGCAGGGGCAGCACCGCCGCCTTGTAGGGCGCTAAGGCCGGATGCAGGCGGAGCACGATCCGGGTCTCGTTCTCTAGCTCCTCCTCATCATAGGCGTTGCAGAGAAACACAAGAGCCACCCGGTCGGCGCCCAGGGCCGGTTCCACGCAGAATGGAATGTATTTTTCGTTGGTCACCGGATCCGTATACTCCATGGATTCGCCGCTAGCCTCCTGATGGGCCTTAAGGTCAAAGTCCGTCCGGTCGGCGATGCCCCAAAGCTCGCCCCAACCGAAGGGGAAGCGGTACTCGATGTCACTGGTGGCCTTGGAGTAATGGGAAAGCTCTTCCTTGGCATGATCCCGGAAGCGCAGGTTTTCTTCTTTAATGCCAAGGGAAAGCAGCCAGTTCCAGCAGAAGGAGCGCCAGTAGGCAAACCACTCCAAATCCTCCCCGGGCTTGCAGAAGAATTCCATCTCCATCTGTTCAAATTCCCGGGTGCGGAAGGTGAAGTTGCCCGGTGTGATCTCGTTGCGGAAGGACTTGCCCACCTGGGCAATGCCAAAGGGCATTTTTTTGCGGGTGGTACGGGCCACATTCTTAAAATTAACAAAAATACCCTGAGCGGTTTCAGGTCGGAGATAGATTTCCGAGGAGCTGTCGTCCGTAACGCCCTGATATGTCTTGAACATCATGTTGAACTTGCGAATGGGGGTGAAGTCGTGCTTGCCGCAGGTTGGGCACGCGATATTGTGCTCCTTGATGAACGCCTCCATTTTATCGTTGGGCCATCCATCGCCCGTAATGGGCTCGTCCCACCCGGCGGTAAACTCCTCGATCAGCTTATCCGCCCTGAAGCGGGCTTTGCAGGCCTTGCAGTCCATCAGAGGATCGTTGAAGTTGACCACATGGCCGGAAGCGACCCACACGGCCCGGTTCATCAGAATGGCAGCGTCCACGCCCACATTGGTGGGGCTTTCCTGGACGAACTTTTTCCACCAGGCTTTTTTGACATTGTTCTTGAACTCAACGCCAAGCGGGCCATAATCCCAGGTGTTCGCCAAGCCGCCGTAAATCTCCGAGCCGGAGAAAATAAAGCCTCTGCCCTTACAGAGCGCCACGAGCTTGTCCATCGTCAGCGCCATGGTTCATCACTCCTTCATATCAATGGAAAAGATGATAACGATTGAATCTTCTTTTGTCAAGAGCGGCCTTGCTTTGCGGGCATTAATCCCGTACAATGTCCCTATGAAACGAAAGCGCATCCTGTCCGACTACGAACGCCGTACCGACGCCGACGGAAAGGACAGCTATATCTACACAGGGCCAATGTTCACCCCGAATCTGTCCCGGGCGGGCTTATTCCGCTTCCGCGCCGCCGCCTGGATCCTCCCCATCGTGGGCTTTCTGTTGTGGCTTCGCATGTGCCTGCTGGATACGGAGGGCATGAGACAGATGTATATCGCTCTTCCCTGCGTTTCCCTTTTTCTGCCCCTTTGCATGCTTATTGGCGATGCTTACAAGATCACGGTTCAGCGGCGGCCTGCCCAAAGGGCTGAGTACGAACGCGGTTATGCTCAAATGCGCCGCTGTTCCATCGCCGTCGCCTCTCTTTCCTCAGCGGTTGTCGTTGCGCAAGCCGTATTTCTTCTGCTCACAGGCGCCGCCCCATGGGGTGAGCTTGCTTTTTTAGGCATTGCCGCGGTGATAGCGTTACTTTTTTCCCTTTTTTCCATGTTTCAAAAGAAAACCAGGTTTATAACCCATCGCTAGCACTTGGAAAACCTTACGAAATCGTATATAATAATATCATCCAGGCATGGTGCGCCTTGGATGGTTCTGTTATTAAAAGGAAAGGGAGGAATATCAATGAAAAAGGCAAATTGGATTATACTAGCTGTGATCGTCATCGCAGCGGCGATTGTCATCGGCGTGTTGAACAACGCGAAGAACAACGCGCAAAACGAGGTCAATGATCTGACAGCCAAGGTTGCGGAATTGGAAGTACAGCTGGCGGAGGCGAAGGGGGCGGCGGAGGCCGCTGCCGCGGAAGTAGCCGCGGCGGAGGCCGCCGCGGAAGAGGCCAGGCTGGCTGCCGAAGAGCTCGAGCGGCAGCGCATTCCCCTGGTGGTGGGATATCCGAACCTCAGCCAGAAGTTCAGCCCATTTTTCTTTGAAACCGCCTATGACCATGATATGGTAGAACTCACCCAGATTGGCGTCCTCACCAAGGACCGGATGGGCGGCGTGGTCAACAACGCCATAGAAGGCGAGACCCGCACCTTGGGCGGAGTGGAATACACCTACAAAGGCCCGGCCGATGTCAGCGTCGTGCAGGACAAGGCCAACAACACCACCGCCTACACCATGAAGATCCGGGAGGATTTGGTGTTCTCCGATGGAACGCCCGTTACGGCGGATGACATCATCTTCACCTACTATGTCTACCTGGACACCAGCTATGTGGGCGCCAGCACCTTAAACTCCGTGCCGATCGTGGGCCTTGCGAATTACCGGACCCAGACCACGGACGAGGTGTTCACCAAGTACAACGACATGTTTGACGCCATCCGGGCCGCCGGAGAGGATCACGTGTGGGCCGAAGGCGACGCGTGGACCAAGGAGCAGCAGGATTGGCTCTGGAAGGCCATGCAGAATGAGTGGGTTTCCGACGTGCAGGCCATCACCGATTATGTGGTCGCCACCTATGCCGAAGCGGAATCCGAGAAGCGCCTGGGCATTCCCGCCGCTGATCTGGAAAGCAACGAAGGCGCCAAGGTCGCCCTGGGCATGGTGATCTGGGGCTTCGCCGAGAAGGGGGACGCGGGCTTGACCGGCGGCACCACTGGCACCGTCTGGACCCTCACCGGCACCGACTTCCCCACCATCGAGGATTATTATAAAGAAGCAAAGGCCAAGTACACGGGCGACCCTGCCACCTATTGGACCACTGAGAACAACGGGGACATCGACGGCACCGATGTGCTGGAGACCACCCGGGGCAATTTCGTCAGCGAATGGGGCCCCAAGGATCCCAGCATCGGTGAAGGCGGCGTGCCTAATATCGCCGGCATCAAGAAGCTGGACGACTACACCGTGGAAGTGACCACCGTGGGCTTTGAGGCCCCCGCTGTGTACCAGATCCTGGATGTTTACATCACCCCGATGCACTACTATGGCGATCCGGCCCAGTACGACTATGAGAACAACCAGTTCGGCTTCCCCCGGGGCGACATTTCCATCGTGGAAGCCAAGACCGCCCAGCCCATGGGCGCCGGCCCGTTCAAGTTCATCAAGTATGACAACAAGGTCGTCTACTATGAGGCAAACGAGAGCTACTTCAAGGGCGCTCCCGCCACCAAGTACCTTCAGATCAAAGAAAGCCTTACCGATGAATTCGCCCCAGGCGTCAAGACTGGCACCATCGACATGGGCGAGCTCAGCGGCTCCAAGTCGAACTTTGAATTGGTGGCCAGCTATAACTCCAACAAGGAGCTCACCGGCGATGTGATCACCACCAACCGGGTGGATAACCGCGGCTATGGCTATATCGGCATCAACGCTGAAACGGTCAAGGTCGGCGAGGATCCCTTCTCCGATGCCTCCAAGAACCTGCGCAAGGCGATTGCGACAGTGATTGCGGTATACCGCGATGTGGCCTATAACTCCTACTACGGCGACGCCGCCGCTGTCATCAACTATCCTATTTCCAATACCTCCTGGGCCGCGCCTCAGCCCACGGATGAAGACTACAAGGTCGCTTTCTCCGTGGATGCGGAGGGCAAGGATATCTACACCTCCGACATGAACCAGGAAGACAAGTACGCAGCCGCCTTGGAGGCCGCCAAGGGTTACCTGAAGGCTGCCGGTTACACCTTGGACGATGCCGGTGTGGTCACCGCCGCTCCCGAGGGAGGCACGCTCGCCTATGAGCTGATTATTCCCGCGGATGGCAAGGGCAACCACCCGTCCTTTGCGGTGGTTACCGACGCGTCCAACGCCCTGAAGACCATTGGGATCACCCTGAACATCAACGACCCGTCTAACTCCAACGTGTTGTGGGATGCCCTTGACGCCGGAACCCAGGAACTCTGGTGCGCCGCGTGGCAGACCACCGAGGATCCGGACATGTACCAGATCTATCACAGCAGCAACATCGTGGGCAAGGGCGGCACGGATTCCAACCACTATCATATCGCCTTGCCGGAGCTGGATCAGCTGATCATGGATGCCCGCCAGAGCGACGATCAGGCTTACCGGAAGGCCGTCTACAAGCAGGCGTTGGATCTCCTAGTGGATCAGGCGGTTGAAATTCCCGCCTATCAGCGGCAGAACTCCACCATTTTCTCCACCCAGCGGATCGACATTCCCACCGTCACCCCTGGCATGACCACCTATTGGGGATGGATCCACGACCTGGAGTCCATCAAAATGCTTCTGGTTAAGTAACATTCTTTCCTTCAAACGGGTTTGGGCCTTTTGGCCCAAACCCTCTCGTTTTTGCGTGGCATGGCATTTCATGCACGAGTCAGGAGAGAAAGGAGCACCCGGCGCATATGTGGAAGTTCTTCATCAGACGGGTTTTACTCGCCATTTTGATTATTTTCTTTGGCGCGCTCATCAGCTACACCTTCGTCCGCTGCCTGCCGACCTCCTATGTGGAAAACATCGCAAGGCTGCGCTCATCCCTGCCCGGCAGCAAGAGCTATGCCGAATGGCTGGCCGAGCTCAACGCCGTCTACGGCATGGACACCAATATCATCACAGGTTTTTTCAAATGGGGGGCCAACGCGCTGCAGGGCAATTGGGGCGTATCCTGGTATTTCAACATGCCTGTCCTGGAGAAGTATTCCAGCGTGATCTGGTATTCCATCGCGCTCAATGTCATCACTTTATTCGCACAGCTTCTCATATGCATTCCTTTGGGCATTCTGGCCGCGCGAAAACAGTACAGCAAGACGGACTATGCCGTTACCGTCGTCTCACTGGCATGCATCTCGCTGCCCACTTTTTTCCTTGCGACCATTCTTAAATATGTCTTCTCCATTCAGCTAGGGTGGGTAGACCTATACGGCGTCGTAGGCCGTAACTACCAGCTGCTCACCTCCGGATGGGACAAGTTTCTGGATATGGCCAAGCATATGATCCTCCCCGTTGTAACGCTGACCATGCTCAACATGGGCCGGCTGATGCGCTTTACCCGCACCAACATGCTGGAAGTGCTCAACGCCGATTACATACGCACCGCCCGGGCGAAAGGCCTCCCCGAGCGGAGGGTCATCAACCGTCACGCGTTCCGCAACACCATGATTCCTCTCATCACCTACATGAGCTTTCTCATCCCGGACATGTTCGCAGGCTCCCTGATCACGGAAACACTGTTCCAAATTCCCGGCATCGGATGGACGTCCTATCAGGCCATTCTGGGCGGCGATATCCCCTTCTCCATGTTCTATCTGGTATTCATGGTGTCGCTGACCCAAATTTCCCTGATGGTCGCGGACATGATGTATGCCGTAGTCGATCCGCGCGTTCGCGTAAACTGAGGGAGGGGCGATTATGCAGGATAAGGACAAAAAACAGATGCCCCAAGGCGGGGAACCAGAAGCGCGGTTGGACGACGAGTCTCGGATCAAGGTTCTTTCCCCATGGATGCTGGTTTTCAAACGGTTCATCCGGAACCGGCTGGCTATCACCGGCCTGATCATCCTGGCGATCATGCTCATCTTCTCCTTCCTGGGGGGCTTTTTGATGCCCTACACCCAATCCCAGGTCTTTTACAAGTATGACGCCATGGACAAGGAGTACGCCAGCGTCATCGTCAATGACGAGCTGCGCTACGTGGCGCCTGAAGGCCAAACCTTTTCTCTGGGCGCCCGGGCGCAGTTCATCCTCGCCCTGAATAACAACAAGCCCACCTTCGTTGAAAGGGATACGGAGTATGCCTGGACAAAAGAAGGCGAGGATTTCTATCACATCACCAAGCGGGAAACCATAGGCACAGCGCTGGCCCTGGGAGGCGAATATGTGTATTCCACTCCCTCAGGAGCGGCCATGCCCCCTGCGCTGACCGACGCCTTCGAGGCCGCGCAAGCCGAGGGGCAAACCTCCTTCGATCATGAAGGCAGGACCTATACCACCGCCAAAGCCGGCAAAAACATCACCATCGGGGTGTCCGGCGACGCGGCGATCGCGTCCATGCGCCTCTTTGACGCCTACAACCAGCCGGATGAAGCCGTTGTCAGCGGATACGAGTTTCGGCTCGCGGCTGAAATGGCCTTGGAGAAGGGCGAGATATCTTTCACGCTGCAAGGCACGGAGTATTCGCTGGAGCTGGAAGAGGAGAGCCTTTCCGTCTATCGCGTGCAAGGCGGCGTAAAGGAGCCCTTTGCCATCGGTTCAGAGTTGATCGCGTCGGCCATCGCCC
>JAVBOX010000034.1:0-6605 GCA_031550095.1 Eubacteriales bacterium
GCGCTCCGGCAGGAAAAAGGTGGTCATGCGGGCCGGCCAGCTGGTCAACAGCATGGCCCGGGCGGCAAGGGCGGGGTTGATGAAATTATGGCCGACACCACCAAAGAGCTGCTTGACGACGATGATGGCAAAGGCGCTTCCGATTGCCGGCAGCCAAAGCGGCGCGGACGATGGCACGTTAAGTCCCAACAGTAGACCGGTGACCACGGCGGATAGATCCCGGATCTGCAATGGCCTCTTGGCGAACTTCTGCCACAGGGCCTCGGAAAGCACAGCTGAGGCGATGGCAACGAGCAACACCAAGGCTGAACGCATTCCAAACAGATAAATGCCGGCAGCTGTCGCTGGAAGCAACGCGAGCAGCACATCCTGCATAATCATGCGTGTGTTTTCACGCGCAAGGATGTGCGGGCCGGTGGAAAGGCGCAATCTCATCTGTTACGACCTCCTTGCAAGTTGCTCTTTGGCATTCTTCAGCGAGGCGACCAGCCAGCGCCGAGAGGGGCAAACATAGGAGCAGCTGCCACAAAGGATACAATCCTTTACATGCTCCTTGACAGCGGTATCCATGTCATCTTTTTCGCAAAGGGTCATCAACCTGTGGGGTTGCAACCTCACGGGACAGGCGAAAACACAACGCCCGCAGCGGATGCACTGCATCTCCTCATACGCCTTCACTTGCTTTTCGGAAAGCACAACGATGCCGTTCGTGGCTTTGGACATGGAGACCTGATCATCCGGCACGCATATGCCAGTCATGCTGCCGCCGGCAAAGATTCTGCCCGGCTCTTCGTGATATCCGCCGCATCCGGCGATCGCGTCGGAAAACACGGTTCCTATGCGCAGCAGGAGATTTGCCGGCTCCCGCACGTCGCCGGTGACCGTTGTGACACGGCTGATCAATGGCTTCCCCAGCTCGACTGCGTCGGCAATGGCGGCGGCTGTTCCAACATTGAGGACGACCACATGGATGTCCATGGGCAAACCGCCGCTGGGCACTTCCCGTCCAGTCACCGCCTGAATCAGCTGCTTCTCTCCACCCTGCGGATATTTTGTCTTTAAAACGGCCACTTCAACGCCAGTGCGGCCTTTGGCCGCTTTTTGAATCGCTTCGATTGCGTCCGGTTTGTTGTCCTCGATGGCAATCACGCCCCGTGAAACTTTCATCCCGCGCATGGCCGCCCGAAGACCGTTGACGACGCGTTCCGGCGTCTCAAGCATGAGCCGGTGGTCACTGGTGAGGAATGTCTCACACTCCGCGCCATTGAGAATGACCGTGTCAATGGTCTTGCCTTCGGGGATGGACATCTTCACATGGGTGGGAAAGCATGCGCCGCCCATACCGCAAATGCCCGCGTCCCGGATGGCGGGGATGATCTTCTCAGCCGGCACCGCTTCCACGCCGCCTAGCTTGTTCAACTCCACCCATTCATCCGCAAAATCATTTTGAATGGTGACGCACATGCTCGGCTTGCTGAGCAGTTGCTGCTTGGACTCCACGACAATGACATCACCGCTGACGCTGGCGTGAACCGGAATCCCCCGGGGGCCGACGGGTTCTCCAATCACCTGACCAATCTTCACATGCTCTCCCTTCTTGACGCATGGGCTGGAGGGCTGTCCAAGGTGCATGTCCATTGGTATGCAAACGGTATCGGACACAAACTCCCGAATGGGCAGCCGGCGAGTTTCCGCCTTGCCCTCATATTGCGCACGCAGCGGATGAATGCCGCCAACAAAGGATAATTTTTTCAATGCCAACACCCACCTTTCACTGCTGCGCGGGCAGCTTGCCGTAGGCCTCATTTACGGCATCCACAACCGCTTTGCTGGTAATCGTCGCCCCGCTGATGACATCGATATCCTCCAGGATGATCGGCGGTATTTTGCCAACGAATTGAGCCGTAAACGCTTCTTCTTTTGCTTTCGCTCCTAAACCCGGCGTTTCCTTAAACTTTTCATTGCCAACCTTCAAGGAAGCGATGGCGCCCGCATCATCAACGGTAATCTCAACATATACCGGACCTTCAAAGCCCTCCTTGGAGGCGCTTAGCACGCCTTCGGCCGGCGGTTCCGTTACGGCGGGTTGCGTTCCACCGGACTCAGCGGCCTTTAACAGCTTTTTGTACGCGTTATTGATCGCGTCAATGGCTCCCCAACTCGTAACGGTGGCGCCCGCAAGCATATCCACATCCTTGGAATCAATGGGCAAAGTCATGCCGATGAACTGACTCCAGAACGCAGGCTCAAGGGCGCGGGAGCCAAAACCCTCGGTTTCCGCCCACTTGTCGCCGCCAATCTCCACCATCAGCAGCTTCTCCATCGCACTGTCAACATAAATCACCGCTTCCACATCTCCATGGAAGCCTTCGCCCGCTCCCTTGGACGTCAGCGCATCCTCCGGGATTTCCGGCGGCACGAATTCCTCCTGGCTGCTGAGCGCCAAGGCGGCAGCCGCATCCGGATCGGCAGCGAACAGCATCGCCATGTTCACAGCGTCCGCAACGGCAGTAGACGTTATGGTGGCGCCTGAAATGGCGTCAATGTCCACACCAAGGGTCAGGTGTCCGGACTTGCCGATGAACTGCTCGTAGAACGCTGGCTCCAGCGCCTTCTGTCCATAGCCGGCAGTCTCACAAAAAGCGTCGTCGCCGATGGTGATTTCCGAAATAACGCCGGTGTCGTCCAGCTTGATCTCCACATAGACCGGGCCCGCAAAGCCCCTCGTCGTCGCCGCGTAGCGGCCATCACCCAACGCCCCGCCCTCCGCCGTGCTCTTAATAGAAAAGCCCGCGACTTTAGCGATATTCTCCACCGCCATGTTTACGCCACGAACCACGGCGCTGGAAGTAATTGTCGCGGCTGTGATCGCGTCTATGTCCTCACCGATGACCAAAGGCACGTTCTTTCCGGCAAACTGGTTCGTAAAAGCCGGTTCTTTTGCTTTGGCGCCCAATCCCGCGGTTTCCTGAAAATTCGCGCCGCCGACCTTGATGCCGTTCAGAACACCCTCAGGATCCGTGCCAACGATGATCTGCACTTCCCCGCCATAACCGGACACCGCCACCTGGGCCACATATCCAGCCGGGTTTCCGCCGATCATGCCGGCAAGGACATACTCCTTTGCGCCTTCCGCCAAGCTTTCCGCGTCCGGAAACTCGGCGCCCGGCACAAGCGCACGCCAAGCATCCTCCGCAGCGGCCTTGTTCTGCTCAGCGATGACGTCCTTGGTGATCTCATTGGTTGTCCCCAGGCACGCGGCAGAGACAATTGCGATGAGACCCAACACAATCCAGGCCGCCAACTTCCTCTTCATTATCCTCTTCCTCCCGAACTGTTCAGTTCCAGACCTCTCTCCAGCGAAGGTTTTGCGATCATTCTTCCCAGCATTGCTTCCGCCATGGCCACATTGCCGGATCGCAGGAAGCTCCGAATGGCTGAACTCGAAATGAGTTCCCCGTCCTCGAGCAAGACAGGATATATCACATCCAGGCCAATCCCAGCCTCTCGGCAGAATTCACCTAGTTTCACTGTATCCGCTTCGCCCTGATAGCCGAAGCGGTGGTGGAAACCGACGACAATATGCCGCGCATGGAGCTTCTCCAGCAGGATACGATGGAAAAACGCTTCCCCGCTCATGCGCATCATTGCAGCATCAAAATGGCTGACCGCGGTGATATCCACCCCCAATGAGGCAAAAATGGCTATCTTCTCATGCAGCGGCGTCAGTTCCGTGATGTCCGCCTTGGGATGGATTACCCTGGAAGGCATTTCCGCAAAGGTATGGACACAGACAAGCAAAGCTTTTTCCACGGCGATGCTGTGCGCCCTCCGAATGAGCTGCTGATGGCCCAGATGAACACCATCAAAAAAGCCAAGACAGACTACGGTCTCTTTTCCGAGAGCGTCTATGTTCTCCATATAGACCGTCGTCACGATTTCTTTCCTCCCGCTAGTCCGAGTTCTTCCAAGCGGCTTTTCAGGTCCGGCGATTCCCGCACCACGGCTTGGCAGACGGATTGGGCAATGATACCCGTTATCACCCCGGTGACTACGGCGGCCACAATAAGCAAAGGCGCCTGCACAGCGGCGGCCCAACTTGAAAGCAACCACCGGGAAACGAGGATTTGCCCGATCATGTGAAAGACCGCGCCGGATACGCTGACGCCAATCATGCTCACTCCGCGAATCTTCAGCGCCAGCAGCATCACTGCCATGCTAAGCACACCTCCCGCAAGGCTGTAAATCATGCCGCTTACGCCCGCATACAAAAAACCGCCCAGTATTACTTTCAAGCCCATCAAAAGCCATCCGCCTTGAGCGCTAATCAAGCATATCGCATATAATAACACCGTGTTCGAAAGACCAAGCCGAATGCCAGGAACGCTTGGAACAAGCGCAAACTGCCTTTCAATCAAACCCAAAACCAGCATTGCGGAAGTCAGCATTCCATAACGGGCGATTTTCTTGGTGCTCATGACACCTCCCAGGCGCTCTTTAGCCAAATTTAATACTAGCATCCATTTAGTATGGTGTCAAGGCTTTCGATAGGTTATGTAACATTTATGTATACGATCAATTCTTTCCGCACTTTTTACTGAAAAGGCTTGCTTTTGATAAGTTTTGATAAAAAACCACCGTGAATAATGGTCTCCCGCAAGCACCCCGAATACTAAGGACACCAGCGCTTGCGCTATCCAATAGCGCCTCCGTCAAACATCGGGAAGATCCTCTTCAATCCGACCAATGGTGCCCTGATCCAGTGCAAGCTCAACGACGACGCGGTTGGGCAAACATACGATGGAACGGCCCATTGAGCGCCGGATCCAGTTGTCTACAGTTACCTCACCTTGATGAACGCAAAGCTGGTTTCTGCAGGAGGAAAAGTCCATCCTCACACCCTTTTGGGTTATCTCAACGATGTTGACGGCTCCATTTTCTTGTTCCACACGAACCGTCTGACCCTCGCCCATAGGAACCGCTTTGAAAAGCTTCCCGTCCACGGAAATATTGACGATGCCGGAGAGGCTCCGGTTAGCGCGGGACAGCCATATGGCTCCATAACCAATCAGCGCCGCAAGCAGCACTCCCGCTATAATGACGAGATCCTTCTTTCGAAACATAGAAGCCGCCTTACATATTCTTTTTCAATATATTACCACGGGTGGTGGCAGAAGAAAAGGCAAACACCTCGCGGAAATACGCCTCTTTCTTCTTTTCATTTCTTTGACTTCATGATATGCTATTTTAGAACCATCGTTATGAAGAAAGGAATGGATCATGAAAAAGACTTTTGTTCTGTTTTTGACTCTCTGCGTTTTGTTTTTATCAATGTCAGGTTGTGCCGCGCAGGCAGATGAATATACGAAGTACACCATGTCCTTCTTCGGCACTTTCGATACTATTATTATCGTCATTGGCTACGCGCGGGAAGATGCGGTTTTCAACCGGGTCACTGCTCAGGCTCAAGCACAATTTGAACGCCTTCATCAGGTCTTCGATGGATACAATGCCTATGAAGGTGTAAACAATTTATACTATATGAATGCGGAGGCCGCAAAAGGGCCCATTTCAATAGCGCCTGAACTTATGGATCTCCTGCTTTACTGCAAACAGCATCAGCCACAAACCCTTGGAAAGGTGAATGTAGCCCTGGGCGCCATGCTAAGGATCTGGCATGATGTTCGTACAATTGCGGAAGACGAGTCGTCGGAAGCCATAGATCTGCCTTCCATGGACGCATTGCAGGAGGCCGCTTCCCACGCCAATATGGACGATGTGATTTTGGATGTTGAAAAAGGAACCGTCTACTACGCCGATCCGCTCCTAAAGCTGGACCTGGGCGCGGTCGCCAAGGGATACGCAACAGAACAGGTATCCAAGTGGCTGCTGCAGTCGGAAATGCCTTCTTTTATCATCAACGCAGGGGGGAATGTTCGCGCAGGGGATCCTCCTATGGATGGCCGCCTTCGTTGGGGCATCAGCATACAGGATCCTGACGAATACGCCAGCATAACCCCTTCCGCTGAAAACCTGGATGTGCTCTTCCTGGCCAATCAGTCCGTCGTCACCAGCGGCGATTATCAGCGGTTCTTCATGAAGGATGGCAAGCGCTACCATCACATTATTTCCCCGGAAACCCTTATGCCCGCCAATTTTGTGCGGGCCGTAACCATTGTCTGTGAAAACTCTGCCTGGGCGGATATGCTTTCCACCGCTCTGTTCCTCATGCCCTATGAGGAGGGGCGCGCCTTCGTAGATGGCTTGGAGGGCGTTGAGGCCCTTTGGATACTGCCCGATAGAACGGTTGAAATGACGGACGGCATGGCCGCCATGGCAAGGTCAAAAGGCGCCACCTCCCGGTAGCGCCTTTCCAAATAGAACTTTGGTCTTTTTTAGATTGTCAGTGTGCCTCCATTGCCCAGAATTACCTTGAGCACTTTGATTTCTTTCCCTGTCTCCGCATCAATGTACACCAAAAAACGGCTGTCTTCCGCTGTCCCATCATATTCCCAACACAGAACCTCTGTTCTTCCGGCGTTCAGTCCGTCATCCACCGGAATTACACACAGCTTAGTCCCGTTGATGGAGAGCCGTTTGGATAC
>JAVBOX010000143.1:0-3202 GCA_031550095.1 Eubacteriales bacterium
CACCCCGTAGAGAAGCGCGTCCAGGGATATCTTCATTCCCCTTCCAAGGAAAACCCACACAAGGGCGATCGCCAGGATTACAACCCAGCGGAAAATCGCCAATCCAAGCAGCGCCGAAATGGTCTCATGCATGGCATTTCGCGTGAGCTGCCAAGAGCGGACCAAGGCGCCAAACCCGGTTACCCCTTCGCAGGAAGCGGTGATCCATACATAACAAAACACAACGGAAACAGCCACATCCGTCAGCAGGGGAATCAGCTCGGTAAACAGCGCCGCCAAGGTGACCGCCACCGTGCCCAAAATCGGAATAAAAGAGAGAATTCCCGCAACCGCCGATAGCAAGCCGGACACCAAGGTGGGCAGCATCCCCACAAACCATTCGGCCAGCATACAGGCCAGCGCCACATAGATCAGGTTTCGAGCGCCCGACCATACCATCCGGCCGGCCGCAAGGGCGGGCTGTGTGCCAATGGCGGAAACGCGGTTGTTATACAGCAACGCCAGAGCAGATAACAGAAACGGTTTAAAGAGCATGGAGCCGGCAAGGTTCACCGTTGTCACGCCCAAACCCATCAGCCCCGTGTTCTGGCGGGTAAACTGCAAAAGCGTGAAAAAATCGTCCCAGCTCTTGCCCTCTGTAAGCGTTCCGTCCAGCCACTGAGTCCAGGCGCTGATAACTGGCGCAAGGCTCTTCGTCAGCAAATAGGCGGTTAGCATCCCAGGCAGCAACGCAAAGAGGGTGCCTAACAGAAGCGAAGGCGACAAATTGCGGCCAATCAAGCGATTTCCTTCACCAAGGATCTGACGCGCTTCACGCGCCCCCTGGCGTATACGCAACGAACGCACGCAACCGCCTCCTTCCATGGTGTGGTCATTGTATCGCATAACACAGGCCCGCGCAAGGGCAAGTTTCCCACAGGATATTGAAATCTCCGTCCTAGTGGCCAGGAGAAGAATATTTTCATTATCCATTGTTTCAAAGGATTGCCTATTTATGAAGAATATGATACCCTCTTTATACCTATTCAGTAAGCAAACCCATTCCTGACAATACAAAGGAGGACGATTCATGCTGTATAACCGCATTAAGCATGTGTTGCCATGTTTCCGATTCGAAGGAGAGTTCCAAAGCGTGGAGGAACTCCAATCGGGCAATATCAACAGCACATTTCGCTTGACATTCCGGACGGCGGGCGGCGATACCCACCAGTATGCCCTTCAGCAGATTAACAGCTATGTTTTTAAGGATCCTCGGGCCGTCATGCGCAACATGGAAATGATCTGCTGCCATCTGAAGCAATGTTATCTGTCCGAGAGTATCGATCCAAAAAGGCGGATGCTGGAACTGATCCCCACGGAGGACGAGCAGGTGCTCTACGTGGACAGCCAGCAGGGGTTCTGGCGAGTATGCCGCTTCATCAACGGGGCCACCGCCCACGACCGGGTGGAGTATCCGGAGCTTTTCTTTGAGGCCGGCCGCGGCTTTGGAGAGTTCCAGCGCAGGCTTCACGATTTCCCCGCCGAGACATTGGTGGAGACCATTCCCAACTTCCACAACACGCCCAAGCGGTTCTATGCCTTTGTGGCCGCCATCGACAACGACAAAGCGAGCCGTGTCCACGCGCTTGAAAAGGAGATCGACTTCCTCTTTGACCGGCGGAAGGTGGCTTATGAGATCGTTGACCGGATCGTTTCAGGGGTGCTGCCTCTTCGGGCAACCCATAACGATACGAAAATCAACAATGTGATGATCGACGATGAAAGCGGGCGAGCTATCTGCGTCATTGACCTGGATACGGTGATGCCCGGATCGGTTCTCTATGATTTTGGCGACGCCATACGCTTTGGGGCTTCCAATGCCGCTGAGGATGAGCCGGATCTGTCGAAAGTCTCCTTGAACCTGGATTTGTTCACCCAGTTTACGAGGGGCTACCTATCGGAGGTAAACGGCTTCCTAAAACCCGATGAGCTGCGGCTTTTACCCCTTGGGGTAAAAGTGATCACCTGCGAGCAGGTGATGCGCTTCCTCACTGATTACATTGACGGGGATTTGTACTTCAAGGTGAAGGATCCCCAGCATAACCTGGTCCGGGCAAGGGCGCAGATGCGGCTATTGGAGGACATTGAGGAAAAATACGGCCAGATGTGCCAAATCGTGGAAGAGCTGCTGGCCTGACCCCAAGCCATACCCCCCTGCGGCGTTCCCAAAGAAGCGCCGTGGGGGGGTGAGAAGTTTATTGCAGGATCATATGGAGCGTTTCTTCTGCTCCGGTACCCGATTATGAATGGTTCGGCCGTTGGGGGCATAGGTATATCGCCAGATGCCCGATCCCCTCTCAAAAGCATCCCCTTGAACAGGTGATCCGTTTTCCAGCACCGCCACTCCTTCCGCATCCGGCAGACGAATCTGGGCAATCGTATTAAACGGTACCTCAAACTCCAGCAGCAGCTGTCCGCCCCGAATCTCCCATTCGCTGCGGACATCACCGTGCTGGGTGCGTATTTTGGCCTTTACATGGGTCAGCATATCGTTGGGGCATGGAGCCAGCTTCATCCTTTTGAAGCCGGGAGCCTCCTCGCATGGGCTGATGCCCGCCGCATACCGGTACATCCACTCGGCAATGGAGCCAAAGGCATAGTGGTTTAAGGAGTTCATACTCACCGGGCCGAAGCTGCCGTCCTCTTTGACGGAGTTCCACCGCTCCCAAATGGTGGTGGCGCCTTTATCCACGGCATAGAGCCAGCCGGGGCATTTTGTGGATAGCAGCAGCGCGTAGGCGTACTCGTTCAAGCCATTTTCGGAAAGAACGGGGCACAGGTAAGGAGTGCCCAGGAAGCCGGTGGTCAACTGAACCCGGTCCATTCGGATGCGCTCCGCCAGATGCTCGATGACTGTGGCCCGCTGCTGGGGAAGCACCATGTTCATCCGAAGGGCGATCAGTTGGGCGGTCTGGGTCTCCGCGATAATCCTGCCGTTGGGAGAGACATATTCATCCCGGAAGGCTTTCCGCACCCGCTCGGCCAGGTTCCCATAAAAAGCGGCGTCGTTCTGATTCCCAAGCAGCTCCGCGGCCTTTGCCACCAGTTCCGCCGAATAAGCGTAATAGGCGGTGGCGATGAGATCCGTAGGCGTGGCCCCATACAGATTGTCCGGATCCTTGGTGTCCTGGGCGAGCCAATCCCCAAGATGGAAGCCGTAATA
>JAVBOX010000179.1:0-32124 GCA_031550095.1 Eubacteriales bacterium
ATCAGGTACTGGCTCATGGTCTCTGCCGTTTCGCCGGATTTGGTGATCACGTTGAAACAGGTTCTTCCAACGTCTATCACATCTAGAAGAGAGGCCATCCGCTCCGGATCTACGTTGTCCTCCACATAGAGGCGCGGGCCATTCCGCTTGTTCTTGGGGAGCTCATTCCAGCGCAGATGGTTCAGCGCCTGCTGTACGGCGATAGGCCCAAGGGCTGAGCCGCCGATGCCAAGCACCACAAACGCGTCAAAATTTTCCCGGACATGTTTCGCGACAGCCTCAAGATGATCCACGATCTCGCCCTTCATGTACGGCAGATCCATCCATCCCAGCATTCCCGAACCCCTCATCTGCTGAACCCGCTCCTGGGCGGTTTTTGCCGCGTTCGCGTAGGCGTCCACCGCGTCCGGATCAATTCCGTATTGCATGCCAAGATAATCGGCCATCATATGGTTGATATCCAATTGAATGCGCCTGATTTCGCTCATGAAAAAGCTCCTTTCGGGTATGTCACGCTTGATTTGTTCCTCACACGCCTTTTTTGGCGGCCCGAATTTGCTCGCCAGGCGTCTGGTTTGTTGTGACGGTATGGCCGGGCAGCGGCACGACTTTCTCGTGAATCGCGTCCAGAATCCATTCCATTTGGGGGAAGAAAGCTGTTTCCAGCTCATGGGCGGGCGTGATCCAGTTCTTGGCGCCAATGACGATAGGCGGCGCGTCCAGATCGTCAAAGGCAAGCTCCGTCACGTTACGGGCAATATCTGCCAAGAAGCTGCCACGGGCGCAAGCATCGGAGACCAGCACAAGCCTGCCCGTCTTTTTCACGGACGCCAGGAGGAGGGAATAGTTAAATGGCACCAGCGAACGGGCGTCAATAACCTCGGCCTCCATCCCATATTTCTCCGAGAGGGCCATAGCCGCGTCCATGACCCGGTAAAGCGTCGCCCCAATGGATAAGATGGTGATATCCTTCCCCAGTCTCTTAATGTCTGGCTCACCTATAGGAATTTCATAATAACCCTCGGGCACGCCTTCCGTATGGAATTGCTCGCCGATGTCATAGATCCTCTGGCTCTCCAAGAACACAACCGGATCTGTGCCGGCTAGAGCGGCGTTCATCAAGCCCTTCGCGTCGTAGGGTGTGGCTGGGAAAACCACCTTTAGCCCAGGAATATGGGCACAAAGGCTGGACCAGTCCTGGGAATGCTGCGCACCATACTTGGAGCCAACGGATACCCGGAGCACCACCGGCATCTTCAGCACATTCGCACTCATGGATTGCCATTTGGACATTTGGTTGAAAACCTCATCTCCCGCGCGGCCCAGGAAGTCGCAATACATGAGCTCCGCCACCACGCGTCCGCCACACATGGCGTACCCCACAGCGCCACCAACGATGGCGCCTTCGGATATTGGCGCGTTAAACAGCCTGTGGTATGGAACCGCCTCGGTGAGTCCCCGGTATACGGCAAAAGCGCCGCCCCAGTCCCGCACATCCTCCCCGTAACTAACCAGCGTGGGATCCTCATAGTACTTGTCGATGATGGCCTCAAAGATGCCGTCGCGAAGCTGGTAGATTCGATTCTTGGAGACAGGCTTTCCCTCTTTGTCCAAATAGAACCGCTCTTTTTTCATAATCGCTTGAACGCGGGGGTTTTCATCCTTTGGACCAAGCACATCTGGCTTGCGGTCTTCCATGGATGGGATATGGCCGTTGGTAAACATGAGATCCCCAATGGCATTGGGATTCCTTGTCAAGTCTAGACGCGGGGAAATTTCGTAATCAATGGCTTTTCCATAGGCCCTGAACACGGCATCCGCGGCTTCCTTGAGAATCGCGTCGCAGTCGGCCTCCGTGGCAACTCCGGCTTCGATGAGCTGCGCCCGGTAGGTGATCAGCGGGTCCACAGCTATCCAGGCGTCGATCTCTTCCTTGGTTCGATACGTGGAAGAATCGGAAGGAGAATGGCCGCCGAAGCGATACGTAACCACATCCAGTAGGGCTGGACCTTTCCGGCTGATTAGGATTTGCTTTTTGCGGTTGGTAGCTTCAATGACAGCCAAGGGGTTGAATCCATCCACCCGTTCCGCGTTAAGCTGGTTTGGCGAGATTCCAGCACCTATCCGCGCCAGCAGGTCGTAGGCCATGGTTTCGCCCATTGTCTGGCCACCCATGCCATAGGCATTGTTATAGATGTTGAAGAGAATCGGCAAGCCGCCCTTCATATCGTCATCCCACAGCTTGGTCAATTGATCCATGGCTGCAAAGTTCATGGCCTCCCATACGGGGCCGCAGCCAATAGCACCATCTCCGAAGTTGGCGACAATGATACCGGGCTTGCGGTTAACCCGCTTGTAAAGCGCGGCGCCCATGGCAATATCTCCGGAGCCGCCTACGAGGGCGTTGTTGGGATAAATGCCAAAGGGCGTGAAAAACGTATGCATGGAGCCGCCAAGGCCCTTGTTAAAGCCGGTCTCTCGGCCAAAAATTTCGGCGGTGGCGCCATAGAGGAAAAAATCGGTGGCAAGGGCCTTGACAGAGTCCTGGGAACCTTCCACCCGCCTTAGGATCGCTCCATCAAAGTATTCTCCCATGATCTTCATAAGTGCGTCGTCGCTGAGCTGATGGATGGCCGAAAACGCCTTAGCAAGAAGCTCGCCATGGCTCCGGTGCGAGCCGAAGGTAAAATCTTCCACGCTCAGCACATAGGCGGTGCCGACGGCGGAAGCCTCTTGCCCCATGGACAGGTGAGCGGGACCGGGATAGTTATAGGCGACGCCCTGGTATTCGCCCCGGGTTTTGATCAGATTGAGCATGGTTTCAAATTCGCGGATGTAAACCATGTCCCGATAAATACGCATAAGATCGGCATTTAGAAACTCGCCGTCCGCCTTGGCAATCTTGACGGTTTTTTGGTACGTGTTCACCGGGATGTCGGTGAAGGTAATTCTGCCGGTTTTCCTCATCTCTTCGGGGGAAACGTATTGCGCCGTAGGCATTTTTGTGGCTCCCTTCGTCCTATGCTGTAATTATTTCAGTAGTTCATTCAAACTCCCAGATGACCTCGCGGATGATCTCAGACACGGTGGGATGGGGGAAAACAATTTCCCGGGCGTCCTGAACCCGCAGCTCGGCCTCAATCATCGCCGCAGCGCCCCAGATGATCTCCGAAGCGTAGCCGCCAATCATATGGACGCCGATGATGTTGCGATGAACCCGGTCAATCAGCACCTTGCACAGCCCATCGCCCTCATTTTCGGCCACAAAGCGTCCCGCGTACCGCATGGAAAGTTTTTGGCATTCATAGTCTATTTTCTCGGCTTTGGCGACTTCCTCGGTGAATCCCACGCTGGCAACCTCAGGAGCGGTATAGATTACCGACGGAATCGCGTGATACCGCATGGTGTCCCGCTTGCCCAGCATTGTGGCGATACATACCTCGGACTCCCGGTAGGCAGTATGCGCCAGCATGGATACGCCGTTCACATCCCCGGCAGCGTATACGTTTGGAATATTGGTGCGGCCCAAGGTATCGACGACGATGCCTTGGCGCCCCACCTCCACCCCCAGGTTTTCAAGGCCAATGCCCGTTACATTCGCCTTTCTGCCAATAGAGAGAAGAACCTTGTCCGCAACGGCTTCCAGGGTTTGCTCCTCCTGCTCATAGATCACCTTTCCTTCGGCTAGGGCGACCACCTTCGCGCTTAGCTTAAAATCGACGCCCTTGTCCGCGTATTCTTTCAAAAGGAGATCGGCGATCTCCCGATCGGTGGAGCCTCCAATGTGATCCAACATTTCGATGACGGTTACTTTGCTTCCGGCTGTGTTGTAATACGCGGCCATTTCCAGCCCGATCACGCCGGCGCCGATCACAACCAAGGACTTTGGAATTTCCGGCAAAGTCAGAACCTCCCGGTTCGTAAGTGCCCACCCAGCGGCAAGGCCTTCCTTTAGTCCGGGGATAGGTGGCACGACGGGCGAAGATCCGGTGGCGATGAGGAGCTTTTTTCCCTCATACGTTTCCCCCGCCGCCTGAATGACAAAACCGCCCTCGATAACGCCTAAAATGGCTGCCCGGGCTTTCACCACAGTTACATTGTTGGCTTTCATCTTCGCCTTGACCCCGGCCACGAGGGTACGAACCACCTTCGCCCGGCGTTTCTGCACCAGACTATGATCCAAGGTGATATCTCTGGCAATGACCCCGAAATTTTTCCCATGAAGGGCATGATCGTATATCTTCGCGGAATTCAAGAGGGCCTTGGACGGAATGCACCCTTCATTCAGGCATACGCCGCCCATTTCGTTCATTTCGAAGCAGCACACGGACATCCCCGCGTGTCCGGCCCGCTCGGATGCCAAGTAGCCTGCCGGGCCTCCCCCCAACACGAGCAGATCATACATGGAACGCACCGCCTCCCAACAGCATCTGAAAATTCTCCAGGTTGCGCTTGATATCCCGGAGGAAACGGGAAGCTGGTGCGCCATCCAGCGCCCTGTGGTCATATGTCAAGGAAAGCGACATGGCGGAATACACCTCGACCTGTCCGTTCCGTTCCCTCACCCGCTGTTGAATCGTGTTAACGCCTAAAATGCCCGTCTGAGGCGGGTTGATGACTGGGGTAAAATGCTCGACCTCCAATGCGCCTAAGTTGGAAACCGTAAAGCTTCCGCCTGTCAATAGGTCCGGATCAATGGCCCCGGACTGGCAAGCGGCGGCAAGCGCCTTGGTTTCATTGGAAATCTCCAGTAGCGTCTTTTGGCCGGCATTGCGCAATATGGGAACCATTAAGCCTCTGGGGGTATCGACTGCGATTCCCAGCTGGACATGGCGGAAATAATGCAAGGCATCCCCTATCAAGTGAGCGTTTAATACCGCGTGCTCCGGCTGCATAAGCGTTCTAGACACGGCATAGACGATCATGTCGCCCAGGGTAACTCCTTCCATGCCATAAGGCTTCCCTTGCTCTTTGAACTGCTTGCGCAAGGCCAAAATCCCAGTGGCGTCATAGGTGGCGCTATGGGTAAGTTGCGCCATTGTGGAGAGGGATTCCTGCATCGCCTTCGCAATGCGCTTGCGGATGTTGGGCAGCGGCTCAACCCAAACGTCGGGGTTTTCTGTGGATACGGCCTGCGCCACAGGCGCGGCGACAACAGGCGCCGTGGGCGCCTGGGCAACGACGCCATGAATGTCCCGAAGCGAAGCGCGGCCGCCAAGGCCGGTTCCTTCCTCACCGGGGCATACGAGACCCCTGGCCGCGGGGGTGATCACCTTGCCGGCGTCAATCAACGCTGCAACATCCCGCGCGATGACGCGCCCCTTTGGGCCGGATGCCTGGACAAGGGATAAATCCGCGCCGCTTTGGGCAGCGAGAGCACGGGCTCTTGGGGAGATGGCGCCGCTTTGGGTGCTGGCGGGGGAGCCAATGAGAGTCGCGGCTATAGGCCGCGCTTGCACCGGAGCCACTGCCGCTTCTCGGGGCCGTGCGCTTGGGGAAGAAATGCCGGCCATGGAGGAGACATCTTCACCTGCCGCACCGACGATGCAGACTGTCTCCAGACAGGGCACATCGTCCCCTGCCTCACGGAGAATGGCGAGCAGCGTTCCCCCATCCTTTGCCTCTTCGTCGAAAGCTGCCTTGTCCGTCTCATATGAAAACAAAAGATCCCCCGGTGCCACTGGGTCACCCGGCTTTTTGTGCCATTTTGTAATGATACAGCTCTCTACGCTTTGCCCCTGCCGGGGCATAATTACAGGAATCATGCTGCCCCTCCATTTACATATTTTGCATAAAAGCAACAATAAAAATCATAGCACAGAACAGAAAACCCGTCAACGCGGCAGTCGCGGCGCAAACCTGTTCAGCCGCAACGCGTTGAGTACAACGGTGACAGAACTAAAGGACATGGCTGCCGCCGCAATCATCGGGGATAGCAGGGGGCCGCCGAATACGTGCAGGACGCCTGCGGCAATGGGGATGCCGATGACATTGTAGCAAAAAGCCCAGAACAGGTTTTGACGGATGATTCGCATGGTCGCGTGGCTAAGGCGGACAGACACGCATACATCCCGCAGATCGCTGCGGACAAGGACAATGTCCGCGGATTCCATGGCCACATCCGTGCCGGAACCGATGGCAATGCCGATATCCGCTTGGGTAAGGGCAGGCGCATCGTTGATGCCATCTCCCACCATCGCGACCCTCTGTCCGCGCACCATCATCCCTTTGACCTTGTCGGCTTTATCGCCCGGCAGCACCTCCGCTTCGAAAGAGTCAATGCCTGCCTCGACGGCGATGGCCTTTGCGGTTCTCGCCTGATCTCCTGTGAGCATTACGGTTTTAAGGCCAATTTCCCGCATCTCCACAATCGCCTGACGGCTGGAATCCCGAAGTTGGTCCGCCATGGCCAGAATCCCCAAGAAGCGGTTATCAAGCGCCAGGAAAACGGCGGTCTTTCCTTCACCGGCCAATCTTTCGGCCGGTTCCAATAAAGAGCACACCCCAATTCCGGATTCTGACAGAAAGCTTCCATTCCCCAGACGAGCGATCCCCTCATCTGTCCGCCCAAGAATGCCGCGGCCGCTGACGGAGGAAATCCCCTCCGCCCTAGGAATGACGACGCGCTGCGCCTTCGCTTCTGCCAAAATGGCTTTGGCCAATGGATGCTCCGAGCCCTGTTCTACTGCGGCTGCCCAGCGAAGGACTTCCTTGTCATCAAATCCGCTTGCAGCCACAATGTCCGTGACGCAGGGGGCGCCTTCCGTCAATGTGCCCGTCTTATCGAGGGCAATGACGTTGATTTTCTCCGTGCGCTCCAAGGCTTCCGCGTTTTTGAACAGAATTCCAAGCTCCGCGCCGCGTCCGGTGCCCACCATGATGGCGGTTGGCGTCGCAAGGCCAAGGGAACAAGGGCATGCAATGACCAATACAGAAATGGCGGCCTTCAGCGCGTCCGCGAAGAGAGCGCTGAAAATCAACCAGGCAAAAAGCGTCATCAGGGATATAGTCAGAACGATAGGGACAAATACGGCAGCGATGCGGTCCGCCATCTTGGCGATTGGCGCCTTGGAACCCTGGGCATCTTCTACCAAACGGATGATTTGCTGCAGCGCTGTGTCACGGCCAACTCTCTGGGCTTCAAACCGGAAATACCCATGTGCGTTAATGGAACCACCGCTGACCGGATCCCCCGGTTTTTTGTCCACAGGCATGCTCTCGCCGGTGAGCATGGATTCGTCAATCGCCGTCTCCCCTATGGTGATCGTGCCATCCACGGGCACCCGTTCACCCGGGCGGACGCAGACGATATCCCCAATGGCGATTTCCGCCAAGGGGACCTCCTGTTCCTCTCCGCTCCGCAGTACAAATCCTGTCTTGGGCGCCAAGACCATGAGCTTTTCAATGGCGCTGCCGCTTCGCCCTTTTGCCCGCGCTTCCAGGGCGTTGCCCAGCAGCACAAGCGTTAAAATTACGGCGGTGGACTCATAGTACAAGAGATGAACCGCGTGGGGATCTCCCGCGAAGGTCTGCACAGTGCCCCAAAGGCTGTAAGCAAAGGACGCGGCTGTGCCCAAGGAGATCAGGGCGTTCATGTTCGGCCTTCTTCTCAGCAAGGAGCGGACGCCATCGACATAGAAATCCCGGCAGATCCATATCACCGGCGTGCACAGAATCAGCTGAACGCAGGCCTGCATTGCCGCAGAAAACGGAAGGGAAAAGCCCAATACCATGGGGCCCATGGAAAGACAAAAAAGAGGCACCGCGAACAACAGGCTCGCGATGAGACGGCGTTTCTGCCTTGCAACCTCCTCAGCGGCCCGTTCCGCCCTGTCCGCCCGATCATCAACATAAAAGCCGGCTTCCTCAATGGCGCGGCGAAGGATGCCGCTATCCACCCATTTGTCGTCAAAGTGGATGGTCGCCTTTTCCGCCGCCAAGTTTACCTGGGCGCTTTGGATGCCTTCCACCTTGGAAAGGGTATACTCAATGCCCGCGGCACACGCGGCACAATGCATGCCGCCGATGGGAAGGGTGACCGTTTGAATGCTCATTGAATTCCCGTTACCTCAAACCCCGCCGCCTTGACAGCTTGACGAACCGCGGTTTCATTCAGAACATCGTCCCGAATGCTAACAACCGCGTTTTTATCAGGGAAGCTGGCCTTTGCGGATTCAACCTGGGGCAGCTTTTCAAGAGCGCCTTGCACTCCAAGGGCGCAACCTTTGCAATGCATGCCGCTGATCTCGATGGTAAAGGTTTTTGACATGTTATCCTCTCCTTTTCACCGCTAAATCGCCCGATACGGACGAAACGGAAATTTCCAACCCGCCTTCAGCCTGAGGAATGTCCTCCGCCAGCAAAAACTGGCCGCTGATGGAGTGCAGGGCAGCTTGCACAGGGCCATTCACCTGGACACAGAGCGGCGCGGAAATGGACTGCATGTCCAGCGTCTTTCCCCCGTCTTTCATGGCCAGGCTTACCTCGCCGCTGACGGTAAACACTTTGGCCGTTTGAAAAAGGGCATCCTCCATGATAATCTTTCCGGATACCGTCCGAAGATACCCATAGCCCGCTTGAATGGCTTCTCCCGTAGCGGTACCGGTCACCGAGTGCTGTGCATAGCGACCGCATTCAATGCTCCGCGCCAAAATCGTTCCGCTGACCGTGGTCAAGGAAATCTCAGTTACCCAAAGCGAGCGGGCGCCAATCATTCCCGATATGGTGCTGATATCCACGGAACCCTTCCATGCTTTGGGAATCCGAAGACAGATCTGGAGCCAACGCCTGAGGGGCAGGATTTCTTTGGCGTATGAAAGCTGGGGCTGCGCAATGACCAGACTATCTCCTGAGAGCTCCACCCGAAGCTCGCTAACGCTGTCCTCGTCACCGGCAATGATCAACTCGAACTGTTCCAAGCTCCCAGACACAACTTCGATCTGGCCAAATGTGAGTTTGCTCCGAATATTCAAGATTCCTTCCTGGGGAAGCGTCAGGTTTCGTTCCATACAGAGCCTCCTTCATCATCAATCCAGCATATCACCTGGTTGGCGAGGCGTTTTGGCACGCAAAGGCTGTTCGGCGCCTCCAAGTAATACGCGGTGTTCTCGCCCTCAAGGGGTACCGCGCGGGGCTTGCTCAGGGCGTATCCGAGCGCGACAAGGGTGTGCAGCGAAAAGCGATCCGAAGAAATTCCCAGCAAAGCAAGGATTTCCTCACGGTCAATGCTCCCAAGCCAGCAGCTTGCAATGCCTTGGGCCTCCGCTGCCAGCAGAATGCTCATGCCGGCCGCGCCTGCATCCACATCCGATTCCTGCGCAATTCGCCGGTCCACGAGAATGGCAATATAGGCCGCGGGCTGTGTGGACTCATCCGGCCCGGCACCGCTGCCAGGAAGCAGCTTGGCCCAATGGGTATATGGAAAAACCCGGGCGCATAACGTATGATTTGAAATGACGGCGAAGCGCAGCGGTTGTCGGTTCAGCATGGTCGGTGAAAGCCGGGCAGCCTCTGCCATGGCAGCGAGCGCATCATGAGGTACAGGCTGCCTTGTAAAACGGCGAACGCTGCGCCGGCTCCATAGAGCTTCCAATGCGGCCATCGTATCCACTTCCTTTCCATGCCATAGTATATCATAGCGCATTCAGTAAGAAAAGGGCGAATGGCATCTCCGCACAACGAAAAAGGCGGCTCTGCCGCCTTGAGTTGTTTATGCTTATAGCAGCTAAATTTATTGGGATAACCTTGCGTAATGGTTGTGACGGCGATTTATCCCATGTCCACCGGCAAAGCGCCCAGTGCTGTGATCTCACCCTTAAGGACCCTGCACGCGGCCTGGATGGATGGGCGCGTTAAGCCGTATAGGCAGAGTACTGGGCAGTCAGGCTCAATCGACGCCTCTTCATAGGGCAATCCCGTGAGAATGACGATGGCTCTTTTCTCCCGCCTTTTCACCTCCCGCAAGAGAGAGAGAGAAGCGCCTTCCTGTTCCGGCTTGTCAATGCCTATGACGACCGTATCAAAGCTGTCGATGGCGGCGGACAGATCGGTTTCACCTGTGAGAAGCAGCTTTTCGCAGCCGAGGGATTCCGCGGCTATTTCCGCAAAGGTTAGCGATCGCCAATCTCCTTCCGCGACGCCAAACCGAAGCTCCTTGACTGTTTGAGAAGCGCAAAGAACGCGTCCCGCGAGAGGCTTGATCGGAATATCCCGGAGCTGGGTTATGGACGCTTCGGCCACACGCTGAGCGAGGGCGGCGTGAGATTCCCAATCCACTCTATGGAACGCGGAAGTTGATATGCCCGCTTTCACGGCCAAAACCCGCCGCAGCGCCTGATCAATACGGGCCATGGGGATCTCGTTGGATTGGGCGGCCTTCACAAGGGCGCGGCAACATGCGGATTGGGAATCGTAATGTCCTGGCCCGCCCGTGCCAACGCAGATAAGATCGACTCCATTTTTCAGCGCTTCCACACATCCCTGTTCCAACCCAAAACGGGCTTGTACCCCCTGCATATGCATCGCGTCGCTTACAATCAGCCCACAGAAGCTCATTTCATCGCGAAGAAGCCCTTGCAGAATTCGGCTGGAAAGGGTGGCCGGCACGCATGGGTCATAGGCCGAAAACACAATATGAGAAGTCATGATGGCCGCCATCCCCGCGCGAATCGCTTCCAGGAAAGGCAGGAAATCCGTTTTCCATAGGGCTTCTTTGGGTTTATCAACGATGGGAAGGCCAAAGTGTGAGTCCACGGATGTATCCCCATGGCCAGGAAAATGCTTGCCGCAGGCGGTTACCCCGGCGGACTGCATTCCCTTCATCATCGCAATGCCCAGTTCCGCGACCTCCATGGCATTATCGCCAAAGGACCGAACGCCGATGACTGGATTGCGCAAATTTGCGTTCACATCCAGAACAGGGGCAAAATTCATACCGATACCCATGGCGCTGAGCTCAACGCCCATGGCGCGCCCAACATCCTCGGCCAAGACAAGATTTTTCGTCGCGCCCAGCGCCATGGCCGTTGGAAACCAAGTGACATCCTGGCGAAAGCGCATCACCCGGCCCCCCTCATGATCCACCGCGATGAGGGCGGGAATGCCGCAGCGCACCTGAACGCTCCGCTGGAGAGCCCTGTTGAGCGCGATGGTCTGCTCAGGATCTCTCGCGTTGTTGCCAAAATGCACGAAATTGCTGATGTGATTATCTTTGATAAACCCCTCGGCATCAGCATTCAGAGCCTGTCCATCCAGGCTTGCCATAACCAACTGGCCGATTTTCTCCTCAAGGGTTAAGGCGGCGCTACTCAGCTTTTGATCCGATTTCATTTTTAATCACCTTTTGACCGGATACAGGCCCATAAAGGGAGGCCTTTCCGGCACAGCCATACACATGCATCCAGCGCATCAATTCATCCCGGTACGCGTTTTGTTGCACATCCCAAAGGTCATAGATCTTGTTTCCCGAAAAGTCCGCCACGCGGATGGCTTCCAAAGCTGCCTGGAACAGATCGGTATTGATATTTACTTTGTTGATGCCCAAGGAACATACCTTGCGTAGGTTCTCTTCCCCTGTGCCGCTTCCTCCATGGAGAACCAAAGGAAAGCCGCCCGTCGCCCGCTTAATGGCTACCAAGCGCTCAAAATCCAAGCGAGGGTTGCCCTTGTATTGCCCATGGGCGGTGCCGATGGAAACCGCCAGACAATCCACCCCTGTTTCCTGAATGAACCGCACTGCCTGCTCCGGATCCGTATGGATGGTATCTCCATCTACGTCGTATTTGTCCCCGGATCCCACATGGCCCAATTCAGCTTCCACGCTGACACCCACCGAATGGGCAAGCTCCACAATGAAGCGAACCTGGCGGACGTTTTCCTCATAGGAAAGGCTGGAGCGGTCCACCATCACCGAGGTATAACCCGCTTGTATACAGCGCATGATCTCGGCAAGACAGGGCTTAAAATCATCGTGATTGCTCCCGCCATGATCAAGGCTAATGGCGATGGGCACAAAGGAACGCTCCGCCAGCAGCTTGGCCTGGGCGCCCAGGAACGGTGCGTCTGGCGGAATGAAATAAGCGATATCGATGATCAGCGGTGAATTGCAAGATTCAGCCGCTTCAATTACAGCACGCGCAGTGGTTTCGTTTTGGATATTTGGCGCGGCGATCGCAAAGCCTTGGGCGCTGGCAACATCCAAAAGAGCTTTCATCGTTACAAGCATAGACGTCTCCCTTTCGATACGCTGATCTTAAGCCGCTTATAGAACGCTTGCTTCTAGAATGCGACTTCCTGGTCGCGAGTTTCCTTGATAAGCTCAACGCTGCGCTGACGAACCCTATAAATCTTATCGCAAACGGTGAACACAGACGGGCGGTGCGTCGTAAGGATGCATGTCTTGCAGACGCCGCTGGCGAAAATATTGTCCAGCACTTCCTTTTCCGTATAGATATCCAAGGCGCTTGTGGCCTCATCCAACAGCAAAATCGGGGCGTTGCGCAGAAGGGCCCTGGCGATAGCAAGGCGCTGTGCCTGGCCTTCGGAAACGCCGATGCCCCGCTCGCCGATCTTTGTATCCAGACCTTGTGGCAATGAGCTGATGAAATTCCATAGGCAGGCCTGCTCAAGCGCCCGGATGATCATGGCTTCATCGGCGTTGGGATTGCCCATCTCCATGTTTTCCCGGATCGTTCCAGAGAACATGGTGTTGCCCTGGGGCACATAGGAGAAGAATTCTCGGGTCTCGACGGAAAGATCCAAGATTTCGTTTTTACCGGTCTTTAGGTAAGCCTTGCCAAGGTTGGGTGTCAAGAGGCCAAGGACCAAACGGATCAATGTGGTTTTCCCTTCGCCGGAAGGGCCGACAAAAGCAACCGTTTCCCCAGGATTGACGGTAATGTTTACATCATGGAGCACGATCTCATTCGCTACATAGGCGAAGGCTAGGTCATCCACCTGAAGACCAAGGCCGTTTTTCTCAGCCTTTTCGGCAAAATCGCTGACCGCTTCCGGTATTTGCGTGCGGTCTCTCGGCAATTCATAGAGGGTCATGACACGCTCCGCGCTGGCGGATATTTCAATGGAACTCATGATGAAGCCGATGACGGTGGTGACCGGGGTGATCACCATGGGGCTTATCATGCTATAGGACATAAGCGTTCCGAATGAGGTATGCCCATCGATGAGGCGAAGGAGAAGATATAAGAAACCGGCGGTACTGATGACGCGCCCGATCGCTCCTGTGATGGCGCCGGTAACGATGCCGTATTTGGTTCTTTCGATGGTCAGGTCATAGACCTCCTGGTGAATGCCCCGGTACCGGCCAATGAACTGCGGTACCAGCATAAAGGATTTGATGACCATGATGTTGGCCATGGACTCGTAAAGAAAGCTGGAGTTCTTCGCGTTCAGTTCCAGGCTTCGCTTGCTGTAATACCTCGTTCGGCGGCCTTTCAGCCATATGTTGAAAAGATAAAGTGGAACTCCGATGAACGCCACGATTAAAAGCGTCCAGTCCAAGTGGATCATTACGCCAAGCGCCACGACGAAGGTGACTGCCTGCACGATCAAGCTTGGCACTGTGCTCATGGCAAAGCCGGACACCGTGTCCGCGTCGCTGGATACACGTTGAACCAAATCTCCCGCGTGATACTGGGTCAAGGACAGCCAATCGCTTTCCAAAATGGTGGAGTATACCTTCCGCTTGATGCCAAGGCCTAAATCCATTTGCAAGTGAATGTTAAAAAACTGCATAAAGAGGGAATAAGCATAGCTGATCAACTTATACGCCAAATAAACAAAAACGATGGTCGTCAGATCGATAACGATGTGATCAACGCCAAGCATGGGGATAGAAATGGGAAGAATCGTCGGTATGGCCAGCATATTATAAATGCTCATAAACTTTCCAAACAGGTTCAGCTGGCGAAGTTCCAGGGCCTTTGCATCAATCATTTGGATGATATCGGTGATGTTTGGCATGATCTGGTCGATTACCTGGCGATAAATAAGGGCGTAGGCAATGCCAAAGAGGGAAAAGAAAAGGCTGAGCCCGGTCAAAAAAGAGATTCTGCCCCGATACCCCCTGCTGAATCGGTTCATCCATTTGAGCTGCTGCCAGATACGTCCCCAGTCAATCGCCTCAATATTTTCCTGCTGGAAACCCACAAGGCGGCTCATAAGTTTTTTTAGCATTGGAATTCCTCCGTTACTCTTTGCCTAGCAATTGCTTTATACCACGCCAAATGGCGAACAAGGGCCAACGAATTGGAAGGGTCAACGACCAGCACCATACATACCCTCGATACCCAATTCCGTCTACATTCACTGGATTTTGGTTGCGCATAAGCAGAATTGCTTTGGCCAATACCCGATCTTTGGGGATAGGACCCTCGGTCCAGGCCTGCGCGTCTCCGTTCATGATCAGTCCATCCGCCTTTATGCGGCGCACCCGGTGCAGTGCGTACCCGCTTGGCGACCGCTCGCTCTTGAAGAACACGATATCATGTCGCTTCGGGGGCCAAATATCCAAAGGCGCCAAAACAGCGGCGTCCCGCCTTGGCTTCAGCGTTGGGCGCATGCTGTCGCCGCTGATCTGGAGCGTCACTTGCTGACCCTGGGCTAGCAGCTGCTCCATCCTGTACCCTATGGTCGCGGCGTCGCCGCGCTGATAGCCGTCTACAATTGAAGACATTTGTACACACACTCCACGGCACCTTCGTCCGGCAAACAGGCAAGCCGGTGCATGGGAACGCCTGTAATGATGGATTCAAGTGTCTGCATGCCCATTTCGAACAGATCGGGCTGCCAAAGGGGCAAAGAGGACTGAGAAATAAACAAGCCGAGTCCTTCCGTCTGCGGAATGAGGGTAATGGTGTTCTCTTTGGCTTGTTCCAGCATGATGATTGATCGAAGGGGAATGCGCCGGTTGATGAACAGATCACTGGATCCCGCGTAAGGGGAGCCATACGCATAAATGATGCCGCCCTCTTCCCTCAAAATAGCCCTGTCCCCGTTGAGAATCCGCGCACCTTTGTGCTTTTCCCAAAGGCCCGCCTGGGTTGATTTGCCGGTTTGAGAGGGGGCGCTGAACGCGATACCCTGCCCTTCGTATTCGATCAGGGCACAATGGAGTATAAGCCCGCGGAAGGGCAACAGCGTCTTTTCAAAGGAGAAGGCGTTGCCAAAGCCCATAAAATCCAGCCAGTCGCTGGGGATGTAGATGGTCGCTTCGCCCCACGCGCCGATGCGCTGGGCAAACCACATAGACCGGGGATCCCCCATCTGCATGGCGATTTTGTTGTACATCATGCCGTCATGCAAATAAAGCTGGTTGACTACATCCTCGCTAACCATCGCCATCGTTTCAGCAGGCGGGATGGGCAGGGTATTTGGCTCATAGGGGCGAATGTGATACAGAATATCAGCCGGGCCTGGTTCGCAGGCAAACGGCTCAAAGTTTTCCATTCGGGGAATGCCAGGCACTTCCTCAATGGCGATTCGCAATCCAGCCACATGATAATACAACATTTTATATTCTCTATTCTATTCCCACTCAATGGCGGCAGGCGGCTTGCATGTCACATCCAATACGACGCGGCTGACCTGGGGTACCTCGGCGGTGATGCGGCCTGAAATCTTGGCGACAACATCATAGGGAATTCGAACCCACTCCGCCGACATGAAGTCGTTCGTCGTCACGGCACGAACGCAGATCACATGGGCGTATATCCGCTTGCCACCTTGAATGCCCACGGAATTGGCGCCGGTCAGCACGGTGAAAAACTGGTCAATTTTCCCTTCTAAGCCGGCGTTTCGAATTTCTTCTCGCAAAATAGCGTCTGCTTCCCGTTCAATGTGGACTTTTTCCCGGGTAAGCTCTCCCATGACCCGAACGCCAAGGCCCGGTCCAGGAAACGGCTGCCGCCGAACCATGCTTTCCGGCAGACCAAGGGCGGCACCCACATCCCGCACCTCATCCTTAAAGAGCATCCGAACCGGTTCTACCAATCCTTTAAAGCGGATGTGCTCCGGAAGGCCTCCTACGTTATGGTGGCTCTTGATCAACGCTTCGCCAGGGGTGACGCCGCTCTCAATGATATCCGGATAAATGGTGCCCTGGGCGAGATAATCGAGGCGGCCAAGCCTTTCCGCCTCCGCGACAAACACATCGATGAATTCCGCGCCGATGGTCTTGCGCTTTGCTTCCGGGTCGATAACGCCCTTAAGCTTATCAAGGAAACGATCCACCGCGTCCACAGAGATGAAGTTAACGGGAAATGTTTCGGTAAAGACGCGCCGCACCTCCTCCGGCTCCCCCTTGCGCATCAGGCCATGATTGACAAAAACACAATCCAGGCGATCACCAATGGCCCGATAGAGAAGCGCGGCTGTGACAGCGCTGTCCACACCCCCGGAAAGGCCAAGCAACACCCTGCCATCCCCAACCTGGGCGCGAATTTCCCGAATAGCATCCTCGATAAAGGCATTCATATCCCAATCTGCGCGGCAAGCGCATTCCTCGAAAAGGAACCGCTCGAGGCCTTCACCGTCCCCTTGCTTTTGAACGCGAAAAAAGGGCAATCCCATGTCAAAAACACCTGGATCACAGGGGATATCGTCGAAAGACGCACCGGCCAGGACAAATCCTACAGGCTCGTGGGCACGAAGAACATCCGTTGCCGCGTTGCAGGGCAACACCTCGCAAAAGACATGCGCCATGCGAATTTTTCGCGCGATGAAGGACGCGAGAGGTCCTCCATAGTTAAGAACGAGCACTGTTTGGGATTTTGCCATGCCAATACCTCCTTTAATGCCATTGAATACACAACGAATAGTATACCATATTACAGTTTTTGCGCAAGTCTGGATTTACGCAGCACGGTGAGCATGGGAATACCCAAGCCATAACATGCCAGCGCCTGCCCCGCGCCGATATAAAAAACCGTCATCAGCAAGGGCGCTTTCGCAACCACATGCAATAGTATTCCAATGGCGACCATATTAATAAGCACCGGCGGCAATGGCGCAAGCCATCGTTTTTTTCGCAACCAATATGTGAGAAAAGCCGCGATCAACGTCGCGCCGCCGCCGATAACGGCGTCCATAATGCCATATCCGCCGATTAGGTTTGAAAGAAAGCAGCCCACAAAAAGGCCGGCGATGGATTCCGGCCATAGGCAGGGCAAGAGCGTCATGGCCTCGGATACGCGCAGCTGCATGGGACCGAAGCTGATGGGCTGAAGGAGCAAGGTGATGGCCGCGTATAATGCCGCAATGGCGGCGGCGCGGGTCAGGGTTTTTGTGGTCATTTTCATATAGAAATTCCTTTTATTTCTTCTTGGCATAATATCGAGATTACTGCGCACAATAGCCAAAACGTAAAGGAGGCGATTCCATGAGAGATGATACGAATCCCAACCCAAGCATTCAGTGCGGCGTTTGCTCTTGCTCCTATCATGACTCGAGCAACCATTGCAGCTTGAACAAAATCCACGTCGATCCTCTGCCCGGCGCGTCCAGCGGTAAGGCGGATGATGAAAGCATGTGCGGGAGCTACCGCTGCCGCGGCAAGTGCTAATGCAATCCCCATTAGAATCTCCTACCCGGTTGGCCGAGCGAATTGATCGCTTCGGCCTTTACGCATTGGTTTTGCTCATCAGCTGCGGTTGGTTCTATCTTCTCTGGGGCGCTATTTTGCCCTCACTGTCAGCTGGCGTTGCGTTAGCACTGTTGGTCCTGCAGACGGTTCGCTTGGGTGAAAAAAGAACCCTGGCGCGGAGGGAAACGGCGCTTCGCAGGCGCATCGGCGGTGAAATGGCAGTTGATTCGCTGCTGCTGCAGTCGCCCGCAAACGCCGTGAGCAACGCCGCCGCCTGGTTATCCCAGGCGTTGACATTGACAGACTTTGCGACTAAAGAGCATGGCATGATTGCTCAGCACACCCAGGGCGCTGTATGGATTGAGTGCCTTCAGCGGCACGCTTCGGCTCCGGCTGACTGTGACGAGATCCTGGCCACGGTTCGAAACGCCAGGGAGGAAAACGCCGATATCTGTATCGTATGCTCCACCAGCGACTTCACCTCGCAGGCATCGGCTCTAGCTGAAGACTTGACGCCCCGCACGAGACTTTTGGGTCGGGCTGGCCTAATAGGCATGGCCGGATTAGCCGCGCCTGCCACCAATGAGCAACTCCAGACGCTCGGAAAGCGGCGCAAGCAGAAATTCCGCAAGGAGCTCCTTAAAGCCCGCATTCTAGATCCCACAAAAAAACGCCGGTATGCCATCTACGGCATTGGCCTTTCCCTGCTTTACGTGCTCACAAAGCAGATCCTCTATGCGATACCCGCCCTGGTTTGCCTACTGCTCTTCGCCTTTTGCCGCAGAAAAGCAAGCAAGGTGTTTACGCTCTAGTATCATTCATCGAGAATATGAGGAGCCTCCCGCGCCCGCCGGTAGATCACGAATTTTGAACCGATACACTGTACGGATTCTGCGTGGGTCTTTTCGCACAGGAGTTCAAGGGCTTCTCGAGTGGTTTCATAGGGCGCATAACGCTGCACCGCTACCTTGATGAGTGCCCTTGCCTCCAGGGCATCCCAGGCTTGCTGCGCCACGGCCTGGGTTATTCCCTCTTTTCCGATGTGCAGGATGGGGTCTATGGTGTTGGCCATTCCCCGCAAAAATGCCCTTTGTTTGCTCGTCAATTGAATCACTCCACAAAATCAACCTCCATGTCCCCCATGACAACCGTATCGCCTTGGGCCGCGCCGGCTTCTCGAAGCAGATCGATGACGCCAATTCTCCGCAGAGTGTGATGAAACCAATTCATCGAATCCTCATCGCCAAAGTTAACAGAATCAATAAGCCTTTGCACCCCGGTTCCCTCAACCCAATAGGCTCCCTCTAGGATTTTTACCGTAAAAGGTTCGTTTGAGGTTTTTTCTTCCCAGTCGCCGTCCATGTCTTCCAGGAGCTCCGGCTCCGGCAATGAGGGCAAGATCCGCGCAATTTCCTTGAGAAGAGGCTCAAAGCCCTGCTGGGTGGCGGCGGATACGAGAAAGACGGAAAGACTCCTTTCCGCCACATGGGCCTTCAGCCGCTCCAGATTCTCCGCCGCCTCCGGAAGATCCGCCTTGTTGGCGGCGATGATCTGCGTGCGCATAGCCAGTTCCCCGTAATAGGCAAGCTCCTCGTTGATCCGGTCAAAATCTTCCACTGGATCCCGGCCCTCACTTCCGGCGATATCCACCACGTGAACCAGCATTCGTGTGCGTTCCACATGCCGCAAAAAGGCATGTCCAAGCCCGATCCCCGCATGGGCTCCTTCCACAAGGCCCGGAATGTCCGCCAGCACAAACTCCTGCCCGAAAGCCCGCACAATGCCCAGGTTCGGGGCTAGCGTGGTAAAATGATAGTGGGCGATTTTCGGGCGGGCGGAGGTAACGACTGAGAGAATGGTAGACTTTCCAACGTTGGGATAGCCTACCAACCCCACGTCCGCTATGGATTTCAACTCCAGCTCCAGCTCCATTAGCTCCGTCTTTTCCCCCGGCTTGGCGAAGTTGGGGGCTTGCCGCGTCGGCGTGGCAAAATGGGCGTTGCCCCACCCGCCCCGGCCTCCCCGGAACAGGATCCGCTGCTCTCCCCTTTCCCGCATGTCCGCCAAAACTCGGCTTGTTGTCCGATCCCGCACCACGGTTCCAAGCGGTACCTTGATGATCAAAGGTTCGCCGGATTTTCCGGAACAAAACCGGCTGCTGCCATCCGCGCCGTTTTCAGCGGCAAACTTTCGGCGGCTTTGAAAGTCCATCAGGGTATGCATGCCGGGATCCGCCAGCAGCATGATATCTCCTCCCCGGCCTCCGTCTCCCCCATCCGGTCCGCCGTTTTGCACGAATTTTTCCCTATGGAAGGAAACACAGCCATTGCCGCCATTTCCGGCCTTAGCAAGTATGCGTGCATGATCCACAAATAATGCCATACGCTCTCCTTTTGGCTAAATAACCCGCAAAATGGAAACCAACCCGCCCAACACCGCGCCTGCCAACACTTGCAGGGGCGTATGCCCAATCAACTCCTTGAGGGTCTCGTATTGCGGCAAGTGCCCCTCCTCAAAAATCTCCACAACGATTTGATTCAGCAGCTGGGCTTGCTTGCCCGCCGCCCGGCGGACACCAGCCGCGTCATACATGACCACCATGGCGAATACAGCGGAGAGGGCGAACAGCGCAGAATCAAACCCAGCCTGCCACCCGATGGAAAAAGCCAGGGAGACGACAAAGGCGGCATGGGAGCTGGGCATTCCCCCGGAACCTACCAGGCTTCCCACATCGAAACGCCTTCGCTTGACGCTGGACAAAAGCGCCTTCAGCAGCTGGGCAATAAACCAAGCCAACAGGGATGTGCCAAGAACCCGGTTTTCAAAGAGAAGAGCGAGTTCTTCCATCATCATCGATCCCTCACGAGGAGCCATCGGGCCATTTCCGCCAGGAAGTGTCCCCGCTCTCCAAAGCAGTGGAGGGCCGCCAAGGCCTCCTCTGTCTTTTCCTTAATCGTGCGCCGCGAGGCCTCTATCCCATAAAAACCCGGCCACGTGAGCTTTCCCCTCGCCGCGTCCGTGCCGGTCGCCTTGCCGAGGGCCTGCATGCTGCCTTCAATGTCCAGAAGATCATCCTGCATTTGGAAGGCGAGGCCAAGCGCCCTGGCATAGGTTTCCCCGGCCGTGGCTTCATCCCGAGACGCGCCGCCCAGGAGAAGGCCAGCGGTTACGGCCCCAATCAGCATATCGGCGGTTTTGTGCAAATGAATGTACTGCAAATCGTCAGCGGTACCGACGCCCCTCTTCTCGCAGGCCAAATCCGCGCACTGTCCCGCCACCATTCCCCCGGCTCCAGCGGCGCCGGCTATGCGCCGCATGGCCGCGATATGCGCCGGGGTTTCCGCTGCGTTCAGCATGATTTCAAACGCCAGGGAGAGAAGGCCATCTCCGGCGAGAATCGCCATCCCCTCTCCATAAACCCTGTGGTTTGTGGGCTTGCCCCGCCGGAAATCATCATCATCCATGGCGGGCAAATCATCGTGGATCAGGGAGTAAGCATGGATCATTTCAACAGCGCAGGCATAGGGCAGCGCTGCCTGCGCGGCGCCGCCGACAGTTTCGCACGCGCCGAGAAGCAGAACCGGCCTGAGGCGCTTTCCCTCCGCCAAAAGGCTGTAGCCCATGGCGCTTCGAAGGGGTTCGGGAGCGGGGCACTTATCCATGAGCGCTCTAAGCCCATCCCCCACCTGTCGGTGGTACTCAGCGTGTAAAGCCGGAAAGGTCATTGGTATTCCTCCCGGGCGGGCAACACCTTTAACCGTTTTTCGCTCTCATCCAGCCGTGCCAGGAGTGCGGCATGGAGCCTCATGCCCTCCTCATAGGCCGCCATTGCCTCCGCAAGCGGCAGTTCACCCTCCATTTTGGCAACAAGCGCCTCCAGCGTGGAAAGCCCCGCCTCAAAGTCAATGTCCTTTTTCTTGTTTGCCATCATGTGCCTCCGTAATCATCGCCGCTAAAACTCCTTTGTGCAGCTGTATGTGAACATGGCTTCCCACCGGCGTTTGCTGGCGTCGGGTCACGGGGATTCCCGTCTCGGTCGTCACCAGCGCATAACCCCTTAACAAAACCCTTTGGGGGGACAGGGATTCCAGCTGGTCCTTCAGCGCATCCAGCCGCAAGCGGCGATTAACCATTCCGCTCTCCATCCTGGCATCCAGAAGCTTTCGCAGGGCGGTCAGCCTCTCAAGCCGGGCAAGAAGGCGGTTGGCCGGTTGTGCTGCGGAAAGCCTTATGCCCAACGCGCCTAGCCTATGGCGCAGAAGCACCAGATACTGTGCCGCCATCCGATTCATGCGCTGATGGATCTCTCGCAACATGTTCTGAAGCTCATCAAGCCGTGGAATTGCCAGTTCAGCCGCATGGGAAGGCGTGGCGGCCCGCACATCCGCCACAAAATCCGCGATGGTGATATCCGTCTCATGGCCAACCGCGCTGATCACCGGAGTTTTACAATGAAAAATAGCCCTGGCGACAGCCTCTTCGTTAAACGCCCAAAGATCCTCCAAGGAGCCACCGCCTCGGCCTATGATGATGACATCGATATCCTCACACCGGTCCAACGCCGCAATGCCGTCGACAATCTCCCTCGCCGCTTCCTCTCCCTGCACCGCGGAAGGCCACAGGTAGAGCTGAATTCCCGGGTTGCGCCTCTGCGCCACCATCTGGATGTCATGAACTACGGCGCCTGTTTGCGACGTGACAATGCCCACCCCCCGGGGCAAGAGCGGCAACGGCTTTTTCAGCCCCTGATCGAACAAGCCTTCCGCTAGAAGCTTTGCTTTTCGCCGTTCGAATTCCACATACAGGGCGCCCACACCATCGTCCCGCATGGTATCCACGTAGAACTGATACTGCCCAGCGGCCGTGTAAAGTGCCGCGCTGCCAACCGCCACCACCCGCATGCCGTCACTGGGCAACATGTGAAGGCTCATGGCAGCTGTGCGGAACATGACGCAGGCGATCCTGGACTCCGCATCCTTTAGGGTAAAATACAGGTGGCCTGCGCTGTGGCGCTTGAAATTGCTGATTTCACCCTGCAAGCTGATTCCCTTCAGCATAGGATCCACCGCAAGGGAGCGCCGAACATATTCGTTGAGCTGGGTAACGGTTAGAATGCGTTCCACGTCATGCCCTTGCTTCCGCTGACTCCAGCGTGTTCAAAAGGAGCATGGCGATGGTCATCGGCCCTACGCCGCCAGGCACCGGCGTGATATAGCCGGCTACCTCCGAGGCGGATGGAAAATCCACATCGCCAACCACCTTGCCGTTTTCAAGCCGATTGATGCCCACGTCAATAACGATGGCCCCCGGCTTGACCATGTCACCTGTGATCATGCCAGGCCTCCCTACCGCGGCCACCAGCACGTCCGCCCCTCTGGTATGGGCGGCTAAATCCACCGTTCTCGAATGGCAGACCGTTACGGTTGCGTTTTGAGCCAGCAGGAGCAATGCCATGGGTTTGCCAACGATGTTGGAACGTCCCACCACCACAGCCTCTTTTCCGGAGAGGTTGACGCCGGTGCGCCGCAGCAGTTCCATGCAGCCCTTTGGTGTGCAGGAGACAAAGCCTTTTCTTCCTGTGGCCAAAGCGCCCATGCTCTGCACGTGGAACCCGTCCACGTCCTTCGCTGGGGATACCAGCGCCAATGCCCGTTGTTCATCCAGGCCTTGGGGCAACGGCAGTTGGACCAAGATACCGTCCACCTCCGGGTTATTGTTCAGCTCGTCAATTTTTTCTTCCAGCGCCGCTTGGAGGGTATCCGCAGGCATGCGTATCACCATGGAGCGAATTCCGGCCATCTCACAGGCACGCTCCTTGTTTCGGACGTAGATTTGACTTGCGGGATTCTCCCCAACCAATATCACGGCAAGCCCAGGCTGGATCCCAAATTGAACCAGCGCCTTCACCCGAATGCGTATGTCTTCACGAATTTCCGACGCGATTTCCTTGCCGTTGATGATCTGTGCCTTCACGTGCCTTCCTCCTTTGCGGTCAACGCATCTTCACATACTGGTCATCCAGAGACTTTACCCGCGCTCCATGCGCTCCATGCCGATAAGCGCCACGCCCACCGCATTGTCGCCCGCCAACTCCGGCTTGGCATAATGCAGGCTGATCCTATGATTCCGGGAGGCAACCCGTTCGGCAATTTCCGCCCGGATCAGCGCGGAAGAAATAATACCGCCTCCAAGCAAAACCTCTGAAATGCCATTCTGTCCGCAGGCTTCCACCACCAGGTGGGAAACTGTTCGAGCAACGCAGGAAAAGATCTCCGCAGCGATGTCCTCCCTTGAAAGCGACTGAGCTTTTAGCCATCGCGTTGACTGTGCCTCCGCGCCAGAAAAGTGGCATGACAAGCCATCCAATGACGAGGAGAGCCGGGACGCGGCGTTGCCAACCATCGCAAGCCTCTCAAGGTGCGGTCCTGAGGGAAAGGGCAAGCCCATCGCCACGCCGACGCGATCAATAAGTTGACCGGCGTGAAGATCCAGGGTGCCTCCCAAAAGGCGAACATTTTCCCCCTCCACACGAAGGATTTCCGTCGTGCCGCCGGACAGATGAACCGCTACGAAAGGCTTGTCCACCCTGAGGCCGGTGCCGACTCTTGCCGCCCGGATATGCCCTTCCTGGTGGGTGGTGCAGTACAACGGCACTTGAAGGGCGGCGGCGAGAGCGCGGGCTGTGCTTACGCCGACGAGAAACACCGGCATATAGGAACTCTCCACGGGACGGGGCTTATCACTGACGCAAACGGACGCGACGGCAACATCTAAATGAGCGTTCAAAAGGCTTTCCAGTATTTCGGGCAGCTTCTTGATATGCTGAAAAACACCTTGGGATTGAATGAGCCCCCGTTCACCCTGGGAAACCTTCAGAAGAGCCCGCTCCTGAAAAAAACGGCCTGCCCCAGCGCTGCTCTCTGAACAGCACAGGGCTGCCGAAGTGGTATAACAGCTGGTATCAATGCCTAGGCACGCCCTCATTTGGCCTTGCCTTCAGAACGCAATAAGCTTCCCAATACTCCATTGATGAAGCTCCCCGCCTCATCGGTGCTGAAGACATGGGAAAGCTCAATGGCCTCATTTACCGAGACGGCGGAAGGAATATCCTCGCGATAAAATATTTCATAAGCCGCCAGCCGCAAAATTGCCAAATCAACCCTTGCCAGCCGGTCCAGTGTCCAATTGACCAGGTGTCTTTCAATGCGGGAATCCAAATCCCCCCGTTTTTCCCGAACACCCTGTACCACGCTGACAATGTAATCGTTATCATCGCCTGTGGGGGAAAAATCAAGAAGGTTCGATAGCGTCTTGTCGCCGCCCTCGCCGCCCATCATATCCTCGTAAATCAACTGCATAGCTGCCGCACGGGCTTCACCACGCGCCATGGAACCACGCTCCGTTCCGCTTTATCCTATTTCGTCATATCATTCCGGCCCAGCAGCTTTTGAAAGAAAGTCCGCTTATCCTTTACGCCGCCGAGAAAAATACCAAGGGCAATCAGGATCGCGACCAGCAGCGTTTTCCATACGCCTGCCCACAAGAGCATCAACGCCGTCAAAACACCGAGTAACACGCACGCGACGGCGCATGGCCTTGTGCCGGGTGTCATTACCTTTGAGAAAAAACCACCCTCATGCATCGTGTGTTTCTCCTCTCCCGTCCTCTGTGTCATCGGCTACAGCGCTTGACTGATTCCATACCGGAATGTCCTCTCCCGGGAAAGGAAATGCCTTGCCGGAAAGCGGTATAGGCGGCGCCTCGGGAATATCATCGGGCAGGACGGCGCTTAGCGGAATGGCCTCTGCTTCAGGTTCCTTCTCCGGTTCGGCGGCGATGTGTGTCCGTTCTTCCTCAGGGATAGGCTCTGCGCCGTAGGCTTCGGCGGGTTCCGCCTCCCAGACTGTCTGCAAACAGCTGAAATCCGGCTGTTCCATCGGTTCTTCCATGGTTGCCTGGATGGAGCCTGCTTCCATTGGGGGCGGCAACAGTTCCGGTTCAAAGGCGGTTCCCTTTGCGTCCTTTGTGGCTTCCACCACAATTTGCACGCTTTCAACGACAACGCCCGCGCACTGCTCAACATAACACTTGATCTCTTTGCGCACCTGAGCGACCAGAGTGGGGATGGTGACCCCAGAGCGAACGGTGATGCGAAGCAGGATGCGCATCGCATCCTCCTGGCCGCTGATGCGCACATTGCTGGAGAGGATTTCGCCCCGCCTATCCAAGCACTTGTGCACCAAATGATCCAGCGCTTGAATGGAAATCTGGACGCTGTCCACACCGCCGTCATGAACAGTGTAATAGCGTCCTCTTGATTCTCCCCGGCGCATGAACGGGCGCAGCAAGAGCCAAAGCCCCCAAGCAATGAAGACCAAGCCCGCGAGAAAGACGAGGGGCATCCACTGCCATCCGGAACCGAGCCAGGCATCCAGCGTCAGTGGTTCCGGCAATTTGATCACACCGCTTCCTGCCAGCATGACAAAAACACCCAGTGCTGTGAGAACCAGTCCGCTCAGCGAAACGAGGATGCTGTCATACCAACGCATCTTCATGGATTATTCACTCCTCTTTGTCCGTTTCCAATGGCGTTTCCGTGTCTTCCCCGACAATATCGTCTTCTTCAAGGCTGTCCGGAATATCGGTATCAATATCCAGCGGGTCGGCGATGGATCTATGCGTCGCTTCGTGGCTTATCTTCTCCCTGGGCTGGTTGGGTTCAATCCTGCGGGAACGCTCATCCAGCTCCCCGGCAACCGTAGTGGCTTTTACATAGCCTTGCTGCATTTCTTTGGCTTCACGCTCAAAGCTGACGCCTACCACATGCACATCCACCTTGACCACATGCAGGCCGGTCATGGATTCTATGGCCTTGCGAACGCTTTCCTGCACATCCGTGCATACTTTGTGTATGGGCTTGCCGTATTCAACCGTCATCACGAGATCCACGGAGGCCTCTTCCACACCAACTTCCACCTTGACACCCTTGGTGACCGGCTTCGCCCGGCCAAACAGATCGGCGATGGTGTTCGAATTGATCATGCTGGCGACACCGTCTACCTCGTTGGCCGCCATTCCGGCAATGATCGCAATCACCTCGTTGGCAAAAGTGACCGTTCCGGCCTCGCGTTCTGTACCCATGTTGATCGGAAGGTTCTCATTCATATTCATATGCTAACACCTCTTGTTTTGGGGATTGCTCATATTGAGATAGTTCATTATACCAGCATTCTTCACGGAATTCAATCGGGCGTTTTTTCTTGAAATGACTATTCCGCAGGAATGATACGAATGTTCGACGCAGGCGCTCCGGATTCCGCCATGGCAATGTCGAGAATCTGGGAAGCCTGCTGTTGGGTCAGGGAGGCACCTTTGATGACCACGTTGACGGAGCCTTCCCTATACGTACATAGCACATCCGAGTATCCCCGCGCTTTGATCAGGGCCTCCATAGACGCCTCTACTTCCATGGCTTTGGCAAGGGCCGTTTTTTGCCGCAATGCCTCTTGGACTGTTTCAGCGTTGGCCGCAGTGTTCAGGATGACTTCATCCAATTGGGTTCCGGCGGCCTTACGGGCGGCCTCAAGGTCTTCACGATACTTATCAAACGGCGTTACCGCCGTGATAACAGCGGGGGCTTCGCTTGGCATCGCCGATGGATGGACGCCTTCCCTTTCTTGGGCGGTTTGGGTTGCTGTTAAGGAGACCTGCTCCATGGGTATGGTCGCGGAAACCGGCTTGTTGCCAATGGAACCCAGGTAGCTTACGGTCAATAGCAGCGCGATCAACCCGAGAACGCCAAGGCTTCTAAAATTGAAGCTCTTTCTTGTTTGTATCGTTGGCAGCTCTTTCATGGATTATTCCCCCTCCATCTCCGCTTTCATTTTAAAAATTTCTACTGCGTCTGCATCCAGATGCAACAGCGTTTGTACGGCCCGCGCGATTTCGAGCCGCAAGCCGATATCGTCAGCCCCTTCCGCCACAACGACGACCCCAACCGGTTCCGCGGCTTGCTGCCTGGATGGCTGGTCTAGCCAGTTCCCCGATGGCAAGGCCGGTTCCGCGTAATGGATGACCACGTTCACATTTCCGGCGCCCTCCATGCTGGACAACACCCGCGCCAAGCGGGTTTCCAACTCGTCAAAGCCGGTTTCTTTTGTTTGCTCTGCTCCAAAGCCGAGTATCCCCCCGGCCGGGGTCAGAAGAAGGCTCCCGGCCAGGCCCAACACAATGAGAAGAATTGCCCATTCCGCGCCTTTTACGCGCTTGATTTTTTCCTTCACGCCGCCGAATAAGCTCATCGCGCAACCTCCCCCAACAAGCTGATCAAGGGGGATGCGATCATCATGGTGGTCATCAGGCCGCCAGCAAGTCTTGCATAGCGGCGCATCGCGCCTTCGGGCAGAAGAAAATCACAGAGGATGATTAGCATAGTCAACGCTGCGAGCCTCTTTAGCAGTGTAAACAATGCGTCTATCAAATCACTCACCTCGCCTCTATCGCAGCATAACCGTCATATTGCCAACGACCAGCAGTTGGGCGACCAGCAAGAAGAACATGGCGGCAATGCTCAGCTGGGTGGTCGCCAGCATCACCAGCGCGTTGGACGCATCCCCGATGCACCGAACGACGTGCTTATCCGCAATAGGCTCCATGATGGCCGCGGCCAAGCGGAAAGTAATCACGGTGGAGAGCACATGTAGCAGGGGCAAGGAGAGGTAAGCGACCAGGAGAATTATGCCCGTGATGCCCAGCGCGTTTTTCACCAACAGGGAGCAGCCCACCAAGGTATCCACGGTATCGGCGAACATGCCGCCGACGATGGGAACAAAGTTGTCCACCGCGTACTTCGCTGTCCGCAGTGTCACGCCGTCCGTTGCCGCCGCGCCAAATCCCTGCACAGCCATCACCCCAATGAATACCGTGAAGCAAATGCCCAGCGTCCAGCCGGAAGCGGTTTTGACCAGCGCCGAAAGCCTGGATAATGAGAAATTCTCCGAAAGATTGTCCAACACGGAGAGAACCGCGTAAGCAAGCGCCAGAGAAAAGCTGACGTTTCGGACAATGGTGGTCATTGTGCCGCTTGCGGCCACAACAGCCGGCTGAAAGAAGGCGGCTGAGGCCGTACCTCCCACGGCCGCAAGCAGGGTCAGCAAAAGCGGAAAGAGCGCCTGCATTCCCGATGCCATTCCATCCACCGCGGAGCGAGAATTTCTCGCTTGGGCCACACACTCCACAATCACCGTGGCGGCAATCCAGAGATAGCAAGTCCACCGGCTGATCTGGGTGACAGACTCCGCGTGAAAGGCGTCCTGAAACCGCGCAAGTATGCCGTATAGCAGCGCGGGAACCAGCAAGCCGAGCAGGAGCCCTTGCCGATCCAACAGCTGTGTTCGTATTCCATTGAGCAGCGCCTTGATGATTTCATCGCCATCAAGCACCGTTTCTCCCCTCAGAATTCGGTCCAGCAGCTGGCGCACATCCACTTTTTGATTGCCCGAGAGGCTTTCGATGGTTTCAAGGAAACCCTCCAAAGGCAGATTCTCAACGACTGTCCAAACGGTCGTTTCCACTTGGGGCGAAGGAGAAGCGCCCTCCGACTGGGCTGGGGACGGAACGAAAAACAAAAAGAACAGAAGAAGGCATGCTATGCCGAGGGTTTTCATGGCAAAATCTCCGTTACCAGCCGCACCAAAGAGGTGGCAATGGGCATCGCCATGGCGAGGACAACGATTTTACCGCCCATTTCGATTTTTGCGGCGATGCCGCTCTCCCCCGCGTCCCTGCACAAATGCGCACCAAGCTCACATAATGCCGCCACGCCGATGATGCGAAGAAGGAGCGGTAGCGCTGTGCCTTGGAGATGCGCTTGGTTGGCGAGCTGGGAGAAGCTCTCGATGATGGGTTCTATTCGGCCCAGGACGGCGGAAAAAAGGCATAACCCAGCCACCATGGATACCAATAGCGCCATCTCCGGGCGGGTTTGACGAAGCGTGAGCGCCAGAAGCGCAGAGGCGACGCCAAAACCTACCAGCTGCAGAATCTCCATTATAGGTTGAAAATGCTGCGAACGCTTTGGAAGAGCTGGGAAATCAGGTTGACCACCATCAGCAGCACAACCACAAGCCCCGCAAGGGTCGTCAGCATGGCCATATCCTCCCGGCCCGTTCGCGTCAAAACCTGTCCCAGTACGGATACAAGAATTCCTATGCCCGCAATGCGGAAAATCATGTCAATATTCATAGCGCCTCCTATAGCAGGAAGAGAAAGACCACGCCGCCCCCAATAAAGCCGAGGGAGAGCGCCAGCCTTTGATCCTTGGTCGCCTGAGCCTTTGCCTGGTCAATCTGGGCGGCCAGGGCGGTTTGTACAGCCCGAAGCAGGTTTTGCTGTGTGGATATGTCCCCGCTTCCTAATCCTAGCCACAGGGGAGATAGCGCGGCTCTGTCTGCTTCTTTTAAGCTTTGCATGCCGCCTCCCTCCAGGGCGCTTTCCAATGACAAAAGCGGGCACGTTCGCATTCGCCGGGCGGTATCCTTCAGCGCAAGCATGATGTCCCGGTTGGTCTCACCCTGAACGGATCTGTCTAGTAGCTCTTCCAGGAGCTGTCCTTGATACCCAAGCCCAATCTCCATTCTGACCAGGACCCTCGACCAGGCCAGCAATGCCGACACCCTTTGGAAAAGAGACGCCGACCAGGAAACCCCCAGCAGCACACATCCACCGGCAGCCAAGGCCGCAAACCACACGCTACGCAAGGGCATTGCCTGCGGCGTCATACACCGCGCCAATGTGGCCCAACGCGTCTAAGGCGATGACGCGATAGAATGTTCTTTGCCTCAAGAGCTGTTTCATTATCGGCCGCGCCTCCAGATCCACAAAATCCCGCCCATGGGCGGACGCGATTACCGCCACACCGCATCGCGCGGCATCCGCCACAGCTTCCCCGTCCTCCGGTCGCCCCAGTTCGTCAGTGATGATCACCTGGGGGGACATTGCGCGCAAAACTAGGCGCATTCCATCCGCTTTTGAACATCCGTCCAGAACATCGGTGCAGGGTCCCACATCCAGCGTCGGAATGCCACGGTCGCAGGCCGCCAATTCCGAGCGCTCATCCACGATGGAAACAAAGAATCCCCCGGTGGAGAGAAGCCTGGCCACATCCCGAAGCATGGTGGTTTTACCCAAGCCCGGCGGGGAAACCAAAAGGGCGCTGGCGGGCTTGTCATCCGGGAGAATCCACGGCAACAGGGGTATCCCGGCGGCCGGTATCGCCCGGGCAATCCGCACCGCGATGGAAGCGATGTCCTGTATCGCGGAGAGATGACCGTCCTTCATTGCCACGCGCCCGCAAAGGCCCGCCCTGTGCCCGCCTGGCAATGTGACGAACCCCTGCCGCAATTCCTCCTGTCTGGCATGGGCGGCATGGCCCAGCATCGCGTCGGCCATCGCCCGGACATCTTCGATGGAGGCCACAGGCAGGGCCCTGCGCTTTGCTCCGTATAGCATCGCGGGGCGGTTCGCCCACAGGCGAAGGTCCGTGGCGGACGCCGTCTCTTCCGTTGGGAGGCTCATCACCGCGCCTTGGATGGGAGGGGTCAGATACGCTCCTACTAAATGTCTCCAGTCCATCATTCAAAGACCAAAAAGCCTAATGCGTCCCATGTAGCTCCATCCACACAATCGTTCCAGGGAAGGTCCTTACCCAGCTTAAAGCGGTTCAAAGCTGCCGACATGCCATTTCCATAAATGCCATCCCAAGCTCCTTGATAACACCCTAAAGCCCGGAGCTTTTGCTGCGCGGCGAGCACCTGGGCGCCTCGCACCTGTTGTGCCAGTTTGGGGAAAGACCATCCAAGGGCACCATACGGGCCGTCTTCAATGACTACCCGCGTTCCATTGGATACCAAGCTATGCAGGGTTTCGATGTCCTTGGTAAACATTCTGACGAAACCGTGGGAGGCCCATTGCGCAATTGAGTCCGGACGGTTTGTTTCACGGATTTCATAGATGCCCCACGGAGCACTGAGCCTCAGAAATCTCGTGCCAAACCCAGAGCCTTCCGGACGAAACCAATTGGTAATGCGAGAAATCCCAACGGGAGTTGGGGTTTTTCCCGTTTCGGCGGCGATCACCCAGCGGCCCATTTGCTTTCTCTGCTGGTAAAGCGCCAGGTTCATTGCTTGCGGATCGATCCAGATCAGCGAATCCATGGCGGCAAAGGCATGTACCGTACCTTCGGGAAAGGCCTGAAGTACCATCAACAGGAGGCATAATGCCAAGAGAAGCAACAGCTTGCCACCCATAAGCACACCTCCATAAAAAAAGTCATGGCACTTTCTCGCCATGACTTTGTATGTGCGCTAGCACGCTTTTATCCCTTGAGAATCTGGCCCTCAAAAAGGACAACTTTTTCAGCGCCCTCCACGGATTTTTGGAGCAGGTCCTCTAAATCGTTTCCTATCATCGCCTCGCCTTCCCGTACCCGGATCAACTTTGGATGGGTGGCCGGATGCTTGGGGGTA